>CAZIVF010000027.1:1765-23471 GCA_964542725.1 uncultured Subdoligranulum sp. | reverse complement strand
CGGCGCTTTGAATTATGCGTTGTTGCCTCAATATTCGATCAGGCTCAGGTCCACCGACCACACCGCCTGGGTAGCGCGGGCCGCCACCAGGTTGGCGGTGCGCTCCCCCGCGTACATGGCCGCGGTGCGGGTCTCGCCGAAGAAGTAGGCCACCTCCAGGCGGTCGGCGGCGGTGGCGTTCAGGATCTTGGCGCAGTCTGCGGTGGAGAGAGCGCTCCAGCTGGCGGTGATCTTGGCAACGCCGCCGCGCACCCGCTCCCGCACCAGAACGCCATCCTCGGTGCGGCCCGTCCCGGCGCTGTCCAGGTCGGAAAGCGCCACCTTGTACTCGTTGGGCGCGGGCAGCGCCACGCCGTCAATGGTCAGAATGTCCATAGTCTCACCTTCCTCCGCTACGCAGCGTGCGGCGGTTCTGGCTGGCGGCAATCACGCTGTCCAGCAGTTCCTCGCCAATGTAGATGTTGATGGGCTGGGCGTCGCCGCCGCCCAGGGCGGCCAGCGTCTCGGCAAAGGCTTGCCGGATCGTTTCCAGCGGTGCCTCAATGTTGGTGCCGCCGCGCTGATCGCCCAACAGGGCCAAAAACTCCCGGTTGGGCGGGATGACCGCCCCCGCCGCCAACGCCGGCACCCGGAAGCTGGCCGCTGGGACGGCGCGCCCCCGCAGGGCGGTCTGTGCCCCCGAAACGGCTCCCGACGCCGCGCTTTTGAGGCGGGCAATGGTCTGCAGCACCGCGTTGACCGCCGAGGCGATGACATCCAACATACCGTTGACGATGCCCTTCACATGGTTTATTGCATCCTGCACGGTGGCGGTGATGCGCTGCCAGACGGCGCTGACGGTGGCGGCCATGGAGTTCCAGGCGGCATCCCAGCTGCCCCGCAGAACGGCGGTGACAAAATCCGCCAGGCCCCGCAGCACGGTCAGCGCCAGGTTGACCGCGTCAACCACCAGCGCTGCGGCGGCGGCAACCGCCTGGGCCGCCACAGCGAACACCTGGGTGAACACCGGCCCGAAGGCAGAGATCAGCCAGGCCGCCAGCGGCGCCAGGACGGTGTTCCACACCGTCAGCACCAGCTGGGCCACCGCCCCCAGCGCCTGGGCGGCGCTCTGCCATAGGGGCAGAAGATGGTTCTGCCACAGTTCCCCCAGCAGGGCGATGAGCCGCTGCAGCACCGGCTGAACGACGGCGCTCCACAGGGCGGTAAGGACGGCGCAGAGGTTTTGGCAGGCCAGCACAGCGCCGTCCAGAACGGGCTGGCCGTAGGCGGCCCAGGAGGAGCGGATGCCGTCCATCAGGCCCTGCCACACCGCCAGAAGAAGTTCCAACGCGGGCAACGCCACGGTGTGGACCGCTTCGCCCAGCAGGCCGCACAGCCAGGTGAAGGTGTTCCCCAGCGCCGTGACGGCGGCAACCGCCGCGCCGCCGGCCAACGGCGCGAAAGCGGCGGAGAAGCTGTTGACCACGCCGGGCAGGAAGACGGTGGCCAGGTAGGTTCCCAGCGGGGCCAGCGCATCCCGCCAAAGGCCCAGCGCCGCCGTCTTGACCGGCTCCCACACCGCCAGGGCGGCGGTTTGCAGCCGGCCCCAGGCGGCGGACCAGGCGGCGATGGCCGGGGCGTAAAAGGTTTGCAGGTACGCCCAAAAATCCGCCCACAGCGCCCGCAGGGAATCCAGCAGCGGTCTGAGGGAATCCAGGGCGCTCTGTGCCTCGGCCGCCTTGCGGTCGGTTTGACCGGTCTTGGTCTCCCGGGCGGTCTTGGCGGCGTCCGCCGTTTCGGTCTCGGCCTTGGGGGCGGCCAGGCGGTTGATCTCGTCAAATTTTGCCAGGCTGCGCACCGCCTTGGCGCTCTGGGCCGCCGTGGCCTTGATGCCGCTCTGCAGCGCGTCCAGTACCTCCCGCGTTTGGCCGCCCGCGTCGCCCACGCTGCTCAGCGCGGCGGCCAGATCGTTCAGCGCGGCCCGCAGGCCGGCGGCGGAGCCGCTCAGGACCGCCAGCTCGTCAAAAGAAATCGTTTGTGTAATGATGGTTCCTCCCTTCATTTTGAGGCAGGGTGTGGCCGCCGGGCCTTGGCGGGCTGCCTACGCCAGCAGAGCCTGCAGTTCGGCCCGGGCGGCGGCTTCCTCGCCGGTCAGGGCGGGGCGCAGATCCACCTCGGCGCGGTGGGCGCGGTAGAACTCCAGTTCCCAGCCTTCCAGCCGCCTGCCCCGGCGCAGCTTATCCCGGATAGATACCACGGTGGCCAGCGTTCCCTCCCCGATGGCGTCAAAGCAGGCCAGGAAGCTCCACCAGTGCAGGTAGGGCAGGGTGCGCACATCCCGCCCGGCCACCCGGTTCACCCCCGCCGCGATCAGCGCGGCGTCCTGCTGCCAGTCCAGCAGCTTGGGGCCGGGCTGCTCTGGCTGGGGCCGCCCGCCGGCCAAAAACATCGCCAAAAAATCGCTGGCGGCCTGCCAATCCCGCCGGGGCATGGCGGCAAAATCCCGGTAAAAGAGGTACATGGCGGTATACCACCGCTCCTCCGGCAGCAGTTCGCCGCCCTGCGCGCCGGTGAGCCAGGCGATGACGGTGAGCACATCCCGGTAGTCGCTGTGGATGGCGTAGCGCCGTCCCTCCCACTCCCCCGCCGTGGGCAGCGTCCACAGGTCGGGCGCGGTCATACGGGCAGAGCGCTGCGGGCGGCGCGGGCGCGGTCGGCCTCCTGGGCGGCGGCGCGGGCGCGGGCGGTCATGCCCGCCTCGGCACCCTGCTGCAGGATGGGCGCCAGCGCCTCCAGCAGGTTCTGCACCACCCGCTTACCGTTGGCAGTCACTGCCGCCAGGTTGACCCCATCCAGCGCGGCGTCAAAGTCGCTGCCGCTGCCGAACACCCCGCCCAGCAGCGCCTTCAGCTTGGCGTCATACTCTGCCAGCAGGCGTAGCCCCGCCTCAGCCCGCGCCTCGGCGGTCAGGCCGTCGCGTTCATCCAGGGCGGCGGCCTCGCGGGTCAGTTCCTCGTCCAGGCGGGCCAGCGCCTCGCGGGCGTCAAAAAAACGGCGGTACAGGTTGGGGTCGCCGGGGTTGAAGCGCAGCACACCCCGCCCGTTGACGGAAAATTCCTGCACGCCGGTATCGATGGTCAGGTTTTGCATGGTTCCCTCCTTATCCCTGCTGTTTCACCGCCAAATCACGCGGCGGTGAAGGTCTTGGTCTTCACGTCAAAGGTCCCCGCCGTCTTCACGCCGGTGTAGTGAACGTTGAAAGGTACCTGGTAGCCGGTGGTATCGCCGCCGTAGCTGACCACCTCGATGTAGACCTCCTCCCGCACGGCGGGGTAGACCCCCTCGGCGGAGGCGTTCCACAGCTTGACCTCCACCATATCGGTCTTGAGGTCGTCCAGCACCATGTCGCCGTCGATGATGGCCTGCAGCTTTTCAAACAGCGGGTCCCCGCTGCGGGCGTAGTAGGGGCTGACCTCCCCCTGCTTCTGGTAGCTGTCGATCACCACGCTGGTCTGGCCCAAAATATTGGACTTTTTCTCCACGTTGGCGGTCAATTCGGGGGCGTACTCCTCCAGGTCAGTTCCCAGGCGGACATAGCTGGCGGTGGGGTCGCTGAAAGCGGCGTTCAGGTAATGCGCCATGTATTTGCGTTCGATCTTCACGGTTGTTCCTCCTTATCATACTCGGTGTAGTCCGCCGTCAGGCGGACAGCATAGATGCCCACGCCGGCGGCCTCTGCCCGTTCCAGGCGGCCCTCGCCGGCGCTCAGCGTCTCGCGGTCAAACTCGGCATTGCCGAAGGCGGGCGCGGCGCGGGCGGCGCTCTGCCGGGCCACCCAATCCTGCAGGGCCAGCAGCAGGGCGGCGTTCTGGGCGCGTCGGCCCTGGGGCAGCGCCAGCCGCACCACAAAAGCGGCCCGGCAGCGCAGCGTGACGCCGCCACACAGATCCTGCCGCCGGGCAGTCACAGTGACCCCGGCGGGGAAAACGCCGCCCTGCCAGGGCATCGGTCCCGCGTCGTCGATCTGCCAGGCACGGATCCCCGCCAGGCAGGGGGCTGCCGCCAGCCAGGCGGTCAGTTCGGTCAGGATGGTCTCTCTCATTGCGGTTCCTCCCTCAGTTGGTCAGGCTGTGGGCGCCGGTGCCGGCGGCGGTCCACCAGCCGCCCGCCTCCACATGATGGGGCTGCCCCCGCAGCGTGAAGGGGGTCACATACTCGATCACCGCCGTCTCCCCCGCCGCCGGGATAAAGTCCGGCCAATCCGTCCAGGCCACCTCGGGGCCTTCCCACGGCACGGCCCGGTCGCCGGGGGCCAGCGTGTAGTCCACCCCATAGCGGGCAGCGGTCTCGGGGATGACCAGCAGCAGCACGCTGCCCTCCCGGGTACCCTGCGCGCCGGGCAGTTGGCGGCGGCCCCGCTGCCAGCTGACGCCATGCACCACGGTGCGCGTCACCGTCCCGCCCGCCTCGTCGGGGTGGTAGAGGGTCACGGTCTGGCCGCAGAGAGGGTTATGCTTCATGCACCCACCGCCCAATCGTCAGATAGTAGCCCGCCTCCCGGCGGTAATGGGCCTCCCGCAGGCTCAGGGTGGTGGCGCACAGCTCCGCCGGGGCCACATAGGTTTCGCTCACCGAGCCGACGCTGACCTTGGAAAGCCCCCGGGCCTCGTCCTCCTGGGCGAACTCGTACATAGCGTCGGCCACGGCGCACAGGGCGTGCGCCTCCGCCTCCTCAATGCCGGGGCGCGGCTCGACCCGGAACACCGATCGCCAGTGGGCCAGCAGCTGGGCCGCCCGCTGAGCGAAACGGGGGAACTGCTCCTCCGGGATATCCTCGCCCAGGTAGATATCGCGGTAAAACGTGTAGTTTGGCAACTGCAAGCCCCCTTACGCCTTGAACTTCGCCAGCACCACCTTGGCCTCGTTGGAGAGCACCGCCACATAGAACTCATCGGCGGTAATCTCGGTGGTGCGGGTCTTGGGCTTGCGCTCGGTCTCGATGTTGACCTCCCGCTTGCGGTAGATGGTCAGGGCCGGGATCTCATCCTCGGTCTCTGGGTCAGCCTCCAGCTTGACGATGGGGCAGGCATAGACGCCCGCATCCAGCGGCACCTTCTTGCTGGGAACGATGCGGCAGCCGGCGATCATGCCGATCTCGCCGGTGAGGCTGACGCCGGGCTGGTACTTATCGGCGCTGAGGAAATCGGCGTTTTTGCGCAGCTGAGTCACCTGCTTGGGGTGGACGAAGAGCACCTTGTCGGAGCAGCCCATCTCCTCCTCAAAGAGGTCGACGGCGTCCACAATGCCGTTGTAGCTGATGGCTGCGGCGGAGCCGTCATAGATCAGGCTGGCGGTCTGCAGGGCGTCCATGCAGTCGTTGTCGATCTTGGCGGCGATGGCCAGGGCCAGCTGGGTGTTGGCCTCCCCCACCGGGTTGCCGTAACCGGAGAGCACCGCCTCGTCGGTGAGGCCGATGCCCTTCATGGCCTTCTTGATGGTGGCCTTGCGGGTGGAGGTGGTCATCTTCTCGATGGCGACCTCGGCGCCCTCGGCCACGTCGGCGGCGTCGCCGATGTAGGTGTAGGCGGGTACGGTGATGGTATCGCCCGGCACGCCCGCCAGGGTGTCGTCGATCTTGGCGAAGGGGGCGACCCGCAGCTTCTTGGGGATGCGAGCGGAGACCATGTCGGACATGACCTCGGGGTCGATGATGTCGTTGAGTTGGGTGATAAAGTCTGCCATAGGGCGTTTCTCCTTTCAATAATCAGCTGTTTTTCAGGGTGCGGTAGGTCTCGGGATCGTCGCGCTTGAGCGCCAGGCGCTCCCGGTAGCCCATGCGGTCAAAGGCCGTCCGGTCCATGCCCAGCGGCGTGCTGCCGGTCCCCGGCGCATAGGGCGCGGGGGCGGCGGGTACGGCGGGGGCCTCGGCCTCCGGCACGGTGCGGGTTTCCTCCATAGTGTTCACCTCCTCTGTGCGGGAATCAATGATATAAATGTTTGGAATGTTATAAATTAAGGTGCGGCTGCGCCGCTCTTGAATTTGCGCCCTTTTGCGCAAATTTTAACCCCTGCCGCCCTCTTCCTCCGGCATCATCCGGCTGCGGATGGCGGCCAGATCGGCCTCCGTCTCGTGGGGCAGGTCGTAGTACCAGGCCAGGGCCAGTTCGGGGCGCAGCAGCCCGGCGGCGACCATCTCCCGCTGCTCGGCCCAAAGCCGCGCCCGGTCATACAGAACGCCGTCGCCCCAGTCGATCAGCAGTTCCGCCCCGGCGGGCGGCACGGCGTGCAGGCCGTACAGGCCGCCCAGCGCGGCGCAGAGTTCCATCGCCTGGCGGGCCGCAGCGGCCCACGCCCCCTGCAGTTCCCGGATGGTCAGGTCATAGTCGGCGGTGGTGGCGGTGATCTCGGTGGCGGTGCGCTCGGTCTCCGCATCCTCGCTGAGCAGTCCCCGTTTGAGGCCCAGCACATTCTCACAGCTGCGCAGGATATCCTGCTTGCGGGCCAGGTAGCTCTGCTCCCGCAGCGCGGGGCTGTAGACAGTGACCCCCACGTTGGCCGGGTCGTCCGGCAGGCCGACGAAGAGGTCGTCCCGCAGGGCGCGGCGGCCCGCCGCGTCGGGGCGTAGCAGATCCTCCGACGCAAAAACGCGGGAGGCGCCGTTTTTGAACTCAGCCTCCAGCTGGGCATCGCAGCGGCCCAGGGCATGCAGCAACCCCACCGCCGGGGCGTAGACGGCCACCGCGTCGGCGCTGCCGTCCACGCAGTTGGCCAGTGGGGTACGCAGCACCGCCAGGCCCACCCCCGCCACGCCGCGCAGCCGCAGTTCCGGCACCAGGCCGGCGCAGGCGGGCAGGGCGGTCAGCGGCAGGGCGCGGCCCAGCGCCTGACCGTTCAGTTCAAACAGCCGGGTCTCGATGGCAAGGCCGTCCTCCTCCGCCGTGCGGCGTTCCAGCAGGGCGTAGCGGCGACCGTTCTGGTGCAACACCTCCATGGTGCCGACGGCCTGCAGCGCGCCGTGGCTGCCCCGCCCCAGGGGAACGTAGCAGTCCCGCCGGATAGGCACAAAGTCAAACCCCTTGCCCGCCGGCACCGGCTTGAGCAGACATTCGCCGCCCACCAGGGCGTACTGCATGGCGGTTTTTGCCGCGCCGTTCAGCCGTTCCAGATTGCCCCGCTGCCATCCGTCGCCGCCCTGCAGCCGGGCCTCGTACTCGGCAAAGACGGTGCGGCAGAGCTTGCCGACGAGAAGGGCCGCCACCCGGGCGGATGGGTCCTCGCCAGGGCGGGGCGCGCCGTAGTACAGGTCGAACCATTCTCGCACGGCGGCGCGCATTTTAGGGGTGGTCACATCGCTTTTGCCGAACGCCTGTTCCAGGTAACTCTGCATCCCCTCACTCCTCCCCGCCGGGCTGCTCATAGGTCAGGGCGCGGGCGCTATCGCCCCAGCCGGCGGTGGTTGGGTCAGCCACCACCCCCAGCACTCCCAGCAGCGCAAAGGCTGCATCCAAAAGCCCCAGCAGCTGGGCGTTCAGCGCGGCGGGCTGCCAGTCGATGCCGCCCAGCCGCAGCGCGGCCTGCACCGCCAGCAGCAGGGCGGGGATGAATGCCGCCCAGAACGCTTTGTTCCGCAGCCGCACCTTCCAGTTGATCTTCATGGGTCATTCCTCCTTTTCCAGATGTTGCAGGCGTTTATCCTGCGCTTCCAGCCGGTCCCACAGGCGGGCGTGGGTCTGCCTGTTTTCCGTTTCCAGGCGGTCCAGGCGCCGGGTCAGCACGTCCAGCATGGTGGTCAGCCGGGTGATGCTGCGGTTCAGTTCCACCACCGGCCGCCCCACCGTGGCAAACAGCCCCGCCAGCGCCACGCAGACCGTCACCACCGTCCATTCCATCGCACCGCCCCCTCACTGCTCTTGGCAGGGTAGCGCCAGCTCCTCGGCCAGGGCCCGCAGGCGGGCCGCGTCGCCGGGGCTGGCGGGGCCGATGCACAGGGTGGTCAGCACCGGCGTCGGTGAGGCGGCGCTTTCCACCGCGTGCTCCCCGGGACCGTAGGTGTATACCGCCGCGTCGGCGGTGGTGAAGTCGCCGTCCAGCCACACCAGCGGGTTGGTGCGTGCGCCGCCCCAGATCACCTCAAAATGCAGGTGCGCGCCGTAGCAGTTGCCGCTCTCGCCGCTGATGCCCAGCAGGTCGCCCTCCTTGACCTGCTGGCCCGGGGCTACCAGCACGGTGTCCAGGTGGGCGTACCTGGTCTGCAGCGTCCTGCCGTTCCAGGGCGCGTGCAGCAGCCGCACCGCGTTGCCGTAGCTCTGCAGGCCGGTGCGGGTCCTGCCGTCCCATGTCTGTACCCAGTCCACGGTGCCGTCCTCGGCGGCGTAGACGGGCTGCCGCGTGCCGCCGTCCCAGGCGGTGCGCAGATCGATGGCCCCGTGCGCCCCGCCGCCGTTGGTGCGCCAGCCCTGGGTGATAATGTGCCGTGCCAGCGGCCAGCGCAGCAGGGCCTCGCCGTTTTGCAAACGCATCGTTATTCCTCCCTCAAAATGTAAGTCACCTTCATGGTCTGGGCGGCGGTCTTTTCCACAGGCTCGGCCAGGTCGTTGATGGTGGCCAGGTAGTTGTGGCGCACCGTTGGGAAGCAGTAGTTTTTGCCGCCGGTGGTGCGCAACACCAGCGGGCCTTGGGGGTAGATCGGAACAAAGCCGGTCTCGTAGGCGTTGTTGGCGTAGTATCCCTTGCCCTCGGTGCGCAGGATGGTCCGCCTCTCGGTGTTGAGCACCAGCCCGCTGGTGGAATCATAGCAGTAGAGCCGCCCGGCGTAGGCGTCGTGGACGTAGGCCATGGTCAGGCCGTTGCGCTCGATCTCCTGCACGTCGGTGGGGTCGTCCAGCGGGAAGGCGTAGATCTCACCGCCGCCGTCCTTGCCCAGGTAGAGCCTGCCCCCGTACACAAAGCCGTTGAGCAGCGGCCCTCGGTTGCTGGAGGTGCTGCTCACCGATCCCTCCAACAGGATGCCGGTGGTGTTGGTGACGGTGACAGTGCGGCTTTCGCCGGTGGCGGGGTCCAGTTCCCACACCTTCACCACACCGTTCAGCGCCACGCTTCCCTTGGATGTGCAGACCAGGTAGACGAGCCGCCTCTCGGGGTCAAAGCACACCCGGCAGCAGCTTTCCCAGTCGCTGTCGGTACTCTGCACCACGTCGGAGATATCGTAGCTTGTGCTGCTCACGATCCTGGCGGTGCGCTTGGCGCCGGTTCCCTGCACCAGGCGCAGCTCCCGCAGCCCTGCCTCCAGCCGGTAGAGGGTCAGCGTCTTTTGGCTTGTCCCCACCGTCAGCTGGGCGGTCAGCAGGGTATCCTGCTCCAGGTCCAGTTCCAGCGGCATACCACAGTCGGCGATCGCCCGGTGCATCGTCAAATAGGGGTAAAGGGCGCCGATACCCCACGGTCCGCCCCAGGTCTCGTAAGAGACGTCGGCCTGGGCGGTGCAAGCGGCGTCCGTCTCGCCAAAATAGCCGCCGCCCAGGGAGGTGAGGCAGACCGACGCGATGGTGCCGTTGGCCTGGCTGGTGGCAAAATCATAGACGAATTTCGCCAAGCCGCCCTCCAGATCCAGGCTGCTCTCGCTGCTGTTGAAGCTGCCACGGCAGAGATTGCTGCCGCTGTTCTGCAGCCCATAGCAGGCCGCGCCGGTGACTTGGGCGGATGCGGGGGCGAACAGCCGCCCCTCCTCCGCGCCCAGGGGGCTGTCGTAGAGCAGCAGGCCGCCGAACACCGGTGTGACCAGGTCGGCCCAGGCGCCGTCCATGTAGTGAATCTTGCTGAAATTGAGCAGGGTGGGCAGGGTGTTGAACACCTTGTCCGCCGCGTTTGTGACCAGGTTGTCCTTCTCCACTCGCCGGGTTTGGCCGGTGCGGGCGTTGGTCAGTTCCAAGATGGTATGGCCGTGCAAAGCCATAGGTGTTTCCCTCCTTCACTCGATCAGTATCTCGTCCGCCGCGCCGCGCAGCCGCACCCCGCAGGTCAGGGGCAGGGCGGTCAGCGCGGCCTGGCAGGCAGCCGCCGCGGGCAGATCCGCCGCAGGGCCTTCCAGCCGGACGGTCGGCAGCCTCACCGCCATGCTCTGCGCCAGCGTCAGGGCGGGCAGCAGGTCCTCGGCGTCGATGCGGCCATCCCAGCGCACTGCGCCGGCCAAGCCCTGGCCGCTGATGACGGCCCGCAGCTGCCCCAGCCCCAGCCGCACCAAACCGCCGGACGCCGCCAGGCGCAGCCCAAAGCTGGCGGTGGAGCTGCCCGCCAGCGCCGCCAGCGGGTAGAACAGCGCCAGCGTGTGCGGCCCCGCCCCCAAGGTCTGCACCGGGGCAAAATCCTCCACCGGCGCGCCGTCCAGGTAGTAGCGCACCGTCAGGGTCACGCTGCCGCCCGCCTCCTCCGGCTCCGCCTCCACCAGCAGTTGGGCCAGAAAGAGGGCGGTGGTGGCCTCGGTGGTGGCGAAGAGAACCGAAGCTGCCTGCACCGCGCCGCTTCCCACCGTGAGCGGCTGCCGGTTGGTGAAGCTGTAATAGATGGTTTTGCGCCGCTCGGATTCCTGCTGCAGCTTTTGCAGCACCCGCTGCTCCCGGCTGAACGCCCCCGCCAGATGGGGGTTGCGGCCCACGCTTTTCAGGGTTTGCAGGCCGTGGAACTTCCACACCAGATGCGTCACCAGCATGGCGGGGCCTTCCGCCGCGCCCGCTTCCGGCAGGGTGATTCGATCGCCACATTCCAGCGCCGGGTCGCCGGGCATCGTCAGGGTGGCGGGGGTGTACGCGGCGGCGGTCAGCACCGGCATCAGCGCATCCAGAAGGGCCTGGCGGTGGCTTTCCAGCCCTTTTTCCAGCAGCGGGGCCTCCCCCAGGTCCAGCGTCAGGCCGCCCTCCTCCCCGGCAAAGGCGGCCAGCCCGCCGGCGGTGACGCCGCTGTACCGGCAGCGGAAGTCCGAAACGCTCACCTCGCACCGGGCCGCGCGGCCCAGGCTGACGCAGGCCTCCGGCGCAAAGCCGCGCAGCACCAGCGCCCCGGCCCGGTCCGCCGCCGCAAAGCAGCCCACCGCCTGGGCGACGGCGGAAACACAGTCCCGCCAGGTCTCGCAGCCGTCGGTGCCATCCAGCTGGAAAGTCTCGCCGCCGTTGGGCAGGGCGGCCAGTTCCTCGGCGGTCTGGCCCAGTTCCAGGCCGCAGGCAGCGGCGATCTGGGCCAGCATCTCGCCGGGGGTCCCCTGCAGGGCCACGCCGTCGTAGGCGCTCTCCAGCGCCAGGATATTGTCGTAGGCTTTGATGGAGACGCTGACGCCCCTCCGCTCCGCCTCGGCCACGGTGTAGACGCCCAGCGGCAGATGGTACCAGCTGCCGTCCGCCAGTAGCAGCCGGTAGGTCAGCGTCAGCACCGCGCCGTACAGGGCGGCGCGGCTGCGGGCGGTCTTGAGCTGGAAGGCCGCCTGCCCCAGGTAGACGCAGCCGAACTGCAGTTCCTCCCCGGTGACGCACTGGTTGTCGATGGTGACGCTGCCGCTCATCAGGTCGGCGGCGGTCAGTTCCAGCACGGCGCCGTCGGCCAGGGCCAGCTGCCCGGTCAGCCGGTCGGTGCGCACCGGCGCGCGGATAGCTGCCAGGTAGGCTTCACTTACGGGATACATTCATTGTCCTCTCCTCCTCCAAATGCTTTCCACCGCATAGCGCACCGCGTCAATGTGGTGGTTGTTCAGGTCGGGGTAGCCGGGCAGCACCTCGCCGGTGCGGGGGTCGCGCTGGTACTCGTACTCGGCAAACTCGGCGGCGGTGGCGGGGCAGCGCGCCGGATCGATGACGATGGCCGCCAGCCCCTGCAGCCATTTCATGCTCTCCCGCACGCTACCGGGGCCTTTTTGGGCGGCTCGGCAGGGCAGGCCGGCGGCGCGGTAGTCGGAGCAGGATTTCGGTTCCGCCGCGTCGGCGGTCAGGGGGCCGCCGTCCTCCCCCACGCCCCGCTCCGCCAGCAGGCGGGCGGTCTCCCGGTTGGGGGTGCGGGTGCGGGTCAGTTCGTCCAGGATGTACAGTGTGCGGCGGGCGGCGTCGTAGGCCACCGCGTTGTAGGCCCAGGGGTCGGGGTACCAGCCCCAGTCCACACCGTGGTAAAGCCGGTCAAAGGCGGCGAGGCGGGTTTCCTCCAGCGGTTCCAGCCGCAGGTTGGCGAAGACCGCCGCACCGCTGCCCACCACCTCGCCCAGGTACTCGTGCCGGTAGGCGTCGGGGTTTGCCGTCTGCAGATGGGCGGCGTCCGCCAAAAACCGCGCCCCCAGCCAGCCCGGCGGCAGATCCCGGTAGGTGGAGTGGTGGACCAGCTTGCCCGGGCGGGCCTCCAGCGCGTAGCGGTTGGCCCAGCTGCGGGCCATGGCGGGCGGGTTGAAGCTCTTGAAGGTCAGCGCGAACCGCCCCCCGCGGAAGACGCTCTGCTCCACGTTGCGAACCTCCTCCGGCCCGTCGAACTGGTCCAGTTCCTCAAACCAGCACAGCCCGATGGAGCCGAAGGAAACCTTGATGCTCTTGAGCTTCCCCGCATCGTCCAGCCCGAAGAAAAGGATCTTCTGCCCGGTAGGCAGGTAGACGCACTCCATCGGGCTGACGGTGCATTTGAACCGGCCGGCCAGCCCCAGCGCGGCGATGGCCCAGCAGATCTGGGCGTAAACGCTGGTGCGCAGCGTACCGCCCACCTTGCGCAGCACCACGGCATGGCAGTCCGGATGGCGGAGCAGCTGCAGCACCAGTTCCAGCGAAATATAGCTGGACTTGCCGGAACCGCGCCCGCCCTTGGCCACCACCTCCTGCGCGGCGCCGCTGCGCACTGCCCGATGGACGGGCCAGAACACTGGCGCGATCACCTCATGCAGGCGAACCCTCATCAGCTTTCACCTCCCCCACATCGTCCACAATGACCACCCCCTCGTCGCTGCCGCCCTCGCCCAGGCCCAGATGGCGGTAAAGCATCTCCAGCGCGCGCAGCTTGTCCGCCACCTTCACAGGCAGCGCCCCCTCCTCGCCGGGTGTGGCGAAGGCGATCTCGGCCAGTTCGTCCAGCACATGCTCGGGCTTGATCTCCCTCATCGGCATCGTTCTCCTCCCTTCTCCCTCGGCAAGGCAAAAGCCGCGGAACCTCCGGCGGCGCACCGTCGGGGGACTTTGCCGCAAATTCCGACAAAACAGGGCCGTTGGCTTGCTGCCACCGGCCCTGTTTTGCGAATTTGAGGCGTTTCACAGGTTTGCCGCCGGGCGGCAAAACCAAAGCTCCCCCAACTCCGCGCCGCTTTCCTCCACGGCTTTTGACACTACTATAATACAACTTTTTGTTGTTACTTGCAATGACTTTTTGCTGACATCTTTTCCCCCGGGGGTGACTTTTTCGTCCGCTTTTCACCGGGCGGGCGGCTCCACCTCCTCCACGCCCCGGCGGTGCAGGCGGTAAACCTGGCGTTCCACCACCCCCACCCGGTCGGCAATCTCGGCGTAGGTTTTGCCCTCCAGGTAGCGCAGGCGCAGCACCTCCCGCCGGGCGGCGTCCCGCACATGGCCGATGGCCCCCGTCACCTCCAGGCGGCGGGCCATGCAGGCTTCCATCTGTTCCTCCAAACTTTTTTGCGCAGCTGCGATACGTTCTACCGCGCAGGGCAGCCGGTCAGTGCGGCGCGCGCCCCCGCCGGGCGCCGCGCTGCAGGCCGTCGTCATCCGCTCCGCCTCGCTGCGCAGGCGCAGGATTTCCTCCTGCAGGAAGCGCTGCTCCTCCGCCGCGCGCCGGTACCGGTGCAGCCAGTCCACTTTTTCTTTGTACGTCATACAAACCCTCCTTCATCAATCGACAGTTGTTAAAAAACAACTTTTTGTTGTTACACTATACTACACCTCTTTCCCCCGGTTGTCAATCCAATAACTGGTACTCAAAGGAAAAAGGCGGCTTTTTTCGCAGATATGGGCAACTTTTATTTGTCCGCTTTGTTTCCCCTTCCTCTACGGCGCCGGCCCTTCCCCATAAAAAACCGCCGCCCCGGCGGGGCGGCGGTTCTGCGGAAGGCTTACCGTTTGATATCGTAGTTCATGTTCATCAGGTTGCGGATGCTCGCCACATCGTCGGTGATGTTGGCGTCGCCGTGGATGGTGTGCTTGATGGCGCTGGAGGCCACCGCAAAATTTATCATGTCCATCGCTTTGTAGTGGTGCATCATGGCGTAGATCAGGCCGCTGGCGAAGGCGTCGCCGCCGCCCACGCGGTCCAGGATATTGAAGGTAAAAAGCTTGCTCTCGAAGGTATGCCCCTCGTACCACATGAAAGCCTTCAGGCTGTTCTCTGAGCCGGAATGGGCGTAGCGTACATGACGCGCCAGGCACTTGATGTTGGGGTAACGCTCGATGAAGCGCTGGAAAATCTCGTCCTGCTGCTCATAGCTGGGCTGCAGGGGTACGCCGTCCTTCCAGTCCCCCTTGCTGTGGTCCTCCTCGTCCCGCCACAGATGGTAGGGCTCGATGCCGAACAGCACGTCCACATAGGGCAGGCATTTGGTGCAGTAGTCGCGGGCTTCCTCCCAGGTCCAGAGGCTGCTGCGGAAGTTGCCGTCAAAGCTGACGGTGAGGCCCTTCTCCTTGGCAACTCGCAGGCAGTCCAGGATAAAGTCCGCGCAGGAGGGGCAGAGCGCCGGCGTAATGCCGGACAGATGCAGCCAGTCAAACCCCTCAAACAGCTGATCCAGGTCAACTTTGCTCAGGTCATACTCAGTGATGGCGCTGTGCTGGCGGTCATAGGTAACTTTGCTGGGGCGGATGCCGTAGCCGGTCTCCAGATAATAAGTACCCAGGCGGTGGGTGGGGGTCTCCTCGGGCGTGGTGAGGATCATCGGGGTGCAGTGGACGTCGTTGGAGCGCAGCCAGCGCACCGCGCTCTTGCCCAGAGAGTTGTTGGGTACCACGCTGAAGAAGGTGGAATCCACCCCCAGATTGGCCAGCGCCAGGGCGATGTTGGCCTCCGAGCCGCCGTAGCTGGCCTCAAAGCTGGAGGTCATGCGGATCTTCTCATAGTTGGGCGGGGTCAGGCGGAGCATGACCTCCCCGATGGTAATAAATTTTTGGGGGCTGACATTTCCGATCAACAAAGGATTCGTGTGTTCCATACTTGCCTCCTGCTTTTCTCTGCGCCGCGCGGGCGCACAAATCTTGTTGTGTCCATTGTAGCTTATTTCCCGCCGGATTTCAATATAAAAATAGTAAATTTGCTCAATTTGCTCAATTTGTTTTGCCGGCCCGCCGCCGCGGCGCGGCAGTGGGCCGCCGGGGCCGAATCTCGCCGGGCAGACCTTTACACTTTGGCGGTTATCCTGTATAATAAGTAGATATGATTAAAGTGGGGAGGTATGCCTGGGTGAGCTTGCAGAGTTTTGGCTTCTTCGGTTTTTTGCTGGTGGTGGCCGCAGTGTATCTGCACCTGCCGCAGCGCTGGCAGAACCCGTTCCTGCTGGCAGCTTCCTGGGTGTTCTATGCCCTGGCAATGCCCGCCGCGCTGCCCGCCACCATCGCGGTGGCGGTTTTCACCTACGTCTGCGGGCGAGGTCTGGAGGGCGCGCACAGGACCGCCTTCCTGCGGCTGGGCGTGGCGGGTACCCTGGCGGTGCTGGCTTTCTTCAAATACAACGGCGCCTTTGCCGGGCTGGGCGGCTGGCGGGCCGTGGCGATGCCGCTGGGCATCAGCTTCTACTCCTTCGCGGCCATCGCCTACCTGATCGACGCCGCCCGGGGGGACTGCGGGGTGGAGCACAGCTTTCTGCGCTACGCCCTCTTTCTCAACTTCTTCGCCACAGTGACCCAGGGTCCCATCTGCCGCGCCGGTTCCCTGCTGCCCCAACTGGAAGAGGCGCACCGCTTTGACGAGGCGCGCACCATCCGCGCGCTGCGGCTCTTTGCGCTGGGGCTGTTCAAGCTGGTGGCGGTATCCGACGTTTTGGGCGTTCTGGTGGACCAGGTATTCGCCCCCGACGCCGGCTACGGCGGCCCGATGCATCTGGTGGGGGCGGCGGCCTACACAATGCAGCTTTACTTCAATTTCAGCGGCTACTCCGAGGCGGCTCGTGCCGTGGGCCTGCTGCTCGGGCTGGACCTGCCGGAGAATTTTAAGACCCCCTTTCTTGCCACCAACTTTTCCGGCTTCTGGAGCCGGTGGCACATCAGCTTTTCCTCCTGGCTGCAGGACTACCTGTTCATGCCGCTGGCCTGGGCGGACGCCGAGCGGCTGACCGGCGGGCGGTGGCGGCGGCTCCCCACCGAACTGTGCGTCTTTATCGTCTTTTTTGTGTCGGGTTTCTGGCACGGCAACACGGCGCTGTTTGTGGTGTGGGGGTTTTTGCAGGCCCTTTATCGCGTGGGGGAGGAACTGCTGCACCGCCGCCTGGGCAAGCCCAAGCGGAAGGCCCCCGCCCGGGTGCTTTGGGCCAAGCGGGCCGGGGTGTTCGCGCTGTGGTGCTTCAGCATGGTGTTTTTCGCCGTTGGCTCCGGGGAGGGCCGCGCCGCCGGCCAGCCGGCCGGCACACTGGCCGACGCCGGGGCCTACCTGGCGGGCTGCCTGCAGGGCTGGTCCCCCGCCCGGTTCGGCCATGAACTGTACGCCGCTGCCTACGACGGCTTCTACGCCAACACCATCATGGTGGCGGGGTACTACGCCTTTCTGCTGGCCGCGCTGGCGTTGGCCGTCTGGCTGGACTACCGCCGCGCTTTCCCCTATAAGAACCAACCCGCCGAGGTCGCCCTGGCTGGCGAGAAACATCGCACCGCCCTGTATTTCCTGCTGGTGATCTTCATTCTGGCGGGGTACATCATGCAGAGCGGCGGCTTCGGCAGCGCCGGTTTCGGCATGTACGCGGGGTTTTAATCGCGCCCTGCGGGCGCGATTGATCATGATCGCAACGTCATGAATGATAGTAAAGTTATGAATGTTAATAATGTTATAAACTAAGGTGCGGCTGCGCCGCTTTTGAAAAGCCCATCCGAACCCTGCCGCTTTTCTCTTAGCTGTCGGCATCTCTCGCTCGCCGTATCGGCGCTTTGAATTATGCGGTGTTGCCTTAACATTCATAAACGACATTCTCAGCCTTTGTCCGTTTCCTTCCTCTCAAGGAGGTCTGCGCCATGAAGCATATTCTCAAAAAGCTGGCCCTGCTCTCGCTGCCGGTGCTGGTCTGGCTGGCCTTTTTTGTGGCGTTTGAGCCGAACAATTACTTCGGCCTGAAAGACTCGGCCTCCTCCAGCCAGCCGGTGGCCCGGGTGCGCGCCTATGAGCAGGCTCCCGGGCGGAACCTGATTATCGGGGATAGCCGCTTCGCCCACATCGATATGGCCCTGGCGGCCCAAACCTACGGGGCCGAATGGCAAAACCTGGCCTTTGGCGGCGCTTCCCTGAAAGAGTCGCTGGATCTGGCGGACTATGTGCTGGATTCCGGCAACGAGGTGGACGCCATCCTCTTTGAACTGTCCTTTTACACCCTGAACGCCAATTACAACACCGACCGCTTCGCCGCCTTGGAAGAGACGCTGCGCAATCCCCTGGCCTACTGCCTGAACCTGGAATACAATGTCAACGCCCTGACCGTCCTGATGGACACCCTCAAGGGAACGCCGGATACCATCGAATCGGGCGACTGGGGGCCGGAGGACTATTTTGACGAGGCAGGCAGCGCCATCCCCGTCCACCGCCGTCTCTATGAATACCCGGCGCTGATCGAGCCGAAATGCCGGAACTGGACGCTGAACGCGGAGCAGCTGGCCCGCCTGCCCGAGCTGGCCGCCCGCTGTGCCGAGCAGGGCGTTCAGCTGACGGTGGTGCTGCCCCCCATGGCGGGCATCGTGCGCACCGAAATCTGTGAGCCGTACAATATCGACACCGCCATGGCGGATGTGCTGGATACGCTGCGGGCTTGGGCCGGCCAGTATGGCTTCACCCTGCTGAACTACGAGTGGGGCGGCAGCTGCATCACCGAAGACGACACCCAGTTTTTCGACGGCTTCCATCTGGACGAGAAATATGGCCTGCCCGATTGGACCCGCCAGCTTTTTACCGATCTGCGCAAGGAGTGAACTATGGCGCCTGATTTTTTGATTTTATACGAGCACACCGTCCGCGAGTACGAGAGCGACCTTCTGCTCAAGCTGGAACTGGAGCGCCGGGGCTATACCGCCGAGATCCGCCAGCTGCTGGATCCCAAGCGGCCCGGCTGGATCTTCGGCAAAGACAAGCCCAAGGTCCTGGTGGCCAGCTGCATGTATGACAACGAGGCCATCAACAGCCATGTCTACAACAACATCGGCCGGTGCGATAAGATCGTCAACCTCCACTGGGAGCAGATGCTCTCCGACACGCAGGAGGAGGGAAGCTGGTTCAACATGGACGGCAACGCCAAGCGCTGCGTGCAGACCTGCTGGGGCAGCCTGACCGCCGCCCGGTTGCAGGCCCACGGTATGGAGCCGAAAAACACCCCTGTGACCGGCGCGGTGATGATGGATTTCCTGCGGCCGGAATTCAAGGGATACTTCAAGGATAAGAATACGCTCTGTAAAGAGTTTGGCCTGGACCCCGCCAAACAGCTGCATCTGTATATTTCCAGTTTCGGCTATGCCAGCATGAGCGAGGACGAGGTGGCCGAGCTTTCCAGGATGGCCGGCACCGACTTCACCGGCTTTGCCCGCACCAACCGGGTTTCGATGGCCGAGACGCTGCGCTGGTTTGACGCCTACCTGGCCGACCACCCCGAGGTGGAACTGGTCTACCGCCGCCACCCCAGCGAATGGAAGTGCAAAGAGCTGGACGAACTGGCGGCCCGGCGGCCCAACTTCCATGTGATCTTTGCCGACTCGGTGAAGCAGTGGATCGTGGCTGCGGATTCTATCTCGATCTGGATGAGCACCGCCATCGCGGAGGTATATATGGCGGGCAAAAGCTGCCACATCCTGCGCCCCGTCCCCATTGAGCATGAGTACGACCCGGTCATCTATAAAAACGCCCGCTATGTGACCACCTACGGGGATTTCTGCGCCGCCATGCAGGACGCCGCGCCCCCCTTCCCCATCGAGCGGGAGATCATCGAGGGGTACTTCGATCCCTCCCCCACGCCGGCCTACCTGCGGATGGCCGACCTGCTGGAGGAGGTTCTGCGCCAGCCGCCCCGGGATACCCCCATGGGCGAGGGGTTCACCCCCCGCTTCAACGCCCTCAAGTTTGCGGCGCTGGCGGGGGTGCATTTCCTCTACCGTCGGGGCTGGGAGCCCCAGCGGGTCTTTGCCTTCTGCCCGCCGCTGGCCGGTTTCGCTCAGCGCATCTACGGCTATGTGGACAAGGCCCACGTCACCCCCGAGCAGGCGCAGGCCATGACCGCCCGCATCCGGCCCTTTGTGGGGAAGCGGAGTTGAAGAGCGTGCCGCCCCCTATGGCCCTAACATTCAAACTCGCGCCCTCCGGGCGCACAGCAGCCTCTACTTCCCAACTCTCACCCAGGAGGTTCCGCCATGCCTGAAGAGAAAAATCAAACGCCCGCCTCCGGCCAGGCGGCTTCCTCCGCCGGGGAATCCTTTGCCGGCAACGTGATGAAATATTCCATTGCCACCTACCTGGGTTTCGGCATCACCGGCGCGGCGCTCATCATCAAGGGCCTGCTCCCCGCCGAGGTGCAGGGCGGCCCCGTCACCTTTATGACCTACACCGCCAGCGTGATGAACCTGGGCATCCTGGGGCTGGATCAGGCGCTGCTCCGCTTCTACCACGAGCCGCCCGCCGGGGCCACCAGCCGCCAGCTATTCAGCGCCTGCACCCGGCTCTCGGCGGGGTTCATGGCGGTGCTGGGGGTGCTGTGCAGCCTGCTGTTCGCCAGGCCGCTGGCCGCCGCGCTGGGCCTTGCCAGCGCCGGGCCGGGCATTGTGCCGCTGCTGTTCGTCAATGCCGCTCTGTATATGCTGGTGCGCTACCTCAACGTGCTGCTCCGGCTGGAGAACGATATCAAAGCCTACACCGCTGAAACGCTGTGGATGCAGGGCTGCTTCAACCTGTTCTATCTGCTGCCCGGCTTCTTCACCTCCAGCATCTATGTGATGGCGCTGGCCGCCATCCTCAGCTTTGGGCTGGTGGTCATCGCCTTCGGGTACCGGCACCGGGCCGCCGTGCTGGCGCCGCTGCCGGTGGGGCAGCTGGGCGGCATCGCCCGCGCCGCCGTGCCTTACGGCGTCTCGCTGGCTCCGGCGCAGATTTTGTTCAGCCTAAACAGCGGCATCTGCCTCTCCTTTGTGGCCAACTATGTCGGCGCCGCCGCCCAGGGCTTGTTCTCCTACGGGTACAGCTTGGCCCAGCTGGTCACTGCCATACAGGCCGGCTTCTCCACCTACTGGGGGCCTTATGTCTTCAGCCATTACCGGGAGGAGCAGCAGCGCATCGCCCGCGTACACGATATCCTCAATCTGCTCATCTTCGCCTTCTTCTGCGTGCTGGTCATGTTGGAGGATATCATCTTCCTGATCTTCCCCGATAAACGGGGCTGCCTGGCCATCTTCCCGCTGCTGATGCTGGCGGTAGTCTTCAACATCCTCTGCGAAGGCACCGTGTACGGCAACTCCATCGCCCGCCGCCCCTGGCACGATACCATCGGCATCGGCATCGGGGCACTGTCCAACCTGGGGCTGTGCCGCCTGCTGGTCCCGAGCCTGGGGCTGATGGGCGCGGCGCTGGCGCTGGCCGCTTCCAACGGGCTGATGTTTTTGTACCGCACCGTCACCGGGCAATACTATTACCGCACCATCCCCGCCTACAGCAAGACAGCGGCGGGCTTTCTGCTGGCCTTCGGGGTCACGGCGGCGGGCGTGGTGCTGTGGCAGCATTTCGTGCTGAAATTCCTGCTGGTCGGTGCGATCCTGTTTATTTACTGCGCGCTCTACCGCGACCAGCTGCTGAAGCTCTGGTCGATGGGGCTGCGCATCCTGCGCAAGCTGCTGAAAAGAGGTTGACGTATGATGAAACACTGCGGAACCCAAACTTTAACCACCGGCCGCCTGCTGCTGCGCCCGCTGGCGATGGCCGACGCCGAGATGATGTTCTACAACTGGGCCAGCGACCCCAACGTGACCCGCTGGCTGCGGTGGGAGCCCCACCGCACCTGGGCCGAAACCGCTGAGATCCTGAACGAGTGGGGCAAGCACTACGCCGAGCCGGACTTTTACCAGTGGGGCATCTGCGATAAGCGCACCGGCGTGCTGTTTGGTTCCCTCAGCCTGGGGCGCTGTGAGGACGAGACCTGGCAGCCTCTTGCGGAGCGCTACGGCGAAGCCTGGGAGCCGGGCTACTGCATCGGCCAAAAATGGTGGAACCAGGGCTATACCACCGAGGCTCTCTGCGCCGTGCGGGACTACTGGCTGCACACCGTGGGCGGCCAATGGCTGATCTGCTGCCACGCCAACGACAATGTAGCCAGCGGCGCCGTGATGCAGAAGGCGGGCTTTGTCTACCATCACGATGCCGTTTACCACAAATTTGACGGCACGCCGGTTCCCTGCCGCGCCTACGCCCTGCTGCCCGCGGAAACCGCGCTGGATCGGGTATGAGCCGCCGGGAGCCGCCGCCTGCGGCGGCGGCTCCATGATAAAAATGATATCCATGTTATAAAACAAGGTGCGCGAAGCGCACACCGCAATTTATAACATTCCGAACATTT
>CAZIVF010000027.1:0-1665 GCA_964542725.1 uncultured Subdoligranulum sp. | reverse complement strand
AACATTTCTAACGTTGATGCTCTTCCTGGGAGGTGGTTTGTATGTCAGATATCGCCAAGGAGCAGCCGCCCGTCAAGGTGGTGCTGCTCAGCCTGGATCTGGGGGAATTTGACACGGAGCGCAGCCTGGACGAACTGGCCGCGCTGGCCGAGGCCAACGGTATGGAGGCCGTCGCCACGGTGAGTCAGCGCCGCAGCGCCCCCGAGGCAGGCACCCTGCTGGGGGAGGGCAAGCTGGCCGAAGCGCGGCTTGTCTGCTTGAACACCGGCGCGCAGTGCGCCATCTTTGACGGGGAGTTGACCGGCAGCCAGCTGCGCAACCTCACCGCCGCCCTGCAGGTGGAGGTGCTGGACCGCACCATGCTGATCCTGGAGATTTTCCGCGCCCGCGCCGTCACCAACGAGGGCAAGCTGCAAACCGAGTTGGCCACCCTGCGCTACCAGCTGCCCCGCCTGCAGGGCTTGGGCGAGGCGCTGAGCCGCCAGGGCGGCGGCGGCGCGGGCGGTGGCGGCGCCCGGCGCGGCGCCGGCGAGACCAAACTGGAACTGGATCGCCGCCACCTGCACCATCGCATCGAACATCTGGAGGGCCGCCTGAAGGAACTGGAGAAGCGCCGGGGCGAGACCCGCCGCGCCCGCCGCAAGAACAACGTGCCGGTGGTGGCGCTGGTGGGCTACACCAACGTGGGGAAATCCAGCCTGATGAACGCCCTGTGCGGAGCGGATATCTTTGAGGCAGATATGCTTTTCGCTACGCTGGACCCCACCGCCCGCAAGCTGGTACTGCCCAGCGGGCTGACGGTGATCCTGGTGGATACCGTCGGCTTTGTGAGCCGGCTGCCCCACCATCTGGTGGAGGCGTTCAAGAGCACCCTGGAGGAGGCTGCCTACGCCGACGTCATCCTGAAGGTGGCCGACGCCGCCGACGGCCAGGCCGCCGAGCAGCTGGCCGTGACCGACAAGGTTCTGAACAGCCTGCAGTGCGGCGATATCCCCCAGCTGGTGATCTACAACAAGTGCGATAAACCCAACGCCCTGCCCTTTGACCCCACCGTGCTGCTGACCAGCGCCAAGACGGGCTGCGGCCTGGACGCGCTGCTGGCCCGTCTGGACGAGGTGCTGGCCCACCGGGTGCGCGGCATCGAGGTGCTGCTGCCCTATGACAGGCTGGCCCTGGCGGACGTCCTGCGCAGCCGGGGCAGTGTCGCCGCCGAGGAGTACCGCCAGGACGGCGTGTACTACCGGGCCACCGTCAAAATCGACGATCTGCACCGCTTTGAGCCGTACCTGCTCTAAAGACCCCCCGGGGTCCGCCCCCAAACCGTGCAGCACGCAAGCGCCGGGCCGCCCACGGCCCGGCGCTTGCGCTGTATTACTCCCCCGCAGAGCGGGCTGCACCCGCTATTCCGCACACAACCGGCGGCGGCGCACCGCCGTTCTTATCAGGCGCGGCGGCAAACCGCCCGTTTTGCCCGAATGTTATCCTGCGTTGCTTGCGGCAACGGGCGCTTTCGCTTACAATGGTGGCATCAACCGAAGACAGGAGGTTCCCCACAATGCTCAGCGAAAACATCAAAGCGATCAGGAAATCCAAAGGACTCTCGCAGCAGGAGCTTGCCGTCAAGCTGAACGTGGTACGCCAAACCGTTTCCAAGTGGGAGCAGGG
>CAZIVF010000026.1:0-23673 GCA_964542725.1 uncultured Subdoligranulum sp. | reverse complement strand
GCCCTTTTGGCCGTCAGCTTTGGCACTAGCGTGCCGCAGGCGCGGCAGAGCATTGCCTGTGTGGAGCAGGCGCTGGCCGCCGCCGCGCCGGGACGGGCGTTCGTCCGCGCCTTCACCAGCCCCACCATCCGCCGCATCTTGGCAAACCGGGGCGAAACGGTGGAAAGCCTGCCCGGCGCGCTGGAAGCCCTTGCCGCCGCCGGCTGTGAAGATGTGGCGGTGCAGCCCACCCACTTGCTCTACGGCATCGAATACGATAAAATGAAGGAGACCGCCGCCGCCTTCGCGCCCCGGTTCACATCGCTGCGCTTCGGCAAGCCGCTGGTGGCGGACGACGCCGACCTGCGGGCGCTGGCCGGCTGTGCCTGGCAGGCCTACGCGCCGGCGGAGGGCGCGCTGGTGTTGCTGGGCCACGGCACCGAACATTTTGCCAACATGGTCTACCCGGCGCTGCAGACCGCCCTGCGCCTGCAGGGGGTTCAGGATGCCTTTGTGGGTACCGTGGAGGGCTGGCCCACCTTTGCGGATGTGTTGGCCCAGCTGAGGGCTGGCGGGTACCGCACCGTGACGCTGGACCCGCTGATGCTGGTGGCGGGGGATCACGCCCGCAGCGATATGGCCGGCCCCGGCCCGGGCAGCTGGAAAAGCCGCCTGGAAGCTGCCGGCCTGACCGTGCGCTGCCATATGCAGGGCCTGGGGGAGTTGCCTGGCGTGCAGGAACTCTACGCCGCCCATCTGAGGGAGCTGCTGGCAGATGGCGTTTGAGCATTATGTGCAGTCCGGCGGCAGGCGGCTGCGTTGCGGCTACACCACCGGCACCTGTGCGGCGCTGGCGGCGGCGGGGGCGGCCCGTCTGCTGCTGACCGGCCGGGCGGAAAAGACCGTCCGCCTCCTCACCCCCAAAGGGTGGGAGGTGGAGGCTGCGCTGCTGCACTGCGCCCTTCTGCCCGGCGGGCGCACCGCCACCGCCGCTGTGGCGAAGGACGCCGGGGACGATACCGACGTGACCGCCGGCGCGCTGATCTTTGCCGATGTGAGCCGCCGCGATGCGCCGGGCATCGCCATCGACGGCGGCGAGGGGGTGGGCCGTGTGACCAAGCCCGGCCTGGACCAGCCGGTGGGGGCGGCGGCCATCAACCGGGTGCCGCGCCGCATGATCGCGGAGCAGGCGGCTGCCCTCTGCGATGAACTGGGGTATGAGGGCGGCCTGCACATCGTGATCCGGGTGCCGGGGGGCGAGGCGCTGGCGCAAAAAACCTTCAACCCCAACCTGGGGATTGTGGGAGGCCTGTCGATCTTAGGCACCAGCGGCGTGGTGGAACCCATGAGCATGCAGGCGCTCATCGATACCATCGGGCTGGAGATCCGCCAGGCCCGGGCCGCCGGGCATAGCCGCCTCCTTCTTATCCCGGGCAACTACGGCCTTGACTTCCTCCGCGCCCAGGGATGGGATGCCGTCGGCGCGCCGGTTGTCAAATGCTCCAACTTCATCGGGGATGCGCTGGATGCCGCCGGGGCCGAGGGGTTCACCCAGGTCCTTCTGGTGGGCCATGCGGGCAAACTCATCAAGCTGGCGGGCGGCATCATGAATACCCACAGCCGCTATGCAGACTGCCGCACCGAACTGTTCTGCGCCCACGCCGCCGCCTGCGGGGCCGGGCCGGAACTCTGCCGCGCCCTGCTGGACGCCGCCACCAGCGACGCCTGCCTGGAACTGCTGGAGCAGGCCGGTCTGCGCGCCCCGGTGCTGCAAAGCCTGCTGGCGGCCATCCAGCGCCACCTGGACCGCCGGGCGGTCCCCGGCTGCCGGGCGGGGGCGGTGGTGTTTTCCAACGTGTACGGCCTGCTAGGCCGGACCGATTCCGCACAGGAGATTATCAGAGAATGGCAAATTTAGGAACCTTTTACGCCGTGGGCGTCGGCCCCGGCGATCCGGAACTGCTCACCCTCAAGTCGGTGCGCATCATCGGGAACTGCCCCGTCGTCGCCGCGCCCCAAACCAAGAGCGGCGAGATGCTGGCGCTGGAGATCGCCCGCCGGGCCGTCGATCTGACCGGCAAGACCATTCTGCCCCTCTACTTCACGATGGAACGGGACAAAGCCCGCCAACGGGCCGCCCACCTGGCCGCCGCCGACGCGGTGGAAGCGCAGCTGCGCGCCGGGCGGGATGTGGCGATGCTCAATCTGGGAGACGTGTCCATCTACGCCACCTGCGGCTACCTGATGGAGATCCTTCGCGCCAGGGGCGTGACGGCGGTCATGGTTCCCGGCGTACCCAGCTTCTGTGCGGTGGCCGCCCGCCTGGGCGAAAGCCTGACCGGGATGGACACCCCGCTGCACATCCTCCCCGCCGGGGCTGCCCCGCTGGAGGAGATGCTGGCCCTGCCAGGCACCAAGGTGCTGATGAAATCTGGCAGACGCATCCCCCAGGTGGTGGGGGCGCTGCAAGCGGCGGGCTGCCTGGAAAAAGCCACCATGGTGCAGAACTGCGGCCTGCCGGGCGAGACGGTCGCCGCCGCCCTCACCGCCGCCCCGGCGCAGCCCGGCTATTTTGCCACCATCATTGTGAAGGAGTAGGAGCTATGGTCCATTTTGTGGGGGCAGGACCCGGCGCGCCGGATCTGATCACCCTGCGGGGGGCGGCGCTGCTGAAAACCGCCGGCCAAGTCATCTACGCGGGCAGCCTGATCAACCCGGCTCTGCTGGGGCTGTGCCGGGCAGGATGCTCGCTGTACAACAGCGCCGAACTGACGCTGGAGCAGGTGCTGGACCTGATGCGGGCCGCCGAGGCCGCCGGCCAAACCACCGTGCGGCTGCACACCGGCGACCCCTGCCTTTACGGCGCTATACGGGAGCAGATGGACGCCCTGGACGCCCTGGGCATCGCCTACGACGATACCCCCGGCGTCTCCAGCTTCTGCGGCGCGGCGGCGGCGCTGGGGGCGGAGTACACGCTGCCCGGCGTGAGTCAGAGCGTCATCATCACCCGTATGGCGGGCCGCACCCCGGTGCCGCAGCGGGAGGGGATCGCCGCGCTGGCGGCCCACGGGGCCGCCATGGTGGTCTTTCTCTCCGCCGGGATGCTGGACGGCCTGCAGGGCGAACTGCTCAAGGGGGCTTACACCGAAGCCACCCCCGCCGCCCTGGTCTACAAGGCCACCTGGCCGGAGGAGAAGGTTATCCACTGCACGGTGGGGACCCTGGCCGCCGCCGGGCGGGCGCACGGCATCCGCAAAACGGCGCTGGTGCTGGTGGGTGATTTCCTGCGCGCCGATTACCAGCGCAGCAAGCTGTATGACCCCGCCTTCACCACCGAATTCCGGGAGGGGAAAGCGCCATGACCGTTGAACTGCTGGCTTTTACAGACCGGGGGGAGGCGCTGGCCCGCCGCCTGGCCGAGGCGCTGCCCGGCGAGGCCGCCCGCTGCGGCGCGCCGCTGCCCCTGGCGGCTTGGACCGCCCGGGCCTTTGGGCGGGCCGGCGGGCTGGTGTTTGTGGGGGCGGCGGGCATTGCGGTGCGCGCCATCGCCCCCCACCTGAAAAGCAAAACCACTGACCCTGCCGTGGTGGTGGTGGACGAAGCCGGGCGGTTCGCCGTGCCGGTGCTTTCGGGCCATCTGGGCGGGGCCAACGAACTGGCCCGGCGCATCGCCGCCCTAACCGGCGGCACGCCGGTGCTGACCACCTCCACCGATGTGAACGGCGTTTTTGCGGTGGATCTGTGGGCCAAGTGCCAGCGCTGCGCCGTGTTGGACCCGGGGCGGATCAAAACCGTCTCCGCCAAGCTGCTGGGGGGCGGCTCCGTCACGGTGCAGAGCGATTGGCCGGTGGCGGGCGAGCCGCCCCCCGGGGTGAGCCTGACAGCGGACGGCCCGGCGGATGTGACGCTGACGCTGCGCCCCGCAGGCCGGGCCGGGCTGCGGCTCGTCCCCCGCCTTGCGGCGCTGGGGGTGGGGTGCCGCCGCGGAACCTCCCGGCAGGCGCTGGACGCGGCGCTGGATGCCCTGCTGGCCCAAAGCGGTGTCAGCGGGGAAGCCCTGTGCCAGGTCTGTACCATCGATCTGAAAGAGAACGAGCCGGGGCTGCTGGAATTCTGCGCGGCCCGCGGCCTGCCGCTGCGCACCTTTACCGCCGCCCAGCTGGCGGCGCTGCCGGGAAATTTCACCCCGTCGGCCTTTGTGCAGCGGGTGACAGGCGTGGACAATGTGTGTGAACGGGCCGCCGTGCTGGGAAGCGGCGGCGAACTGGCGCTGCCCAAGGCGGCGGGCAGCGGGGTGACGATGGCGCTGGCCCTCGCCCCCTTTGCCCCGGATTGGCGGTGGAACGATGCATAAAATTTTTGTGGTGGGCCTCGGCCCCGGCGGGGCGGCGGGGATGACTGCCGCCGCCCGTGCGGCGCTGGCCGCCGCCGACGTGCTGTGCGGCTATACCGTTTATATCGGCTTGGTGCAGCCCCTGTACCCCGGCAAGGAGGTCTATACCACCCCCATGACCCGGGAACTGGAGCGCTGCCGCTGGGCGCTGGAAACCGCCGCAGCCGGCCGCGCCGTGGCGCTGGTGTGCAGCGGCGACGCGGGAGTGTACGGCATGGCGGGGCCGCTGCTCCAACTGGCGGAGGGCTACCCTGCCGTGGATATCGAGGTAGTCCCCGGCGTGACGGCGGCGCTGGCCGGGGCCGCCGTGCTGGGCGCGCCGCTGATGAATGATTTCTGCGTCGTCTCCCTCTCGGATCTGCTCACCCCTTGGGCGCAGATCGAGCGGCGGCTGCAGGCGGCGGCGGCGGGGGATTTCGCCCTCTGCCTGTACAACCCGGCCTCCCGCAAACGGCGGGATCATCTGCGCCGCGCCTGTGACATCCTGCTGGCGGCAGGCAAAAGCCCCGCCACCGTCTGCGGCTGGGTGCGCAGCATCGGCCGGGAAGGGCAGTGCCATGCGCTGCTGACGCTGGCTGAACTGCGGGAGGAGCAGGTGGATATGTTCACCACCGTCTTCATCGGCAATTCCGCCACCCAAAATCTGGGGGGACGCATGGTGACTCCCCGCGGTTACGAGGCAAAACAATGAAGATCCTGATTTTCGGCGGCACCACGGAGGGCCGCCAGCTGGCGGCCCGGGTGGCCGCCCTGGGGGCGGAGACCGCCGTCAGCGTGGCCACTGCCCTGGGGGCGGAGGAATTGGAGGGGATCCCCGGCCTGACCGTGCTGACCGGCCGCCGGGACGCCGCCGCCATGGCGGCGCTGGCGGTGGGATGCACGCTTTGTGTCGACGCTACCCACCCTTACGCGCGGGAAGCCACCGCCAACATACGGGCGGCCTGCGCCGCCGCCGGGACGCCGCTGCACCGGCTGCTGCGGCCCGCCAGCCGGGCCGAGGGCGCGGTGCAAATGGCGGACTGCGGGGAGGCCGCCGCCTACCTGGCCGCCCGCCCCGGCAATGTCCTGCTGGCTACGGGGGCCAAGGAACTGCCCGCCTTTGCCGGGCTGGACAGGACGCGGCTCTTCGCCCGGGTACTGCCTACCCATGAGAGCCTGGCCGCCTGCGAAGCGCTGAACCTGCCCCACAAAAACATCCTGGCGCTGCAGGGGCCTTTCACCCAAAAGATGAACGAGGCGATGCTGGAGCAGTACCGCATTGCCTGGCTGGTTACTAAGGACGGGGGTCGGGCGGGCGGCTTTGACGAGAAGCTGGCCGCCGCCCGAAACGCCGGGGCGCAGCTGCTCCTGGTGGGCCGCCCGCCGGAGGAAGACGGCGAAACGATGGAAGAAATCCTGCGCCGCATCAAGGAGTTGATGGAATGAAGATCACCCTGCTGGGGATGGGCTGCGGCGGTGCCGCCACCCTGACGGAGCAAGCCCGCCGCGCGCTGGCGCAGGCGGAGTACATTGTGGGGGCGGAGCGCCTGCTGGCGGGGCTGCCCCAGGGCTGCACCCCCCGCCGGGCCGCCGCCACCAAGCCCCAGGCCATTTTGGAACTGCTGCGGCAGGCCGGGGCAGCGCGGGCCTGCGTGGCCTACAGCGGAGACAGCGGATTTTACTCCGGCGCGCGCAGCCTGCTGCCGCTGCTGGAGGCCGAAGGATGGGAGGCGGAGGTGCTGCCCGGCATCTCCAGCCTGCAGGCGCTGGCGGCCCGGCTGGGCCGCCCCTGGCAGGACTGGAAGCTGGTCTCCGCCCATGGGGTGAACTGCGACGCGGTGGCGGCGGTGATGGGGGGGCAGCCCGCCTTTTTCCTCACCGGCGGCGCGCTCGGCCCCGCCGCGCTCTGCCGCCAGCTGGCCGAGGCGGGGCTGGGGGATCTGCCCGTCACCGTGGGCGAGAATCTGACCGCCCCCGGGGAGACCCTCTGCGCCGGCACCGCCGCCGGATTTGCGGGCCGTACCTTCGCATCGCTCAGCGTGCTGCTGGCCGAGGCCGCGCCGACCATGCCCCGCCGCACCCCCGGCTGGCCGGACGATTGGTTCGCCCGCGCCGGAAAAATCCCCATGACCAAGCAGGAGGTCCGCGCCGCCGCCCTGGCCAAGCTGGCCGTGGCCCCGCAGGAGGTCTGCTGGGACATCGGCGCAGGCACCGGCAGCGTCAGTGTGGAACTGGCCGCCCAGTGCCGCGCCGTCTGGGCGGTGGAGAGCAAGCCGGAAGCGCTGGCCCTGGCCGGGCAGAACCGCGCCCGCTTCCATGCCTACAATTTGCACCTGGTGCAGGGAGCCGCGCCGGAAGCGCTGGCAGGCCTGCCCGCGCCGGACGCTGTGTTTGTGGGGGGAAGCGGGGGCCGCCTGGCCGAAATCCTGGCCGCCGTCCATGCCGCCAACCCCGCCGCGCGGGTCTGTGTGGCCGCCATTGCGCTGGAAACGCTGCACACCGCCGCCGGGGCGCTGGCGGAGTTGGGGTATGAGGTGGAGGCGACTCAGATCGCTGTCAGCCGCGCCAAAAGCGCGGGCGGGCTGCACCTGCTGCTGGCGCAGAACCCGGTGTTCCTTATCACGGGGGTGCGGGCGTGAAGCGGCTGATGCTGGCCGCCCTGCACAGCGGCGCGGGCAAAACCGCCGTGACCTGCGGCCTGCTGGCGGCGCTGCGGCAGCGCGGCCTGGCGGTGCGGGCGTTCAAGTGCGGGCCGGATTACATCGACCCCATGTTCCACACCCGGGTGCTGGGGGTGGAAAGCCGCAATCTGGATCTGTTTTTGCAGGGCAGTGCGGGGGTGCGCGCCACCCTGGGCCGGGCCGCCGGCGATATCGCCCTGCTGGAAGGGGCGATGGGCTATTATGACGGCGTGGCTGGCACCGACGAGGCAAGCGCCTGGGCCGTGGCCGAGGCGACGGATACCCCGGTGGTGCTGGTGCTGCGCCCCAAGGGGGCCAGCCTGACGCTGGCCGCCCAAGTGCGGGGACTGCAGACGTTCCGCCCGCGCAGCCGCATCGCGGGGCTGCTGCTCAACGACTGCAAGCCGATGCTGGCCGACCACCTGAAGCCCCTGCTGGAACGGGAGACCGGCCTGCCCGTGGTGGGATGCCTGCCCCCCATGGCCGAGGCCGAATTCCCCAGCCGCCACCTGGGCCTGCTGACCGCCGCCGAGGTAGCAGACTTCGCCGCTCGCTTTGCCGCCATCGCCGCCCGGCTGGAACAGTGCGCCGTGCCGGACGCCCTGCTGGCGTTGGCCGCCGGCGGGCCGGACGGCGCGCCGCCCCCGTTCCCGGCCCCCCGCTGCCGCATCGCCGTGGCGCGGGACGAGGCGTTCTGCTTCTATTATGCCGATAACCTGGATGCCCTGCGCGCCGCCGGGGCGGAGCTCGCCTTTTTCAGCCCGTTGCGGGATGCCGCGCTGCCCGTCGGCGTGGGCGGGCTGTATCTGGGTGGCGGCTACCCGGAACTGTACGCCGGGGCGCTGGCTGCCAACGAGCCGATGCGCCGCAGCGTGCGCCGCGCCGTGCAGGGCGGCCTGCCCACTGTGGCGGAGTGCGGCGGCTTCCTCTATCTGCAAAACACCCTGGAGGACGGCGGGGGCCGGGCCTGGCCCCAGGCGGGGGCGCTGCCGGGGCAGGGGTACAAAACGGACCGCCTGCAGCGCTTCGGCTACCTGACGCTGACTGCGGAAGAGGACACGCTTCTGCTGAAAGCGGGGGAGAGCGCCCCCGCCCATGAGTTCCACTACTGGGACTGCACCGCCTGCGGCGGCAGCCTGGCCGCCCGCAAGCCCGGCGGGAAAAGCTGGCGCTGCGGCTATGCCTCGCCCAGCCTCTACGCGGCCTTCCCCCATCTGCACTTCGGCGGCGCGCTGCCGCTGGCCCGCCGCTTTGCCGACGCGGCAAAAACCTATAAAGGAGACGATGAGCGATGACCTTATCGGAACTGCTCTCTCAAATCACTCCGCCGGACGCAGAGGCGGCGGCTGCCGCCCGTGCGCGCTGGGATTCCCTTGCCAAGCCCCTGGGGAGCCTGGGATTTTTGGAGGATGCCCTGGTGCGCATCGCCGCCCTGACGGGGCGGGAGGAGATCGATCTGACCCGCCGCGCCCTGCTGGTCTTCTGTGCAGACAACGGTGTCGTCGCCCAGGGGGTGACACAGTGCGACGCCGGCGTGACGGCCTCGGTGGCCCTGGCCCTGGCGGCGGGAACCAGCACCGTCAATTATATGGCGACCCCGGCCCGCTGCCCGGTGATACCGGTGGATATGGGAATCCTCAATTTTGCGGGGGCGCCCGGTGTGGAGAACCGCCGTGTGCGCAACGGCACGGGGGATATCACCCAAGGCTCCGCCATGACCCGGGCGGAGTGTGAGGCGGCCATCCTGGCCGGTGCGGAACTGGTGCGAAACCAAGCCGCCTCGGGGGCAGGCATCCTTGCCGTCGGGGAGATGGGAATCGGCAACACCACCACCACCAGCGCCGTTGCCAGCGTGCTGCTGGCTTTGCCGGCAGCGGCGGTGACGGGCCGGGGCGCGGGTCTTTCCACCGCCGGACTGGGCCGCAAACGGCGTGCGGTTGAGGCGGCCATCCGGCGCAACCGTCCCGATCCCGCCGACCCGGTGGATGTTTTGGCAAAGGTGGGCGGCCTGGATATCGCCGCCCTCTGCGGCACTTTTCTGGGCGGCGCCGCCTGCGGGGTGCCGATGCTGATGGATGGCTGCATCAGCGCCGCGGCCGCCCTCTGCGCCGTGCGGCTCTGCCCAGCGGCGGGCAAGGCGCTGCTGGCCAGCCATCTCTCGGCGGAACCGGCGGGCGCGCTGCTGCTGGAAGCGCTGGGCCTGCGCCCCCTCATCACCGCCGGGATGCACCTGGGGGAGGGCAGCGGCGCGGTGGCGGCCCTACCCTTGCTGGATATGGCCGCCGCCGTCTACAACAGCGGCCACACCTTCGGCCAGCTGGGGATCGATGCCTACACCCCGCAGATCTAAGGAGGCGGCTGTGTTTACACTTATCATCGGCGGGGCGGGCAGCGGCAAAAGCGCTTTTGCCGAGCGGCTGGTTCAGGCCAGGCCGGGACCCCGCCTCTATATTGCCACCATGCAGCCCTTCGACGCCGAATGTCGCGCCCGCATCGCCCGCCATCGCGCCCAACGGGCGGGCAAGGGCTTTGCCACCCTGGAACGCTACACCGATTTGGCCGGGGCTGCCCTGACTCTGCCGCCGGGGGGCGGCATCCTGCTGGAATGTATGAGCAATCTGATCGCCAACGAACTGTACAGCCCTGGTGGCGGCGGCGCGGATGCCGCGCTGCGGGGCGTGGAGGCAATGCTGCTCCGCTGCCGGGATCTGACCGTCGTCACCAACGAGGTCTTCTCCGGCGGGGCGGCGTACGAGGGGGACACCCTGTTTTACCTGCGGGAATTGGCCCGGGTCAACCGCACCCTGGCCTCCTGGGCCGATTTGGCCGTCGAGGTGGTCTGTGGCCAGCCCAATGTCTTGAAAGGGGAACTGCCATGACTGCACTGCAAACCATTGTAGTGGCGTTTTCCATGTTCTCTGCCCTGCCGATGCCCCGGGTGGACTGGAACGAAAACAATATGCGCTACGCCCTCTGCGCCTTCCCGCTCATCGGCGCGGTGGTCGGTGCGGCGTGCTGGGGATGGTGGTCGCTCTGCGGTCTGCTGGGCCTGCCCGCCCTGCTGCGCGGCGCGGGGCTTTGCCTGCTGCCTGCGGCGCTCACCGGCGGCATCCATCTGGACGGCTACGCCGATACCTGCGACGCCCGGGCCAGCCACGCCGGGCCGGCCCGCAGGCAGGAGATCCTCAAAGATCCCCATCTGGGGGCCTTCGCGGCCATCCGGCTGTGCGGCTATTTCGTCGCCAGCTTTGCGCTGTGGGCCTCTCTGCCGCAGTACAACGCGCTGGCGGCAGGGCTGGGGTTCTGCCTTTCCCGCGCTCTGTCCGGGCTGGCGGTGGCCAGCTTCCCGCTGGCAAAAAACACCGGCCTGGCCCACACCTTCGCCACGGCGGCGGACCGGGGCCGTGTGCGCGCCGCCCTGCTGGCGTTGGCGGCGGCGCTCTGCGCCGCCCTCGCCCTGTGCGGCGGCGCGATGCTGGCGCTGGCGGCACTGGCGGTGTTTTTCTATTACAGGCGGATGGCCCGGGTGGAATTTGGCGGCCTTTCCGGCGATTTGGCAGGCTGGTTCCTGCAGACCGCCGAACTCTGGATGCTGGCCGCGTTGGTCTTTACGGAATATGGGAGGATGCTGCTATGATCTTTGTCACCGGGCCGCTGTTTGCGGGCAAGCGGGCGTATGCCCGCGCCGCGCTGGGGCTGAGTGAGGCGGAACTGGCCGCCCGCGCCGTCTGGGATGTGCAGGAGTTGGCGGCTCAGGCCGCCGATCTGGAGGCTCTGGCCGACGAACTGGCCCGGCGGGAGATCGTTATTGCCACCGAGGTGGGCGGCGGCGTGGTGCCGGTGGATGCCACCCAGCGAGCCGCTCGGGAGGCGGCGGGCCGCCTGGCCTGCCTGCTGGCCGCGCGGGCCGATACCGTGGTGCGGGTCTGCTGCGGCCTGCCCCAGATCCTGAAGGGGAAAGCGCCATGCTGATCTGGCTTCTGCGCCATGGCGAGACGGCGTACAACGCCGCGCGCCGCTACCAGGGCTGGCGGGACATCCCTCTTTCCGAAGCGGGCCTCGCCGCCCTGCGGCAGGCGGAGTTCGCCCCGGCGGTGGTCTACACCTCCCCCCTGTGCCGCACGGCGCAGACGGCGGCGGCGCTTTTCCCCGGCGCGCGTCTTGTGCCGGTGGAAGACTTGCGGGAGATGGACTTCGGGGATTTCGAGGGCCGCAGCTACCGCGATATGGAGCATGACCCTGCCTACCGCGCCTGGGTGGAAGGTTACTGCCTGGGCCGCTGCCCCGGCGGCAGCGAGGACAGGGCGCAGTATACCGAGCGGGTCTGCCATGCCTTTTCCGCCCTGGTGGACAGGGCCTTGCAGACGGGGGAGGAGCGGCTGGTCATCGTCGCCCACGGCGGCACCCAGATGGCGGCACTCTCCCGCTATGGGCGGCCCCGCCGGGAGTATTACGGTTGGCAGGCGAGCGGCGGGGGCGGCTTTGTGCTGGATGCCGCCCCCTGGCCCGAGGAAAAGAAACTGACGTTGCTGCGCGAAGTGAGCTACAAGAGGGAAGAGTAAGATGGAGATACTGCTGGCCGCGCTGGGCGGTTTCTGCCTGGATCTGGCGTGGGGGGATCCGGCATGGGTTCCCTGGCCCCACCCGGTGGTGGTCATGGGCCGCTGCATCACCCAGATGGAGGGAACGCTGCGCCGCCGCTTCCCCCCATCGCCCGCTGGGGAGCGGGCGGCGGGCCGTATCCTGGCGGCGGTGCTGCCGCTGGGTACGCTGAGCCTGGCCGCCGCCGTGCTGTGGGGCGTGGGGAAGCTGCACCCTGCACTGCGGTTCGCGTTGGAGGTTACGGCCTGCTGGCAGACGCTGGCTGCCCGTGACCTGCAGGTGGAGAGCGAGCGCGTGCGCCGGGCGCTGACCGGCGGCACGCTGGAGCAGGCCCGCGCCGCCGTGGGCCGCATCGTCGGGCGGGACACCGCCGCCCTCACAGCGGAAGGCGTGACCAAGGCGGCGGTGGAGACGGTGGCCGAAAACTTTTCGGATGGGGTGGCGGCGCCGCTTTTGTACATGATGCTGGGCGGCGCGCCGCTGGCGCTCTGCTACAAGGCCGTCAACACGATGGACAGCATGGTGGGGTACAAAAACGCCCGCTATCTCCACTTCGGCAGGGCGGCCGCCAAGCTGGACGACGCCGCCAACTATATCCCCGCCCGGCTGGCGGCGCTGCTGCTGGTTGCGGCGGCAGCTCTCACGGGGCAGAGCGCCGCCGGGGCCTGGCGCATCTGGCGGCGGGACCGACGCCGCCACGCCAGCCCTAATTCCGCCCAATGCGAGGCCGCCATGGCGGGGGCGCTGGGGGTGCAGCTGGCCGGGCCGGCCTTCTATTTTGGGGAGCGGTACGACAAACCCACCATCGGCGATGCCCGCCGCCCCATTGAGCCGGAGGACATCCGCCGCGCCAACCGGATGATGCTCGCCGCCAGCCTGCTGGGGCTGCTTCTTTTTGGTGGGGTGCGGGCGCTGCTGATTTTTGTGATCTTATAACAGGGGAGGAAGGGCAATGGGGCTGACCCACGGCGGCGATTGGGCCGGATACCAAAGTGAATACGGCAGGCTGCCGCTGGATTTTTCCGCCAACGTCAGCCCGCTGGGGGTGCCCCACGGGGTGCGGGCGGCCATTGCCGCCGCGCTGGATACGGCGGACCGCTACCCGGACCCCCTCTGCCGCGCCCTGTGCGCCAAGCTGGCCGCCCGCTACGGCCTGCCCGCAGGGGCGGTACTCTGCGGCAACGGCGCGGCTGACCTGATCTTCCGCCTGGCGCTGGCGGCGCGGCCCCAACGGGCGCTGGTCACTGCCCCCACCTTTGCCGAGTATGAGCAGGCTCTAAAAAATACAAACTGTATTGTTGAACGTTTTGTACTGAACGCTGGGGACGGCTTTGCCGTCACGCCCGCAGTTTTGGAGCGGATTACCCCCGGTTTGGACATGGTCTTCCTCTGTGAGCCGAACAACCCCACCGGGCGCGCCACCGATCCGGCGCTGCTGCGGACCATCTTGCAAAAATGCACTGCCGTCGGCGCCCGGCTGGTGGTGGATGAGTGCTTCAATGAATTTCTCGATGACCCCGCCGCCCACACGCTGCGGGGGGAACTGATCACTCATCCCCGGCTGATTGTCCTGGGGGCTTTCACCAAATGGTACGCCATGGCGGGGGTGCGGCTGGGCTACGCCCTCTGCGCCGATGGGGCGCTGCTGGAGGCGATGCGCGGGGCCGGGCAGCCCTGGGCGGTCTCGTCGCTGGCTCAGGCCGCCGGGCTTGCCGCGCTGGACGAGGCCGGTTACAGCGCCGCCCTGCGGCAGCTGATCCGGAGCCAGCGGCCCCTTTTGCAGGCCGGGCTGACCGCCCTGGGCTGCCGAGTGCTGCCCGGCGAGGCCAACTATCTGCTGTTTTTCTGCCCCGACGCGACGCTGGCCCTCAAGCTGCGCCCCAAGGGCGTGCTGCTGCGGGACTGTGCCAACTACCGGGGCCTGGGACCCGGCTGGTACCGCTGCGCCGTGCGCACGGCGCAGGAGAACGCAGCCTTTTTGCAGGCGATGGAGGAGGTGCTGCATGGCTAAATGCATCATGGTGCAGGGAACGATGTCCGGCGCGGGCAAGAGCCTGCTGGTCACGGCGCTCTGCCGCATTTTCCGGCAGGACGGGCTGCGGGTGGCCCCCTTCAAAAGCCAAAATATGGCGCTGAACAGTTATATTACCCGGGACGGGCTGGAGATGGGCCGCGCCCAGGCAGCCCAGGCGGAAGCCGCCGGGCAGGAGCCGGATGTGCGGATGAACCCCATCCTACTCAAGCCCAGCAGCGACGTCGGCAGCCAGCTGATCGTCAACGGTGAGGTGCGGGGCCACTACCGCGCCGCCGATTATTTCAAGATGAAGAGGAGCCTGATCCCCACGATCCTGGCGTCCTACCAAAGCCTGGCCGCCGAGAACGATGTCATCGTCATCGAGGGCGCGGGCAGCCCGGCGGAGATCAACCTGAAAGCGGACGATATCGTCAACATGGGCCTGGCCAAGCTGGTGAACGCTCCGGTGCTACTGGTGGGGGATATCGACCGGGGCGGGGTCTTTGCCCAGCTGTACGGTACCGTCGCCCTGCTGGAGGCGGAGGAGAGGGCACGCATCGTCGGCACCGTCATCAACAAATTCCGGGGCGACGCGGAGATTCTGCGCCCCGGTCTGGCCCAGCTGGAAGCGCTGACGGGGGTTGCCAACCTGGGCGTCATCCCCTATACCCATGCCGACATTGACGATGAGGACAGCCTGGCCCCTCGCCTGGCGCAGCGCCAGGCACACCGCCCGCTGGATGTGGCGGTGGTGCGGCTGCCGCGCATTGCCAACTTCACCGATTTCCCGCCACTGGAAGCGCATCCCGCCCTGGGGGTGCGGTATGTGAGCCGGACGGGGGAACTGGGCGCGCCCGATCTGGTGATCCTGCCCGGCACCAAGAGCACGATGGACGACCTGCTCTGGATGCGTCAAAACGGGCTGGAGGCAGCCGTTCAGAAGCTGGCGGCCGCCGGTACGCCGGTGCTGGGGATCTGCGGCGGCTACCAAATGCTGGGGCGGACGCTGGCCGACCCGGGCGGCGTGGAGCGCGGCGGTACGCTGCGCGGTATGGGGCTGCTTCCCACCGCCACCGTGTTTGCCGCCCGGAAAACCCGCACCCGCCGTACCGCTGCAGCCTGCGCCCCCTTCGCGGGCGCAAAGATAGAAGGGTACGAGATCCACATGGGACGCACCGACCGGGGTGGCGCCGCGCCCTTCTGCCGGCTGGAGGACGGCGCGCCGGAGGGGGCGGCGCAGGGCAGCGTCTTCGGAACCTATCTGCACGGCCTGTTTGACACAGGGGAACTCACCGCCGCCCTGGCCGCCTACCTGGCCGGGCGCAGGGGGCTTGCCCTGGACGCCCTGCCAGTGGAAAGCCATGCCGGCTACAAGCAGCGCCAGTACGATCTGCTGGCCGGCGCGGTGCGCGCCAGCCTGGATATGGATGCGGTCCGCCGCGCGATGGAGGATTTTGTATGAGAGAACAGGGTTTGGTACATCTGTACTGGGGCGAGGGCAAGGGCAAGACCACCGCCGCCATGGGCCTGGCGCTGCGGGCGCTGGGCGCGGGGCGGCGGGTCACGGTGGTGCAGTTCCTCAAGAGCGGGACCAGCAGCGAGCTGGAGCCGCTGCGCAGGCTGGGGGCCGCCGTTTTCAGCGGCAAGGCGGGAAGCAAATTTGTCTCGCAGATGAGCGAGGCGGAGCGGGCCGAAACCAAGGCTTTGCAGACCGCCCATCTGCGCGCCGCCCTGCAAACGCCCTGCGATCTGCTTCTCTTGGACGAGGCCTGCGCCGCCTGCGGGCTGGCAATGGTGGACGAGGGACTGCTGCGCCGCGCCGTGCTGGACCGCCCGGCGGGCCGAGAGGTGGTATTGACGGGGCGCGGCCCCGCCCCCTGGATGCAGGACGCCGCCGATTACAGCACCGAGATGCTCTGCCATCGCCACCCCTACCAAAGGGGCGTCCCGGCCCGGGAAGGGGTGGAGTTCTGATGCCGCAGCACACCCTTCCCGCCGATATTGAGCGCACCAGCATGGCGATCATCGCCGCCGAACTGGCCCAGCGGGGCATAGAACTGCCGCCGCAGAACGCCGCCGTCATCCGGCGGGTCATCCACACCACGGCGGACTTTGACTACGCCAAAAATCTTCGGTTTACCCCCGGCGCGGTGCAGGCCGGCGTGGACGCCCTGCGGGCGGGTACCCCCATCGTGACGGATACCAACATGGCGCTGGCGGGTATCAGCAAGCCCAGCCTGGCAAAGCTGGGGGGGTGGGCCTGCTGCTTCATGGCGGATGCGGCCATTGCCGAGGCGGCCCGCCAAAACGGCACTACCAGGGCTGTGGCCGCCATGGCCCATGCGGCCCAAGCCTGCCCGGGCGCGGTGCTGGCGGTGGGGAACGCCCCCACCGCCCTGCTGGAGATCACCCGCCTGCTGGGGGAGGGGCTGCGCCCTGCCCTGGTCATCGGCGTACCGGTGGGCTTTGTGAACGTGGTGGAGAGCAAGCAGGCCCTTCTGGATGCCTGCACCGCCCGCGGGGTCCCCGCCATTGTGGCGCTGGGCCGCAAGGGGGGCAGCAATGTGGCCGCCGCCATCTGCAACGCTCTGCTCTACACCGCCGTCGACGCCCTGGACCCCGCCGCACGGGGCTGGCAATAAATCCACTGTAAAGACAAGGAGATCCCATCATGATGAAAAAAACTTTCTGCGCCCTGCTGGCAGCTCTGCTGCTGGCGGGCTGCGCCGCCCAAAGCGCCGCCGCCTCCGGGACGGCATCTGGCGGGGAGGCCGCTGCATCCCAGGATCAGGCGGCGCCGGCGCAAACCCAGGAGGAGGCGCTGACCTTCACCGACGCCATGGGATATGAGGTCACGGTGGAAAGCTGGGAGAGGGTCGTCTCGCTCTACGGCTCCTTTGCCGAAACCTGGGTGCTGGCGGGCGGCAGCCTGGCAGGCACCACCAGTGACGCCATTGAGGAGCGCAAGCTGGACCTGGGGGAGGACGTGGCTGTGGTGGGCAGCGTCAAAAGCCCCAGCTTGGAGGAGGTGCTGGCCCAGGAACCGGACTTTGTTATCCTCTCGGCGGATACAGCCGAGCATCTGGACCTGCACGACGCCCTGACCGCCGCCGGCATCCCCCACGCCTACTACAGGGTGGATACCTTCGCGGACTATCTGGCGATGCTGGAACAGTTCTGTGCCATGACGGACCGCCCCGACCTCTACGAGCAGAACGGCGTCGCAGTGGGGGAGCAGATCGATCAGGTGATCGCCGCAGTACAGGGGCAGCCCAGCCCCAGCGTGCTGCTGATCCGCGCCTTCTCCACCGGCGCCAAGGCGAAAGGGACGGATATCCAGGCCGGCACGATGCTGGCCGATCTGGGGGGCGACAACATTGTGGACCGCTACGAGAGCCTGCTGGAGGACTTGAGCATGGAGGAGATCATCGCCGCCGACCCCGACTTTATCCTGATGGTGCCGATGGGCTCCGATGAGCAGAAGGCCGCCGACTATATGGCTCAGAATTTTGAGGCCAACCCCGCCTGGGCGCAGCTGACCGCCGTGCAGAATGGCCGGTATGTGATGCTGCCGAAAGAACTCTTCCACTACAAACCCAACGCCCGCTGGGGCGAAAGCTACAGGTACCTGGCCAAGGTACTCTACCCCGATCTGGATCTCGACGCCTGAACCGCGGGGCAGCCGCAAAATAAGAGCGCGGCCGCCATCCGCACAAAAAACCGAGAACGATAAAAAGAACCGGCCCGCAGGGGAGGCGGCTTTGGCTTCCCCCGAGGGCCGGCTTTTTGTGTGTTGCTTTTGGGAAGGTCGTTTTGCGGCAGCCCCGCGCCGCCGTTTCATAAGGGCAGGCTCACATCCCCCGGCCCTGCCGGATAAACGGCTCCCGCACCGTCTCGTCCAGCAGCGGGCCGTACACACGAGGGCGGCGGTAGGCGTTTCCGTGGACCTCCCGACTGCCGGCGGGCAGCAGCTGCAGCAGGGCGGTCCGTAAAGAGTCCATAGAGAAAGCTCCTTTGCTGAAAATCTATGCTTACAAAAACGCCCCGGCGGGTTTGCGCCGGGGCGGAAACAGGGCGGCTTTACAGCGGCGCCACGTCAAAACGGTAGATCGTGGTGGAGGAGTAGGGCTCCTTGGGCAGCAGCGTCGTATCGGGGAAATCAGGGTGATTGGGGGCATCGGGGAAATCCTCGGTCTCCAGGCAGACGGCGTCCCGCGGGTGGTAGGCGGCTCCATCTTTGCAGGGCGTTTTCGGTTCCAGGAAGTTGGCGCTGTACAGCTGCATGCCGGGCAGGGTGGTCAGCACCTCCATGCGGATGCCGGTCTCCGGCCCGGTCAGCCAGGCCGCGTGGCGCAGGCCGCTGTCCCGTATGATGTAGCAGTGGTCATAGCCGTGGCCCAGGCGCAGCGCCTCATAACTGGCGGCAATGTCCCGGCCGATGGTCTTTTCCTCGCCAAAGTCCATGGGGGTGCCGGCCACCGGGGTGCGCTCCCCGGTGGGAATACTCGCCGCGTCGGTGGGCAGGAAGGCCCTGGAGGCGATGGAGAGCCGATGCCCCAGGACGCTGCCGCTGGCGTGGCCGTTCAGGTTGAAGTAGCTGTGGTTGGTCAGATTGCATACGGTGGGGGCATCGGTGGTGGCGCCGTAGCGGATCATCAGGCCGCACTTGGCCAGGCTGTACTGGATCTCCAGGTCCACATTGCCGGGGAATCCGTCGGTGCCGTCGGTGCTGTGGGCAGTCAGCGTCACACTGTCGTCGGTGCCGGGGGTGCGTTCCAAAGAAAAGACGGTGCGGTTGAAACCGTGCAGGCCGCTGTGCAGGCAGTTGCCGTTCTGGTTGGCGGTCACATGCACGATCTCCTCATACAGCGGGAACTGCGCCCCGGCAATGCGGTTGGCAAAGCGGCCCACGGCGGCGCCCATGCTGTCGCCGTCGTTCACCTCATAGTCAGGCACGGTGGGGTAGCCCAGCACCACATCCACCCGGTTGCCCCGGCGGTCCGGCACAAGGATCCTATGGATGATGGCCGCGTAGCTTAAAATATGTACCTCAATCTTGTCGTTCTTCAACACGGCCCGGCGGATCATAGTGCCGTCGGCAGCGCGGCCAAAATCAGTGATGGAAACAGACATGATGACCTCCTTATTCTTGGCCGTCAGGCTCGGATGGCGCCGCGTCCCCGGCGTGTTCCAGATCGTAGCGAACGCTGGCGGCCACGCTGCCGGTGCCGTAGTTCAGCATGCGGTTGACCCGGCTCACCGTAGCGCTGGAGGCGCCGGTCACACGCCGGATCTCGCTGTACACCTTGCCCTGCAGCAGGCAACCCGCCACATCGTAGCGCTGCTCCAAGGTGCGCAGCTCAGTCACCGCGCACAGGTCGTCAAAAAAGCGGATACATTCATCCAGATCATTCAGCCGCAGGATCGCCTGGTACAGGGCCAGGCTGCGGGCATTCTTTTCGGGGGTATCAGCGCGCATAGGCGCCTCCTTTTTGGTCGGTATTTTGTCAGTTGCGCCCAAAACCCTGGGCTTTTCTATCTTCTATTCTAGCAACCCTGACGGAGTAAGTCAATACTTTACTGCGCTAAAAACCTTGCGCGGAACACATTGGTGCGGTATGATAGAAGGGCGGCCGGCACAGCGCCGGACCGCGCGGAATTATAAGAGTTTCCTTACCATGGAGGGACTGATATGACGGACTGGATCGCATACATACTGCTGGCGCTGGCCCTGCTGGGGGATGGGTTCCTGCTGGCGCTTCTGCTGCGCCGCCCCAAGCAGCAAGACAACACCGACGCCCTGGTGCGCGCGCTGACCGAGGTGATGGAGGGGGAGACCGACGTGCTGGCCGACCAGCTGCGGACCATGCAGGGGGAACTGACCCGCACCACCGTGTCCTCCGTGCGGGATCTCTCCGACGTGCTGGCCGAGAGCCAGCGCCAGGGGGCCGCCGCCTCCATGGCCCGGCTGGAATCCATCGACAGAGCGGGCGCTGCCCGCCAGAAGGCCGCCAACGAGGCGCTGCTGGGCCAGCTTTCCCTGATGGAAAACCGGATGGAGGGGGTGCGGGGCGCGGTGGCCCAGGGCCTGAAGGACCTGCGGGATGACAACAACCGCAAGCTGGACGAGATCCGCGGCACTGTGGACGAAAAGCTGCAGGATACGCTGCAAAAGCGCATCTCGGAATCCTTCCGCTCGGTCAGCGCCCAGCTGGAGCAGGTGTATAAAGGATTGGGCGAGATGCAGACGCTGGCCGCCGACGTAGGCAGCCTCAAGCAGGTGCTTTCCGGCGTGAAAACCCGCGGCATCCTGGGGGAGGTGCAGCTGGGGGCTATCCTGCAGGAAATGCTGGCCCCCGGCCAGTACGCTGAGAATGTGGCCACCGTGCCGGGCAGCGCCAACCGAGTGGAGTATGCCATCAAGATGCCGGGGCAGGGCGGGACGGTCTGGCTGCCCATCGACGCCAAGTTCCCCGGCGACAGCTACGCCCATCTGCTGGAAGCCCAGAACAGCGGCGACGCGGCGGCGGTGGCCGCCGCCCGCAGGCAGCTGAACCTGGTTCTGCGCCAGGAAGCCAGGGACATCCGCGATAAATACATCGAGGTCCCTTACACCACCGGCTTCGGCATCCTCTTCCTGCCGGTGGAAGGGCTGTACGCCGAAGCGGTCTCCCACGGCGTCACCGAGATTTTGCAGAGGGACTACCAGATTACCGTGGCCGGCCCTTCCACCATGGCGGCGCTGCTCAACGCGCTGCAGATGGGCTTCCGCACACTGGCGATCCAGAAGCGCTCCAACGAGGTCTGGACGGTGCTGGGCGCGGTGAAGACCGAGTTTGAAAAGTTCGGCGCGGGCCTGCAGCAGATGCAGCGCCACCTCAACCAGACCGGCAGCGACCTGGAGGACCTGATCGGCGTGCGCAGCCGGGCCATCGCCCGCAAGCTGGAATCCGTCCAGCAGCTGGAGCCGGACGAGGCCGCCCAGCTGCTGGGGCTGGATGCCGAACCGCCCCGGGAGGCGGGCAAGTAAAGGCGAATCGGATGGCTATCCTGCTGATGCGGGTCAAGCAGAGTATAAACTGAAACCCTTCAAAACAGCCCGCAAAAAGGGGAACGGCACAGCCCGCAGGCCAGCCGTTCCCCAAAACCTTTTTATTCCCGCCGCACGGCGGAAGCCTTTTTGCGCGGGTGCTTGCCGCATCTGCGGCGCACCTATTGCGGGGGCAGCGCCTCCCAGCGGGCGGCACTCGGCCCGGTCCACTAGGGCGCGTTGGCCCCCGGGTCAGGAAGGTACTGCCGGTGATCTCCTCTCGGAACAGAATACCGGCGCCGTTCAGGGCTTGACAACCGGGCAAAACGTGTTATACTGTGGATTAGATAAAACTAACCATTTGGCTGACGGGGGGATTATCTATGGCTACTGGGATCATCGTACTGCTTCTCATCGCCGTCTGCGGATATAGCGTGTACAGCTATCTGCATAAACTGCGCCACGGCGGTGGCTGCTGCGGCGAGCATGAGGCCGCCCCTAAGAAGGTCAAAGTGCAGGACCGGGATAAGAGCCATTATCCCTATACTGTTGTGATGCGGGTGGACGGTATGACCTGCGCCAACTGCGCCCGCCGGGTTGAAAACGCCCTCAATGTCCTGCCCGGCACCTGGGCCGCGGTGGATTTGGGGGAGAAAAACGCCACCATTCTGCTCAAGGACACCCCCCAGGAGGACGCGCTGCGCCAGGCGGTGCGTCAGGCAGGGTATCTGCCGCTTTCGGTGCAGCAGAGCAGCTGAAACGCCATTCTCCGGCGTCCAGGGACGCCTCCTGATACAATGGCCCGCCCCCGCCTGTTTCTTAGCAGGCGGGGGGTGGGCGGGCTTTATGAACGATTCGTGAATATTCATAAAACATGCCCGCCCTGGTGCAGTGTTTCCCGCAAATTAGATAAAACTAACTAAAGTTGGCCGGAACGCCTTGACAAATGATAGTTAGTGGTGATAAACTGCAATATAGATAGAAATTAGAAAAAGCTAACTACAGTTTAGGGCCGGGATACCGGCAAATGACCGGTGTTTTGACATACAAAAAGGGGTGACAACGATATGATGCCATTGACAATGGCCAAAACGGGCGAAACCGTGACGATCGGGAAGATCACCGGCAAGGACGAAGTCCGCCAGCATTTGGCGGAGTTGGGCTTTGTAGTGGGCGAGACCGTCACGGTGGTCAGCGAGATCGCGGGAAATCTGATCCTGCAGGTCAAAGAGAGCCGCATCGCTTTGGACAAGACCATGGCAAACCGCATCCTTGTTACCTGATGCCCTGCCGGGGCGGAAGACCGGGCGGCGGAGGCGGAAGGCCGGCGGCAGGGGAGCCTGCTGGGCGGCTGAAAGCATCCCGGACCCGGGGCGTTCAGCCCGGGAAGAGCAACAAAACAGAAACCCGGAGCCCGGCTGCCGCGTGGGATGGCCATCGGCGGCCGGCAGCATCGAACGATGAGGAGGAAACAGCATGAAGACTTTGAAGGACGCTAAGGTCGGCCAGACCGTGACCGTGGCAAAACTGCATGGGGAAGGCCCCGTGAAGCGCCGCATCATGGATATGGGCATCACCAAGGGCGTGCAGGTGTATGTGCGCAAGGTGGCGCCTTTGGGCGATCCGATGGAGCTGAACGTGCGCGGCTATGAGCTGAGCGTGCGCAAGGCGGACGCTGAAATGATCGAACTGGTCTGACGGCATTCTCGCCGCCCAGACCCGGCAAAGGCCCGCCCCGCAGCGCGCGGCGTGGGCAGACGAAAGGGGTAACGTATGGCAATTAAAATCGCATTGGCCGGCAACCCGAACTGCGGCAAAACCACGCTGTTCAACGATCTGACCGGCTCCAGCCAGTACGTCGGCAACTGGCCCGGCGTCACGGTGGAAAAGAAAGAGGGCAAGCTCAAGGGCTACAAGGATGTGGTCATTCAGGACCTGCCCGGCATCTACTCTCTCTCTCCCTACACCCTTGAGGAGGTGGTCGCCCGCAGCTACCTGGTGAACGAGAAGCCCGATGCCATCCTGAACATCATCGACGGCACCAACATCGAGCGCAACCTTTACCTGACCACCCAGCTGGTCGAGTTGGGCATCCCGGTGGTTATGGCCGTGAACATGATCGATCTGGTTCGCAAGAACGGCGATAAGATCGACCTGGCTAAGCTGAGCAAGGAACTGGGCTGCGAGGCCCTGGAGATCAGCGCCCTGAAAGGCGAGGGCAGCCAGAAGGCCGCCGAGGTTGCCGTCAAGGCCGCCCAGAACCAGAAGTCGGGCGAACTGCCCCATGTCTTCACTGGCAGCGTTGAGCATGCCATCGCCCACATCGAGGAATCCATCGAGGGCAAGGTGGAGCAGCGCTTCCTGCGCTGGTACGCAGTCAAGCTGTTTGAACGCGACGAGCGCGTTCAGGCTGAGCTGAACCTGGGGAAGGACGTGCTGGATCACATCGACGCCCACATCGCCGACTGTGAGAGCGAGATGGACGACGACGCTGAGAGCATCATCACCAACCAGCGCTACGCGTACATCAACGGCGTTGTGAACAAGGCCGTCAAGAAGAACGCCAAGACCGGTGACCTCTCCACCTCCGATAAGATCGACCAGATCGTGACCAACCGTATTCTGGCTCTTCCCATCTTTGTGGCCGTCATGTGGCTGGTCTACTGGGTCGCCATGGGTCCCTTCGGCAGCTTCCTGACCGACTGGACCAACGATGTCTTTGCGGGTGAGATCCTGCAGGGCAACGTGGGCGCTTTCCTGGAGGGCATCGGCTGCGCCGACTGGCTCACCGGCCTCATTAACGACGGTATCGTCGGCGGCGTGGGCGCCGTTCTGGGCTTCGTGCCGCAGATGCTGGTCCTCTTCCTGATGCTGTCCATCCTGGAGGATGTGGGTTACATGGCCCGTGTCGCCTTCATCATGGACCGTATCTTCCGCCGCTTCGGCCTCTCCGGCAAGAGCTTCATCCCCATGCTGATCGGCTCCGGCTGCGGCG
>CAZIVF010000025.1:0-23691 GCA_964542725.1 uncultured Subdoligranulum sp. | reverse complement strand
GCCTCCTGCTCCAGCAGCTCATTCAGTGTTTCTTCCACGCTGCCACGGACCAATTCCTTGATTTGCCCCTTGATTGCTTCCTCGTTTAGCTGTACAATTTTCTCAGACATGGTTTACAGACTCCTTTCAGAATGGTGTGTTGCGACTTCATTCTACCAGAGTTCTGCAAACCATGTCTATTTTTATCCTCTACTCAATTTGCGCAACTTATTGTACCTTATCTTTGTTTGTGCTATACTGAACGCTGGGAAAGAGGAAAGAAAATATGGAAGTTAAACAGGAACGTCTGTTTACCAACGGGCAGCTGCTTACGCTGTTTTGGCCGCTCATCATCGAGACCGCGCTGGCGGTGCTGGTGGGCATGGCCGATACCGTGATGGTCTCCTCCGTGGGGGAGGCTGCCATCTCCGGCGTATCGCTGGTGGACATGATCAACATGCTGATTTTTACCGTCTTCTCGGCGCTGGCCACCGGCGGGTCGGTCATCACCAGCCAGCGGCTGGGAGCCAAAGAGCCGGAGCAGGCGGCCCAAAGCGCAGGGCAGCTGGTCTCTCTGAGCGCCGTGCTGGGGGTGGCCGTCATGGCCTTTTGCTTGGCGTGCAGCCGCGGCATGCTTCGACTCTTATTCGGCTCTATTGAGGAGGACGTCATGGCGGCGGCGCTGCTGTATTTTGTCATCACGGCGCTGTCCTACCCGTTTCTGGCGTTGTACAACGCCGGGGCGGCGATCTTCCGCTCGGTGGGGAACAGCGCCGTGTCGATGCGGGTGTCGGTGCTGGTCAATCTCATCAACTTCTGCGGCAACGCCTTCTGCATCTTTGTGCTGCACAGGGGGGTGGAGGGCGTGGCGATCCCCACGCTGCTCTCCCGCGTGGTGGGGGCTGCGGTCATGCTCTCGCTCTGCGCCCGGCAGGATGCGCCGCTGCGCATCACCGCCTCGTCGGTGTTCCACTGGCAGGGGGCTATGATCCGCCGCATCCTGTACATCGGCATCCCATCCGCGCTGGAAAACAGCCTCTTCCAGCTGGGGCGCGTGCTGGTGGTCAGCATGATCTCGCTGCACGGTACGGTACATATCTCAGCCAATGCGGTGGCGAACAATCTGGATGGCATGGGCTGCATCATCGGCAATGCCATGTGCCTGGCGATGATCACCGTGGTGGGCCGCTGCATCGGCGCGGGCGACCCGGATCAGGCGGTGTACTATACCAAAAAGATCATCCTGTGGGATTATCTGGCCCAGGGGACCAGCAACCTGCTGATCCTGATTTTCCTCAACCCGCTGCTCGGCGTCTACACCCTCTCGGACGAGACGCGGCAGCTGGCGTGGCTGCTGGTGATGATCCACGCGGGCATGGGCATCCTGCTCTGGCCGGTGGGGTTTGTGCTTCCCAACGCGCTGCGCGCCGCCAACGACGTGCGGTTCACCATGACGGCCTCTGTGGTGTCCATGGCGGTCTGGCGTATCGGCTTCAGCTACATCCTCTGTGTGCGGCTGGGGTGGGGCGCGGTGGGCGTCTGGGTTGCCATGTTGCTGGACTGGGTCTGCCGCACCATCTGCTTTGTGAGCCGTTTCGCCACCGGCGCGTGGCGCAGGCATGCCGCCCGGACGGCGTGAGGCGTCGAATCTTATAGACAAAGGAAGAAATGCGATGAAATTTGTTTCATGGAATGTGAACGGCTTCCGTGCCGTGCTGAAAAAGGGCTTTGCCGAGGTGTTTGACGCGCTGGATGCCGATTTCTTCTGCATCCAGGAGACAAAGATGCAGCCCGGCCAGGCGGATTTCGCCCCGGCGGGCTACACAGAGTACATCTACAGCGCCGAGAAGAAGGGCTATTCCGGCACGGCGATCTGGGCCAAGAGGCCGGCACTGTCGGTCCGGTACGGCATCGGGCCGGAGGTTCACAGCCACGAGGGCCGGGCCATCACGCTGGAGTATGAGGATTTTTACCTGGTGAACCTCTATGTCCCCAACAGCCAGAACGAACTGGCCCGTATTGACTACCGCATGCAGTGGGAGGACGACCTGCGTGCCTATCTGCTGGAACTGGATGCCGCCAAGCCGGTGATCGTCTGCGGGGACCTGAACGTCGCCCATGAGGATATCGACCTGAAGAACCCCGGCCCCAACCGGGGGGCGGCAGGTTTCTCAGACCAGGAGAGGGGCAAGCTGGGCGAACTGCTGGACGCGGGCTTTACCGACAGTTTCCGCTATCTGCATCCCGACGCCACCGGCGTGTACAGCTGGTGGAGTATGCGGTTCCGCGCCCGGGAACGCAACGCGGGGTGGCGCATCGATTATTTCCTGGTCAGCAGCCGTCTGGCCCCCCGCATCCGGGCCGCAGAGATCCTGATGGACATCATGGGGAGCGACCACTGCCCCGTGGTGCTGGACCTGAAAGAGTAACGCCCGCGAACCCTGCGCGGCAACCCGCTCCGATTGAACTGCATGGGGTTCCCCCTGCACCCCCGCGCCCTTCGGCAGCCGCCGCCTCCCCAAGGCTTTCCCTCGGAGGGGAAGCTGCCGCCGCCGCAGGCGGTGACTGATGAGGCAGCTTGCTCCATGGCGGCTCCCGTCTTACCCGCCGTGCTGCGCCTGCCCCTGTGCGGCGCGGCCCCCCTAAAAAGCGAAAAAATTTTTGAGATTTTGCAAAATCCTGCTCGGCACGCTCGTTTATTACTATAGAAGCGCTTTGAGAGAGGAGGTGTGGGGCCTGACCAATGCAGAATTTACCGAGTTGATGCAGCAGTACCAAAAGCTGGTCTATACGGTCTGCCTTCAATTCGTACATGACCCGCACACCGCCGAGGATCTGACCCAGGATACCTTCCTCTCCGCTTTTTCCGCCATCGACCGATGTGCCCCCAAATATTACAAGCAATGGCTGGTACGTGTGGCGGCCAATAAGTGCAAGGACCACCTGAAAAGCGCCTGGGTCCGCCGGGTGGAAAGCGTCGGTGACGCCCCGCCCGGCAGCACGGGGGAGGAGGAACGCCGCCCCCGGGGGGATCCTCCCGACCCCGCCCCGGGGCCGGAGGACGACCTGCTGGCCCGCGTCGGCGCCGAGGAACTGACCGATCTGGTGCGCGGCCTGCGGGAGCCTTACGGCAAGGTGGCGGTGCGCTACTTCCTGGACGAAAAGCCGGTGCCGGATATCGCCCGGGAGTTGGGCCGCCCGCCGGCCACGGTGCAGAGCCAGCTGTTCCGCGCCAAACTGCTGCTGCGGCAGCAGATCAAAGAAAGGAGGCTGTTGGAATGAGCCTGTATTTTGACAACAACAACCTGTTTGACAGCGACGGCCACCTGACGGATGACGGCCTGAACGCCCTGAAGATGGGTACGCTGGACGATCTGGGGAGCCTGGAGGCTGCCGAGCACCTCACCTTCTGCGACTACTGCCTGCTGCGCTACACCGCCCTGGTGGAGGCTATGCCGGAAGGGCTGCAGGCGCCCATGCGGGATCTGATCCCCCAGGTGCAGAACCTAATGCGGTTGCGCAGCTTCCGCATTATGACCAACCGCTATGTCAGCACGGCGGCGGCGGTGGTGCTGGCCTTCGCGCTGTGGCGTTTCGGCCTGTTCAGCGCCCCGGCGGTCACGGCCCCCACCCAGCCCGAGGAACCCAAGTTCAGCATCAGCGAGACGCTGAGCGGACTGCATGAGGCGATTTACGGCGGCTTTAACAGCTGGGTGGCCGACGCGCAGAGCAGCCTGAGCCAGTTGAGTGACAGTAAGTTATTTGGCGGTGGACTCGCCAAAGGAGAGTGACATCATGAAAAAGAACCCGATCCTGACCTTCCTGTTTGCCTGTATTCCCGGTGCGGGGCAGATGTACTACGGCTATATGCAGCGCGGCCTCTCGATGATCACGCTGTTCTGCCTCTGCTTCCTTTTGGGGATGATGGCCGGTCCGCTGACTATTACCTGCGGCATTGTCTGGATGTACAGCTTCTTTGACACCTACGACCTGATCCGTTACCTGGTGGCGGGCGATCCCAAGCCGGACGGTCTGCTGCTGATCGGGGATTGGAGCGATATCAAGCGCCTGATTCCCCAGCACAATAAGCTGCTGGGCTGGGGCCTCATCATCCTGGGCGTCTGGGCCTTGTATGATAACTTTTTGCGCCCCTTCCTGGAGAGCCTGCTGCGCGCGATCGGCATTGAGGACGCCTGGTATTGGCTCGACCGGCTTCCCACCCTGGTGGTGGCGGTGGTGCTGGTGGCGGCCGGCCTGTGGCTGCTGGGCCTCCGCCCGCCGCAGAAGCCGGAGGAATTGCCGCCCTACCCCCATGAGGAGGAGCGGTGATCGCCGCTGCCGCAGGGCAGTCAGCGCTTGAGGCGCTGACTGAAAACGCCTGATCCCAGGCGTTTTCTACCATACTTTTGTGATTTGATACGAGGTGTAAAAATGGAATACGAGACCAACCAGGCTGCCGCCTCGGAGACCGAACAGGCGACGGCTCCCGAAGCTGCATCCAATCCGCCCAAGAAAGTACGCCGGGTAGGCACCTTTACCTTCGGCTTGGTGCTGGTGGCCGCCGGTGTGCTGATGATCCTGAAAATTCTGGTGCCGAGCTTCGACCTGTACACGGTGGTCAAATTTGCCCCGGCGGTGCTGATCGTGCTGGGGATCGAAGTGCTGATCTATTCGGCCCGGCCCAACGTCAAGATCAAATATGATTTCTGGGGCATGCTGGCCTGCGGTTTTATCCTGGCCGTGGTGGGCGGCTCCACGCTGTTCCCGCTGCTGTGGGCGTACTACGGCCCGGCGCATGACCAGCAGATGTCGCAGTTCCAGACGCAGCTGGAGAAGGAGACCCGGCAGGCGCTGGACGAGGTGCCGGGCATTGAGAATCTGGTGTACAGCGCCAGCTTTAACGTCTGGTGGAGCGAGGCCGGGACGGACAGCAGCATCACCGACCTGCACCAGGTGGAGGACCGGGTGGAGACGCAGGCGCATTTTACCCTGACCCGCCGCTGCGGCAGCGCGGAGGAGTTCGCCGCCGTCTGCAAGAGCATGATGGATGCCTGCGCCAAGGCGAATATTCCCATTCAGCAGTACTATTTCACCACCCACAACAACACCTACGAGGAGGGGCCGCTGGTGGATTACAGCCTGAACGCTGCCGACGGCTGGCTCTCCCGCGCGGATGTGGAGACGCTGGCCGACTGCGTGACCGTCAGCTGGTATGCCGACGGAACCTACTTTGACAGCGAACAGGAGTATCTGGACTGGCAGGCGGAGCGGGAGGCCGAGCGCATCGCCGCCACCGCCGAGACCGCGATGGAAGCCCCCTATGAGGAGGAAGAGGAGCAGATCTACCGGGAAGGGTATACCATAGGGTACGAGGAAGGCTATGCCGCCGCCCGTGAGGAGTTGACAAACGGAGCAGGGGATTGAGGCGTTTCCCGCAATTTCAAAGCCCGCTGACAGGAAATGTCGGCGGGCTGTATTGTATTTTGGGGCGGAAACTGTTAAACTAAAAAAAGGGATTAAACACGATGCGGAGGGATCGCCATGAGCTTCCTGAAAAAATTCACCAAGCAGGAACTGAGTTGGATGATGTATGACTGGGCGAACAGCGCCCACTCGGTCATCGTCGTCACTATCCTGCCAATTTTCTTCGATACGGTGGCGGATTATACGGCGGACAGCGTTTCCAGCATGTCCACCTGGGGCTACGCCACCAGCATTGCCATGGCCATCGTAGCGCTGGCCGCGCCCTTCCTGGGCGTTTTTGGCGATATCCGGGGTATGCGCAAAAAGCTGTTCACCGGTTTTTTGGTCATCGGTGTGCTGGCGGTGGCCGGCCTGGCTTTTACGCCCATGATGGACTTCACCTCCTCCACGGCGGCGGCAGGGCGCGTCTCCACGCTGATTTTGGTGCTCTACATCATCAGCGTCATCGGGTTTGACGCCTCCTGTATCTACTACGATGCCTTCCTCACCGATGTCACCACCGAGGACCGGATGGATCAGGTCTCCACCCTGGGCTACGGCATGGGGTACATCGGCGGTTCCACCATCCCGCTGCTGATCTTCCTCATCATGAACGCGGTGGGGGTGCCGATGCTCACTTGCCTGACGGTCATCTTTGCCCTGACCGCCGTGTGGTGGCTGGTGTTCAGCCTGCCGCTGCTGAAAAACTGCCGGCAGACCTCCGGCAAGCCCTATGAAAAAGGGGATATAGGCCGGAACATCAAGGGCGTTTTCACCACCATTCGGGAGATCGGGGCAGACAAGCCGATGCTGGTCTATATTCTGGCCTACTTCTTCTATATTGACGGCGTCCACACCATCATCAGCATGTCCACCAGCTACGGCACCAACCTGGGGCTGGATTCCACCGGCATGATGCTGGCGCTGCTGCTGGTGCAGGTGCTGGGGCTGCCCTTCTGCCTGCTGTATATGCGCCTTTCGGCCAAGTTCGGTGCGCGCGCCATGGTGGGGGTGGGCATCGGCGTCTATATGTTCATCTGCATCTTCGCCTTCTTTATGGACAGCCTGTGGCAGTTCTGGGTGCTGGCGGTGCTCTGCGCCACCAGCCAGGGCGGCATCCAGGCGCTCTCCCGCTCGATGTTCGGCAAGCTCATCCCCGATAAGGACCGCAGCGGCGAGTTTTTCGGCTTCTTTGATATCTTCGGCAAGTTCTCCTCCATCATCGGTCCCACGCTGGTGGGCGTTGTCAGCGCTGCGGCTGCCGACAGGATGCTGGCGAATCAGGGCTTGACCGCCGCCACCGCCACCCCCGAGCAGGTCAGCGCCATCAACGCCGCCGCCGGGCCTTACGGCATTTTGTCCGTCATCCTCATCATCGCGCTGGGCGCGGCGCTCTATTTCCTGGTGCTGCCCAGAACCCTGGTTGGCAAAGAGAGAAATATCTGATATAATAGGTTCTGCGGCGGGCCGGCAGCTGCACCGGCCCGCCGCAGAATACTGCATCCCCACAGGAGGCTCCTATGCCGGAAGGTTACACCCATATCCGCACCGCACGCAAAGCGGCGGCGGCGATCCATTATAAAATACAATGCCCCGAGGCTTTCGCCGTGGGGGCCAACGGGCCGGACAGCCTGTTCTGCTACGAGGTCTGGAAACCCCGCCGGAAACGCCGGTACGATCTGCCCGCCCTGGGGAACCGGATGCATGAGGAGAAGACCGGCGCGTTCCTGCAAAGCCTCTGCCGCCATGTCCGCACACGCCCCCAGGTGGAGTATGTGCTGGGATTTTTGAGCCATTACGCCGCCGATACGGTGGTACACCCCTTTGTCTGCGCCATGTGCGCGCCGGGGCAGCCCTACGCCGGCAAGGGCGGCCACGGCTACCTGGAGATCGCGCTGGACTCCACCCTGCACCGGGAGGATACCGGCGACCCCTGCCTGCCGGTGGCCGATGTCTTCCCCATGCCCGCCGGGGAGCAGCTGGCGGACATTGTCACCCTGCTGCACACCTGCCTTCTGGAGGTCTACGGCGAGGATGTGCCGGTGGAGTACCTGGCGGACGCCTTCTACCACAGCAACCGGCTGCGGCGTCTCTTCATCAGCCGCACCGGCGTTAAGCGGGCGTTTTTCTGGCTGGTGGAACCGCTGTTCGGCGGGCGGGGCTTCATCACGGGGCATGTATCCCCCCGCAAGCTGGACGACCGCCTGCCCGACCAGTGGGTCAACCCCTTTGACGGACAGACCTACCAGGGTGGTCTGTTTGTCCTGCTGCCCATCGCCCAAAAGCGCAGCGAGCAGTTTATGGCCGCCGCGCTGCAAACCTGGATGCAGGCGCTGCCCTGGCGGGAGTTCGCCGCGCTGCTGGGCAGCATGAGCTACACCGAGGGCCGCCCCACCGCTGCCAGCGACCCACAGGAACCGGAGGCTGCCGCGCCGCCAAAGGACGGCGCACCGTCCCCGCAGGCCCCGGCCGCGCCGGAGGGCGCGGCATTATAAAAAGACTGCGGCCCCGCACCGGCGGCCCCGGTGCGCTGCAAAAAAAGAGTACGCTGAAGAAAAGGAGAACCCACTATGATCCGTATTACCATGCAGAACGGCAAGACCATCGATATCGAACTGCAGCCCGACGTAGCCCCCCTCACCTGCGAAAACTTTGAGAAGCTGGTCAGGCAGGGCTTTTACAACGGTCTGACCTTCCACCGGGTCATCCCCGGCTTTATGATCCAGGGCGGCTGCCCCCAGGGTACCGGCACCGGCGGCCCGGGCTGGCATATCAAGGGCGAGTTTACCGCCAACGGGGTGCCCAACCCCATCAAGCACACCCGGGGCGTCATCAGCATGGCCCGCGCCATGGACCCCAACTCCGCCGGCAGCCAGTTCTTCCTGATGCACAAGGATGCGCCCCATCTGGATGGCCAGTACGCCGCCTTCGGCAAGGTGGTTTCCGGCATTGAGGTGGTGGACGAGATCGCCGCCGTCGCCACCGATTGGAACGATAAGCCCCGCACCCCCGTGGTGATGGAGAAGGTTGAGATCGTCGAATAAAATCCAGAGACCGCCCTGCCGTCCCGGCAGGGCGGTATTTCTGCGCATCCCCCAGAAAAGTTTGCAAAAAGAGGAAAAAATTCCCCTCCGGTTGCGCTAGGTTGGTTGAAAGTTACCATTCCGATATGGTATTTTTAGTCAAACAGAAAGTGAGGTGTCGGCGGTGACGGTTGGAGAGCAGATCAGCGAGGGAAGAAAGAACAAAGGCTGGACGCAGGACGCTTTGGCAAGCTACCTGGGAGTATCCCGTCAAGCAGTGGCCAAGTGGGAAGCAAATAAAGCTCTGCCCGGTACGGCAAATCTCTTTGCGCTCTCGCAGATTTTAGGAATCCCCCTGGAGCAGCTGCGCAGGGGGGAAGAAGAAAAGTTAGCTGCCGCTGCGAGGGATTCCCCCTGCGTAAAGGAAGGTGATGTCCACCTTTCACGGCGAAAAGCTGCGGCTCTTTGGATTTTTTATATACTGTTTCTTGCCTTAGGATTGAAGTTTATGGGAATTGGTTTTCCCCTCCTTGTGCTGCTTTTGTCCCTTGCGGCGGCAAGCATCCTCATGGGCAAACGTTATGTGGAACAAAAGCGTTTTCCCATGAAGAGCCTGTTCTTTTGGGTCGGCTTTTTGCTCATTGGCTTTTTGGCGGCACTGGCCCTGTGGGCGCTGGCTTTTTCTTTGCGGGGGGAGTACCGTTATTGGGAAAGATGGAATATTCCCGATGATCAATGGAGAGAATATTCCGCCATCGTCCGGTGGGTAGAGCAGTGCAGCGGGCAGGGTGATGGCGTGTATGCGCAGGAGGTCAAACTTTCGGGGGAGGAAAACAGCACGATATATCTTGTACTTCGCTGCGGCGTCACTGACGGAAAGGCGGGAACCATTCGGGCAACGCCTCTTCGCCGCCGCTTTGAGGTGGAGTATGCGAGCGGAAAAGAACGTCAGGTGGTGGATATCCTTCAGTTTCAAGGGAAACAAACCTACCAAGTGTTTTTCTCTCTCGATGGAAATATGAAGGAATGCAGCTACACTATAAGAGATGATTCGGCTTTGATGAAAGAGACGGAACTTCTGTTTTATGATTTGAAAAAAACTCTATGACCCCTAAAGAAATCCTTATACCCTTTACCCTTGAAAATAAGTGCGATACTTTTCCCTCAGCATAAAAGATAGAGAGAAAGATCTGCTGCACGGAATCCCCATCTGGATGGCCAGTACGCCGCCTTCGGCAAGGTGGTTTCCGGCATTGAGGTGGTGGACGAGATCGCCGCCGTCGCCACCGATTGGAACGATAAGCCCCGCACCCCCGTGGTGATGGAGAAGGTTGAGATCGTCGAATAAAATCCAGAGACCGCCCTGCCGTCCCGGCAGGGCGGTATTTGCGCCCATCCCCAAAACCACAAAAAAAGAAGGCGAGTACCCCTCGCCTTCTTTTTGTTATGATTCTAAAGTTCTTTTGCTTTCTTTCAAGAAAGCAAAATCCCTTCCCCGTCTTACTGATTTTTCCGGCTGGCGGCCTTCATGCGCAGGTCGTGGTCCAGGATGCGCTTGCGGATGCGCAGGCTCTTCGGGGTGACTTCCAGCAGTTCGTCGGGGGCCAGGAATTCCAGGCACGCCTCCAGGCTCAGCTTGCTGACCGGGGTCAGGCGCAGCGCATCGTCGCTGCCGGATGCGCGGGTGTTGGTCAGGTGCTTGGTCTTGCAGACGTTGACGGTGATGTCCTCACTGGTGGGGGTATAGCCCACCACCTCGCCGGCGTAGACCTTTTCGCCCGCCGTCACCAGCAGGGTGCCGCGCTGCTGGGCGTTGAACAGCCCGTAGGTCACGGCGTCGCCGGTATCCCAGCTGATGAGGGAGCCGGAGGAGCGGGTGGCGATATCGCCGCACCATTCCTCGTACCCGTCAAAGATGGTGTTCATGATGCCCTCGCCGTGGGTGTCCGTCAGGAACTGGCTGCGGTAGCCGAACAAGCCCCGGCTGGGCATCCGGAATTCCAGGCGGGAACGGTTGTTCATCATCTGCATGTTCACCAGGATGGCCTTGCGCGCGCCCAGGGCGGTCATCACGGCGCCCTGGTAGGTCTCCGGCACGTCGATGACCACCCGCTCCATGGGCTCCATCGTCCTGCCGTTCTCCTCGTGGGTCAGAACGTGCGGGGGGCTGACCTGCAGCTCGTAGCCCTCGCGGCGCATCGTCTCGATCAGGATGGACAGATGCATCTCGCCCCGGCCCATCACGCGGAAGGAGTCGGTGGTGGCGGAATCCTCCACCTTCAGGGCCACATCCTTGAGCAACTCCCGGAAGAGCCGGTCACGGATCTGGCGGGAGGTGACATACTTGCCCTCCTTGCCCGCGAAGGGGGAGTCGTTGACCGAGAAGGTCATCTCCACCGTGGGATCGTTGATCTTCACAAAGGGCAGCGGCTGTATCTTGGCGGGGTCGCAGAGGGTGTTGCCGATGGTGATGTCGGTCAGGCCGGCGAAGGCGACGATGTCGCCGGCGGAAGCCTGCTCCACCGGCTCGCGGCCATTGGCCTTGAAGTCAAACAGTTTGGTGATGCGGCCGGTCATGTGTACGTCGGGGTTGTGCCAGTCGCACACCTGCACCTGCTGGCCCACCTTGATGACACCGTTCTGCACCCGGCCCACGCCCATGCGGCCCACAAACTCGTTGTAGTCCACGCTGGAGACCAGCATCTGCATCGGCTCGTCCGGATTGCCCTCCGGCGGGGCGACGTATTTCAGGATGGTGTCGAACAGCGGCAGCAGGTCGGTGCCGTCCTCAGGGTGCATCCAGTCGTAGCTGGCGGTACCGTTGCGGCCGGAGCAGAAGACCATCGGGCTGTCCAGCTGTTCGTCGGTGGCGCCCAGGTCCATCAGCAGTTCCAGAATCTCGTCGATGACCTCCTGCACGCGGGCGTCGGGGCGGTCCACCTTGTTCACCGCGATCACCAGCGAAAGATTCTGCTGCAAAGCCTTCTGCAGAACAAAGCGAGTTTGGGGCATGCAGCCCTCGGCGGCGTCCACCAGCAGCAGAACGCCGTTGACCATCTTGAGCACCCGTTCCACCTCGCCGCCGAAATCGGCGTGGCCCGGCGTATCCACAATATTGATCTTGACGCCCTTGTAGGTGCAGGAGCAGTTCTTGGCCAGGATGGTAATACCGCGTTCCCGCTCGATATCGCCGCTGTCCATCACGCGCTCGGCAACCTGCTGGTTCTCACGGAAAGCGCCGGACTGTTTCAGCATCTGGTCGACCAGGGTGGTCTTGCCGTGGTCAACATGGGCGATGATCGCCACATTGCGAAGATTCTCTTGAATCATAGATACTCCCTCTTTATCTACTTGTATTCCGCATCAATTCACATACCTCATCATTGTACGTCAAGACGGAAAACTTGTCAAGAATCGCCAAAGCGAAAAATCTGTGCTATAATAAAAAAGTAAAAGCAAAATGCCGCATTGTTTGCAGTATCCGCAGGCCGCCCGCCGGGCGGCCTAACGCAGGAAGGGGATCCCCATGGGCAACGAACACGCACGCCGGAAAATCAACATCATCGGCCACCGCAACCCGGATACCGACTCCATCTGTTCCGCCATCGCCTACGCCTATCTGAAAAACCAACAGGGCGGCGCTACCTACGAGGCCCGCCGCGCCGGCAACATTAATCGGGAGACCGCCTTTGTGCTGCGCCATTTCGGCGTGGAGGCGCCCCGCCTGTGTACCGACCTCAGCCCCCAGATCAAGGATATCGATATCCGCCGGCAGGCGGGCATTGACGGCGAGACCAGCCTGCGCGCCGCCTGGAATATGATGAGGGACAGTGAGATCGATACCCTCTGCATCACCGATGGGGACCGGGAACTGCTGGGCCTCATCACCGTCAAGGATATCGCCAACGCCAACATGGATCTTTTTGACACCCAGGTGCTGGCAAAGGCATCCACCAGCTACCGCAATCTGCTGGAAACGCTGGAAGGAACCCTGGTGGCGGGGCGGGAGGGAACCGCCGTCACCGAGGGCTGCATCCGCATCGGCGCCAGCCCTGAGATGATCGAGGAGGAGGTCGGCCCCGGCGATGTGGTGCTTGTCTCCAACCGGTACGAGGTGCAGATGTGCGCCATCGACTGCGGGGCCTCGGCCATCATCGTCTGCGGCCGGTCGCCGGTTCCCCGCACTATCCAGAGCCGCGCCGCAGAGAAGGGATGCGCCGTTCTCACCACTCCCTACGATATCTACGCCGCCGCGCGGCTGGTCTCCACCGCCGCGCCGGTGCGCCATTTTATGCAGACCGACGGCCTGCTTAAATTCAGCGTCAACACCCCCATTGAGGACGCCCGCAAGGTTATGGCCAGCGTGCGCCACCGCTACTTCCCCATCCTGGACGAGAGCGGCAAATACTGCGGCGTGGTCAGCCGCCGGAACCTGTTGAACCTGCACCGCAAGCAGGTCATCCTGGTGGACCATAACGAGCGCACCCAGGCTGTCGACGGGTTGGAGCAGGCGGATATCCTGGAGATCATCGACCATCACCGCCTCGGCGCGCTGGAGACCGGCAGCCCGGTCTACTTCCGCAATGTTCCGGTGGGCTGCACCGCCACCATCCTCTACCAGATGTACGGCGAGCAGGGCGTCACCCCGCCCAAGGAGATTGCCGGGCTGTTGCTCTCTGCCATCCTGTCCGATACGCTGATGTTCCGTTCGCCCACCTCCACCCCGCTGGACCGCGCTGCCGCCGAGGCGCTGGCCCTGCTGGCGGGGGAGGATATCCCCGCCTACGCCGAGCAGATGTTCGAGGCCGGCGCCGACCTGACAGGCCGGGAGGCGGAGGATGTCTTCCGCTCCGATTTCAAGGTGTTCAGCCGGGGGGATGTGAAATTCGGGGTGGGCCAGTCAAGCTATATGACAGCCCGCTCCCGCGCCGCCGCCGAGGCGCTGGTGGGACCCTACCTGCCCGAGGCCATCGGCAAGGAGGGGCTGCCCCTGATCTTCTATATGTTCACCGATATGAAGAAGCAGGCAACCGATCTGATGTTCTGCGGCCGCGATGCCGATAAGATCGTCCGGGAAGCCTTCGGCGTGGAGCCGGAGGAGGGCAAGGCTGTCCTGCCCGGCGTGGTCAGCCGCAAAAAACAGCTGATCCCGCCGCTGCTGGCGGCGCTGCAGGCCCGGCAGGGGTAAGCCGGGCGGGAGCGCCGACCGGAAACGGCCCGCCCGGCGGGGCTTGACGCGCCGTCGGCCACGTAAATTTTGGGGCGGCTCCTGCACAATCCGGCCCTGCCGGTTCGTTGTATACTATAGAAGCAATGCGCCCGCCGGGCGGGAAAGGAACGAAGGGTGGAGTATGAGGCACAGGCCCCGGCACAGCTGGGGCAGAAACGTGGGCTGGATGGGACCCAGCTGAAATGGATCGCGCTGGTCACGATGTTCATTGACCACACCGGCGCGGTGGTGGTGGAGCGGCTTTTGAGCGAAACCTCACCCGCCTGGCTGACGGCGCTGTATTTTGTGCTGCGCATCATCGGGCGGCTGGCGTTTCCCCTCTACTGCTTTCTGCTGGCGGAGGGGTTCGCCCACACTCACAGCCGCCCCAAGTACCTGGCGCGGCTGGCGGTGTTCGCGCTGGTGGCGGAGGTCCCCTTTGATCTGGCTACCCATGGCCTTGTGTATTACCCTGACTACCAGAACGTCTTTTTCACGCTGGCGCTGGGCCTGGCGGCCATCTGGGGGCTGGAACGGTATGCCGGGCAGCCCGCGCTCCAGGCGGGGGCGGTGCTGCTGGCCGGGTTGGGCGGCTTTTTCCTCCAGACGGACTACGGCTTCTTCGGCGTGGGGCTGATCTGTGTGTTCTACCTCTTCCGCCAGAGCCCCCGGCGGGGCTGGGCGGTGGCGGTCTGGATGCTGGTGGGGATGCCACTGTACTCGATGACGCAGTACATAGGGCTGGATCTGCAGGGGCTGCCGGTGTGGGCGCTGGCGCTCAACGCGGTGCTGAACAGCGCCATTGAGTGGCCGGGCCTGTTCTCTCTGCTGTTGATCCGCCGGTATAACGGCCAGCGGGGCGGCGGGATGCCCAAGTATTTCTTCTACGCCTTCTACCCCGCCCATCTGCTGGCGCTGTGGGGGGTGGCAATGCTGCTGACCCGGTAAGAAAGGAACCTGCCATGAAAATTTTAGTGAGCGCCTGCCTGCTGGGGGTACCCTGCAAGTATTCCGGCGGCGATAACGCCTGTCCGGCGTTGCTGGCTGCGGCGGGGGAGGGGCGGCACACGCTGGTGCCTGTTTGCCCCGAGGTGTACGGCGGCCTGCCGACCCCCCGCCCGCCTGCCGAACGGCGGGGCTGCATGGTTGTGACAGAGACGGGCTGCGATGTGACCGCCCAGTACGCCAAGGGGGCGCAGATCGCCCTGGAGCTGGCCCGCCTGACCGGCTGCGAGGCAGCGGTGCTGAAAAAGAACAGCCCCAGCTGCGGCTGCGGCACCATCTACGACGGCACCTTCACCCACACCCAGGTCCCCGGCAGCGGGTTGACGGGGGAACTGCTGACCGCCCACGGCATCCCGGTGTACAATGAGGAAACCTGCAGGGAAATTTTATAAAATACCAAAAGAGAAGGCCGCGACTTTGCCGCGGCCTTTGGCATGCCGCCGACCCTTTCCGGTTTTATGTTGAACTGGATCGCCGCCCAACCTCCCGCGCCGACCTGTTCCCGGTCTGGTGACAGGTTTATCGCCACTGTAGGGAGGGACGCCCCTGTCCCGCCGCCACCTCACGCGGCAACCCGCTCACGGCTTGACGATATGTTTACCCGCGTTGTAGGGGGGCGGCTTCCTCGACGCCCCGCCAACCCCGCGCTGCCGCAAGGCCCGCGGGATGTCCGGAGCCCCCCTGTTCACAAAAAGTTCGTTTGACGCGGCGTATAAATATGCGGTATAATACAAATTGTAAGAAACAGAAAGCGTCGGCACGCGGGAAGAGCGTGTGAGAAGCAGGGGCGGCGGGAAATATAGGACGCCGCCCTTTTGCATTTTGGGTATTCGGGCCGCTGCCTGCGGCCCGGAGGAAAGGAGAGTCATCATGAGCGATTACGCAGCCATTGAAGCCGAGGCCAAGGTGTTTACCGAAGAATGTGTGGCCAACAACCGCATCGACCCCAGCCTGTTCGGCCAGTACAATATCAAACGCGGCCTGCGGGATATGGATGGCAAGGGCGTCCTGGCGGGCATTACCAACATCTCCCGCATCGACGCTTTTGAGATGCGGGATGGCAGGGAAGTACCCTGCCCCGGCCGCCTGTGGTACAGGGGCTACAACGTCTATGACCTGATCAGCGGCCTCAAGGGCAAGCGCTTCGCTTTTGAGGAGGCCGCCTATCTGCTGCTCCTGGGGGACCTGCCCACCCGCAGCCAGCTCAGCAGCTTCAACGGGGCGCTGGTCAAATGCCGGGATCTGCCCACCAACTTTATCCGGGATGTCATCATGAAAGCCCCCAGCCGGGATCTGATGAACTCCCTCACCCGCAGTGTGCTCACCCTGGCCAGCTACGATGATTCCATTGGGGACAATTCCCTGCAGACCCAACTGGAGCAGTGCCTCAAGCTGATCAGCGTCTTCCCCATGCTGGCGGTCTACGGCTACCATGCCTACAACTACTACCTCTGCGACGGCAGCATGTATATCCATCGCTCCGACCCGACGCTTTCCACCGCCGAGAATCTGCTGCTGATGCTGCGCCCTGACCGCAGCTACACCCCGCTGGAGGCCCGCGTCCTGGATGTCGCCCTGCTGCTGCACATGGAGCACGGCGGCGGCAACAACTCCACCTTCACTACCCGGGTGGTCTCATCCTCCGGGTCGGATACCTACTCGGTCATGGCGGCGGCGCTCTCCAGCCTGAAAGGCCCCAAGCACGGCGGCGCCAACATCAAAGTGATGGAGATGATGGACAACATCCGCGCCAACGTCCCCGACCCCCGCGATGAAGAGAAGATGCGGGACTACCTGGGGAAGATCGTCGATAAGCAGGCGTTTGACCAAAAGGGCCTGATCTACGGTATGGGCCACGCGGTCTACTCTCTGTCTGACCCACGGGCGGTGGTGTTCAAAAATTTCGTCAAGCAGCTGGCCGAGGCCAAGGGCCGGGGCGACGATTTTGAATATTACAACACCATTGAACGGCTGGCGCCCCAGGTCATCGCGGAGAAGCGGCACATCTATAAGGGCGTCTCCTCCAATGTGGATTTCTACTCCGGCTTTGTGTACAACATGCTGGGCATCCCGGTGGAACTGTACACCCCCATGTTTGCCATCGCCCGGGTGGTGGGCTGGAGCGCCCACCGCATGGAAGAACTGGTCAATGTGGACAAGATCATCCGCCCCTCCTACAAGAGCGTTATGCAGACCCGCACCTACATCCCGCTGGAGGAGCGCGGCTAAAGCCCTTTGCCGGAACCGCCCCCGCCCGCCAGGGCGGGGCTTTTGTGCAGAGCGGCTGGCCGCTGCCCGCCCCAAACAAACAAATTTTGCACAATGCCCCAAAAACCTGAGACTTCCCGAAAAAAATCATTGAAAAAACAGAAGGCTTCAGCTATACTAGTATCAGTGCCAGAATCGCTGAAGAGGTGTTCCGCCTATGGACGGTTGGTATAAAGCGCTGGAAAATCTTGTCTGGGTCACACAGCTGGGTTTTTCGCTGCTGTTTCCTTTGGTCTGCTTTCTCGGCGGCTGCTGGTGGCTGACCCAGAACGCCGGCGTGGGCGGCTGGGTCTATATTCCCGGTGTGCTGCTGGGGCTGGCCGTGGGGGCCGCCACCTTCAAGAGCTTTGCAAAAAGCTGGCTGCGCCGGGTGGAGAGGGAGCAGAAAAAAACGTCCCCCCGCTTCAACCGGCACTGAGCGCGGCGGAGTCACCCGCCGCATAGACGACAAAAAGGAAGCATTTTCTTATGAAATTACAGCCCGCCTCCCAAAAAGAGATCGCCCGCATCGCCGCCGGCACGCTGGCGGGGGCCGCTGCCCTGGTCGCGGTGTTCGCCGTGCTGGGGCTGGCAGGGGTCTACCCCTTCCGCTGGACGGTCATCACCGGTGCGCTGGGCGGCAGCGCTGTGGCGATCCTCAACTTCACCCTGCTCTGCCTCACGGTGCAGAACGCCGCCGGCGTTGAGGACCCAAAGCTGCTGCGCGCCAAGGTGCAGGCCAGCTACACCGCCCGCCTGCTGGTGCAGGGGCTGTGGTGCCTGACGGCGTACCTCGCCCCCTGCTTCCAGGTGGTGGCAGGCATCCTGCCGCTGCTTTTCCCCAATCTGGTGATCTATTCTCTGCGGGCCACCGGCAAGATCGAAGCCACGCCCCCCCCGCCGCCGGGCGGCGAAGGCGGCCCCCAAGAAGAACCCCAAAATCAGGAGAGGTGATTCCCCATGGATGTATCCATCAACGGCGCAAAGATCCTCGCTACCCTTGAAAACGTTCCCCTGTTCGGCACGGTCCACATCACGCAGACCCTGGTGGTCAGTTGGGTGGTCATGGCCATCATCACGGCGCTGTGCGTCTGGCTCGGCTCGGGACTCAAGGTCACCGCCATCAGCCGCAAGCAGGCGGTGGCCGAGATGATCTACGAGGCGCTCATCAACTTTGTGCGCGGCAACATGGGAACCAGCTTTGACCATTACATCCCGCTGGTAGGCACGATCTTTGTCACCAGCATCGTCTCCAACCTCATCAGCCTGCTGGGGATCTGGAGCCCCACCGCCGACCTGATGACCGAGTTGGGTTGGGCGCTGGTGGTTTTTGTGCTCATCACCTACCACAAGATCAAGGCAAGCGGCATCGTCGGCTACCTGAAGGGGTACCTTGACCCGATCTTCGTCATGGCCCCCATCAATGTGATCTCTGAACTGTTCACCCCCATCAGCATGGCCTGCCGTCACTTCGGCAACATCCTGTCCGGCACCGTCATCAGCGGCCTGCTCTACGCGGCGCTGGCGGCGGCCAGCTACGCGCTGTTTGACGCGCTCGGCTCCAACATCGTGGCGGGATCCATCGTGCTGGTCATCGGTGTGGCGCTGGTTATGACCGCCCGCAGCACCGGCAAAAAGGCCCTGAAGGTGCTGGGGATCGTCTGCGCCATTCTGGGAGCGCTGGCGGTGCTCTCCAATCTCAGCGGCGCCGTGGGGGACTTCCCCTGGCTGGATATCGGCCTGCCCGCCATCACCAGCTTCTATTTTGACTGGTTCGGCGGCTGCATCCAGGCGTTCATCTTCTGCACGCTGACCACTATCTTCATCAAACAGGCCGCCGGCGAGGGCTGATCCCCAGCCGGGCTTGTCGATACACCCGTAAACCCATACTTTTACTATAGGAGGAATCCACTATGAACGACTTCCAAATCTTAGCCAAAGGTATCGCGCTGGCAGGCTGCGGCATCGGTTCCGGCCTCGCCCTGATCGCCGGTATCGGCCCCGGTATCGGCGAAGGCAACGCCGTGGCCCGCGCTTGTGAGGCCATTGGCCGCCAGCCGGAGTGCAAGGGCGACGTTACCAGCACCCTGATCCTCGGCGTGGCTCTGTCTGAGACCACCGGTATCTACGGCTTCGTCACCGGCCTGCTGCTCATCTTCGTGGCGCCCGGCATGTTCATGAATTACCTGAGCTGATCCCCGGCGCCCGAATTTTGACCGAAAGGAGGAACCGGGATGTCCACAGTGTACCAATCCCTGGTCGCGGTCGAGCCGCTTACGCTGATTGCGACCATCTGCAACCTGTTCATCCAGATGTTCATCGTCAAGAAGTTCTTTCTGGACAAGATCATGGCGGTGATCGACGCCCGCCGCAAGGCGGCTGACGATGAGATCAGCCAGGCCAAGACCGCCCGTGAGCAGGCCGAGACCATGCAGCGCGAATATGAGCAGAGCATGGCCGACGCCAAGGCCGAGGCCAACGCCATCGTGGCCAGCGCCCAGAAGACCGCCACCGCCCGCAGCGAGGAACTGATCGGTGAGGCGCGCGCCCAGGCCGCCCAGATTAAGCAGAAGGCCGAGCAGGATATCGCGCAGGAGAAGAAGAAGGCTGTCAACGACCTGAAGAACGAGATCGGCGGCATCGCCATGGAGATCGCCTCCAAGGTGGTCGAGCGCGAGATCCGCGAGAGCGACCACCAGGCCCTGATCGACGAATTCATCGAGAATGTGGGTGATGCCTCGTGACCGAACTGGCAAAACGCTACGGCGGCAGCCTCTATGAACTGGCCGCCGAGGAAGCCCTGGAGGCCCGGCTTCTGGAGGAGCTGGACGGTGCTACGGCCTGCATCCGGCAGGAGCCGGACTATCTGCGGCTGCTCTCTACCCCGTCCATCCCTAAGAAGGAGCGCTGCGCCCTGCTGGACGAGGCGTTCGGCGGCCAGGTCCACCCCTATGTGGTGAACTTTCTGAAGATCCTCTGCGAGGAGGGCGCCCTGCGGGAACTGCCCGCCTGCGCGCGGGAGTTCCGCACCCGCTACAACCAGGCTCACGGCATCTTGGAGGTCACGGCGGTGAGCGCCGTGGCGTTACCCGCCGCCTCGCAGGAAAAGTTGCGCCAAAAGCTGGCCGACATGACGGGCCGCACCGTCGATCTGACGGTCAAGACCGACCCTGCCGTGTTGGGCGGTATTCGCCTGGATATGGACGGTACCCGCCTGGACGGCACCGTCCGCCGCCGCCTGGACGCTATCAAGAGCGAGATCAACGGCGCAACGATCTGAACAATTTTGTTCCGCGTTTCCAGAGCTTCCCTAACTAAAGAAAGAATGTGTGGTGAACCAAACCGTGCAATTAAAACCCGAACAGATCTCTAAGATCATCCGCTCCCAGATCAAGCACTACTCCAACGCCATCGAGCAGAGCGAGACCGGCACCGTCATCATGGTCGGCGACGGTATCGCCCGCGCTTCCGGCCTGGAAAACTGCATGGCCGGCGAGCTGGTGCAATTCGATAACGGCGAGTACGGCATGGCCCAGAACCTGGAGGAGAATTCCGTCTCCATCGTGCTTTTGGGCAGCGACGCCGGCATCAAGGAGGGCGGCCCCGTCAAGCGCACCGGCAAGGTCGTCTCGGTGCCGGTGGGCGACGCCATGGTGGGCCGGGTGGTCAACGCCCTTGGCCAGCCCATCGACGGCCGCGGCACCATCGAGAGCAGCGAATTCCGCCCCATCGAGTCCCCCGCGCCCGGCATCATCGACCGCCAGCCCGTCAAGGAGCCGCTGCAGACTGGCATCAAGGCCATCGACTCGATGATCCCCATCGGCCGCGGCCAGCGCGAACTGATTATCGGCGACCGTCAGACCGGCAAGACCGTCATTGCCACCGATACCATCATCAACCAGAAGGGCAAGGATGTCATCTGCATCTACGTTGCCATCGGCCAAAAGCGCTCCACCGTGGCCAGCCTGGTGGAGAACCTGACCCAGGCCGGGGCGATGGACTACACCATTATCGTGGCGGCCACCGCTTCGGAACTGTCTCCGTTGCAGTACATTGCGCCCTACTCCGGCTGTGCGATGGGCGAATACTTCATGAACAAGGGCAAGCACGTCCTTATCATCTATGACGATCTCTCCAAGCACGCCGTGGCCTACCGTGCGCTGTCGCTGCTGATCCGCCGCCCGCCGGGACGCGAAGCCTACCCCGGCGACGTCTTCTACCTCCACAGCCGCCTGCTGGAGCGCGCCGCCAAGCTGAGCGATGAGAAGGGCGGCGGCAGCCTGACCGCCCTGCCCATCATCGAGACCCAGGCCGGCGACGTCTCGGCCTATATCCCCACCAACGTCATCTCCATCACCGACGGCCAGATCTTCCTGGAGACCGAGTTGTTCCATGCGGGCATCATGCCCGCCGTCAACCCCGGCATCTCGGTGTCCCGCGTGGGCGGCAACGCCCAGATCAAGGCGATGAAGAAGGTGGCCGGCACCCTCAAGCTGATCTACTCCCAGTACCGCGAGCTGCAGGGCTTCGCCCAGTTCGGCTCCGACCTGGACGCCGACACCAAGGCCCGTCTGGCCCAGGGCGAGCGCATTGTCGAGGTGCTCAAGCAGAACCGCAACTCCCCCGTGGCGGTGGAAAAGCAGGTGGCCATCCTCTACGCCACCACCCACGATTACCTCAAGGAGATCGCGGTGGCCGATATCGCCGAGTATGAGCGTAGCCTCTATGAGTACCTGGATTCCAACGCCGTCGGCGCCGCCGTGATGGAAACCATCCGCACCACCGGCGACCTGAAACCCGACACCGAAGCCCAACTCAAGGAAGTCCTGGGCGCCTTCACCGCCGATTTTGCCAAAACCAGATAAAAGGAGGTCGCACGCATGGCTGGGTCGATGAAAGACATCAAGCTGCGCATCAAAAGCGTAGAGAGTACCATGCAGATCACCAAGGCGATGGAACTGGTGGCCTCCTCCAAGCTGCGGCGGGCCAAGGAGCGGGTGGAACAAAGCCGCCCCTATTTTGAGACGCTGTACCGCACCCTCTACGATATCGCCGCCTCCAACACCGAGTTCCAAAGCCCCTACCTGGCCCTTCGGGAACAGAAAAAAGTCTGCTACATCGTCATTGCGGGCGACAGAGGCTTGGCCGGCGGTTACAATTCCAACATCTTCAAGGCCGTTGCCGCTGACGCCGAGGGCAAGGATTACTGCGTTCTTCCCATCGGCAAAAAGGCAGTGGAATTCTATGAGCGCCGGGGCGTGCCTATCCTGACCAAGGCGTTCGCCTTGGTAGGGGACCTCTCCGTCAGCGACAGCTTCGAGATCTCCCGCCTGGTCTGCAAAAAATTCCTGGACGGCGAGTTCGATTCCATCCGCATCGGCTTCACCCAGTTTGTCTCGATGCTGACCCAGACCGCCACGGTGCTGTCGGTGCTGCCCTACGATGCGCCCCGCCCCGAGCACGGCAAGGCCAGCCGGGAACTGATCCTGTACGAGCCGAACAGCGAGGCCGTTTTTGATGCCATCATCCCTGAGTATCTGGCCGGCGTGGTCTACGGCGCTATGTGCGAGAGTGTTGCCAGCGAACTGGGCGCCCGCCGCACCGCCATGGATTCCGCCACCAAGAACGCCGGGGAAATGATCGAGCATCTGAATCTCTATTACAACCGCGCCCGCCAGGCCGCCATCACCCAGGAGATCACCGAGATCGTGGCCGGCGCCGGGGCAGGGGAGTGAGGGACGGAGCAGGAGCCGGAGGGCAGGCGTTAAGGCACCGCAAAGGGAACCCGCGCTGTGGAAGCGATGCCCCTGCCCCGTAGGAATCGCGCCGCCGGGCGCGCCGCAGCTTCTATCCTCCCAACATCCCATTCCCAACTTCAACAAGAAGGAGTGTATGCAATGCCAGAAAAACATATCGGCAAGGTGATCCAGATCACCGGGCCTGTTCTGGATATCCAATTTGCCGACGGCGAACTGCCCGCACTGCTCAACGCCATTGAGCTGGAGAACCACGGCCAGAAGCTGGTTGTGGAGGTGGCGCAGCATATCGGTGATAACGTTGCCCGCTGCATCGCCATGGCGGCCACCGATGGTCTGGTGCGCGGCGCCGACGCGGTGGACACCGGCGGACCCATCACCGTGCCGGTGGGCGACGAGTGCCTGGGCCGCGTCTTCAATCTGCTGGGCCAGCCGGTGGACAACAAGCCCGCCCCCGAGGGCGTCGAGCGCTGGCCTATCCACCGCCCCGCCCCCAGTTTTGACGAGCAGGAATCCACCACCGAGATCCTTGAGACCGGCATCAAGGTCGTCGACCTGATCTGCCCCTACGCCAAGGGCGGCAAGATCGGCCTGTTCGGCGGCGCCGGCGTCGGCAAGACGGTGCTGATCCAGGAACTGATCTACAACATCGCTACCGCCCACAACGGTTACTCGGTCTTTACCGGCGTCGGTGAGCGCACCCGTGAGGGCAACGACCTCTACGGCGAGATGAGCGAGAGCGGCGTTATCAACAAGACTGCCTTGGTCTACGGCCAGATGAACGAGCCGCCGGGAGCCCGTATGCGGGTGGCCCTCTCCGGCCTGACGATAGCGGAGTACTTCCGCGACGTGAAGAACCAGGACGTGCTGCTCTTCATCGACAACATCTTCCGCTTTACCCAGGCGGGCTCCGAGGTGTCGGCGCTGCTGGGCCGTATGCCCTCCGCCGTCGGCTATCAGCCCACCCTGGCCACCGAGATGGGCGCGCTTCAGGAGCGCATCACCTCCA
>CAZIVF010000024.1:0-23754 GCA_964542725.1 uncultured Subdoligranulum sp. | reverse complement strand
CCTCGCAGCCCATGTTCATGGCCTGCTGCATCTCGCCGGAGGTGGCGGTGCCGGGCATGGCGATGCCGCCCTTATCGATGACGTGCTGGGTGACAATGGGATCAAAGCCGGGGGCCACAATGAAGGAGGCGCCCGCAGCCATGGCGCGGTCCGCCTGATCGATGGTCAGCACGGTACCGGCGCCCAGCAGCATGTCGGGCAGTTCCTCATGGATCTTCTTGATGCACTCCTCGGCGCAGGCGGTGCGGAAAGTGACCTCCGCAGCGGGCAGGCCGCCGTCCATCAGGGCCTTGCAGAGAGGGATCGCCTCGTCAACGTTGTTGAAAGCGATGACGGGGATGATGCCGATTTCATAAACGCGTTGCAGAACAGGATTCATAACACATTCTCCTTACTTATATGTTCGGTCCCCGTTTCCAGGTTGGAACCGGCTTCCGCACTAAGATACTTCTATTATACCGGGTCAACGCCCCGCCGTCAATCGGGCAATTTTCACATTCCAAACCGCACCTTTTTTGTCTATTTTGCGGCTGTTCCGCCATTCGGCATACCACTTGCCAAAAAGTGCGATGACTGGTATACTTGTTCCATAATGCGGAACGCGGCGGGGCGCGTCGTCGACCGCCGCAGGGAAAAAGAAAATGTAAATTTTTTGTTAATTTTTTGAAAGACGGCGATTTTATGGCGGAAAGGGCGGGGTACAGAGCGTGGAGCGCATCTTTGCGCTGATTGAAGCGCTGGCGGCCCACCCGCCGGGTGGACGCCCTCGCCCTGGATGCCCGGGATGATATCCTGCGGGGTCTGGGGCTGGCGGAGCGGCCGTAGGGCGTGGCAAAGAGGGCGGAGAGCGCCGCCCAAAAACCAAGAGAACGCCGCAGGGCAGGCGCCCCGGCGGCGTTCTTTGCATTTGGGAGTTTCTAAAACAGATCCAAAATCTCCAGCAGGCGGTTCAGGTTGCGCTCATTGACCTCCAGGATCAGCAGGTCGCAGCCGGGATTCTCCACAAAACCGGGGTCAAAGTCATCGATGTGCAGCCGCCACGCCCCGGCAAAGCGGGCGTCCAGGTAGGGCATATAATACTCGCTGAAGGAATCCCCGATCACCCCCACCACGCGGCTGTCCTGGGGGTAGAGATCGGCGTAATCCGCCACAATAAGCTGCCGCTCCTCCGGCAGGACCATGTATAGGGCGGCCACGTTGGCCATATCGCAGGTCATGGCCGGCCCCTCCTGCAGGGTGTAGCTTTCGGCGGGCAGGGTGGTCATGCCCAGCGCCTCAAAAATGCCGTCCAGCCCTACCAGGGCGCCCACCGGCGTCCAGTGGGTGTCGGCCCGGTAGTAAAGCGGCTGGCCCAGCCTTGCCAGGCTGCGCAGGTCGGCGTAGCGCCAGTTCACCTGCACGGTGGTGTGGCTGGTCATGTAGGCGGCCAGCCGGTCGGTGCGGTTCTCCTCATTCACCAGCGGGAAGCCGTCCGGCAGGTACTCCCGGTAGATTCGGTCCTTGCTGGGCGTCAGATCCAGCACCAGTGTGCAGCCGGCCTCGGCCAGGCGGTCGTGCAGGATCTGCAGCCCGGCGCTGGCCTCGGCCAGCGTCGCTTCATCATCGTTGATGCACGCCAGGCCCTGGCTGCTGGCCAGCGGCTGGGCGGCGGTGGGGCCTTCCCGGTAGAACAACCAGCCATCCTTGCCGGGGATGACCTGGTCGCTCTGGCTGGTGCCGAACAGCTTGTAATCGATGCTGGCGTTCAGCACTACCAGCTGGTAGCGGAAGGGCGAATTGTCCGCCAGGAAGGCGTCCAGCTGGGACGGCAGCTCCCGCAGAGGGCTTTGCAGTACGGCGGGCAGGGTGGTCAGCAGCCGGTTCTCGTGGTTATCCATCGAGAGTTGGCGGGAAAACAGGTTGAACAGCGGGAAGGAAAGCCCCAGTACCCCGCAAAACAGAGCGATAAACAGCTTTTGGGCCAGCGGGGTCCCGGCGGGCGCGGCGGGGGCGTCGGGCTTGTCCAACAGGGCGGCGGGCATGGCGGAACCTCCTTTCGATCAGAACTGGGCGTAGATAAAAGCGTTGTAGTTGGCGGCTGTGACCCGCATGATGCTGAAGAACAGCAGCACAAAAAGGCAGACCATGCCGGGCAGGCTGGGGGCGGTACGGCCGCGCAGCCGCGCCCGCAGGCGGGGCAGCAGCGCCTGCAGCGGCCCGCACAGCAGCAGCGAGAGAGCCAGCACCAGCAGCAGCTTGGCATCAGCCAGGGCGGCCAGCGTGTAGCCGGACTGGCCATCCTGCCAGGTCAGCACACCGTACAGGGCGGCCAGCGCTTCCCGCAGGCCGTGGGCGCCGAAGAGGAACATACCCAGCCATAGAGCCGCCCAGGTGTACAGATGGCGGACCAGGCGGGGCAGCCGCTCCAGCAGATCCCCCAGAAAGAGCCGCTCCAGGCAGAGCAGCAGGCCGTGGTACAGCCCGAACGCCACATAGTTCCAGGCCGCGCCGTGCCACAGGCCGGTGAGCAGAAAGACGATGACCAGGTTCAGGCAGGTGCGCCCCAGACCGCGGCGACTGCCGCCCAGCGGGATGTACACATAGTCCCGGAACCAGCCGGAAAGGGTCATGTGCCAGCGCCGCCAGTACTCCCCCACCGAGGCGGAGAGATAGGGATAATCAAAGTTTTCCGGCAGTTCCAGGCCGAACAGAAGGCCCAGCCCCACCGCCATATCGCTGTAGCCGCTGAAATCAAAGTACAGCTGCATCATATAGGCCGTGTAGCCCAGAACAAGCAGCGGCGCAGGCAGCGTGGCGGAGGGGACAGATACCGCCCGGTCATAGATCAGCGCCAGCTGGTCTGCCAGCAGGGCCTTTTTGGCCAACCCGAGGATAAACCGCTTGATGCCGCAGCAGAACCGTTCCGCCTCAAATCCGGGCAGGGCGGTCAGCTGCGGCCCCTGCTGGGATACCCGCACGATAGGCCCCGAAGGCCCATGCCCAAAAAAGGCGAGAAAGACAAAAAACTTCACCGGGCTGCGCAGCGGTTCCGCCCGCCCGGCGGCCACGTCGGCCAGGTAGCCCAGGGCGGTGAAGATGTAAAAGCTCAGCCCCAGCGGCAGGGCGGGGCGCAGCACGGGCAGAAGCGCGGGGAAGAGAGCGTTGACGCTCTCGGCAAAGAAGCCGGCATATTTGAACCCCGCCAGCACCGCCACATCGCAGAGGGCCAGCGCCGCCAGCAGCGGGCCGCGGCGGCGCAGCCGGGCCAGCAGCAACCCGCCCGCCCAGTTCAGCGCGGCAAAAACCAGCAGGAGCGCCGTGTACCGCCAGCTGCTCCACAGGAAAAAGAGCAGACTGAACCCCGCCAGCACCGCGCCGCGCGCGGGCCGGGGCAGAAGATAATAAACTGCCAAAGCCAACGGCAAAAAAGCGAATAAAAACTGCACCGAGGAAAAGGCCATGCAGGCTGCGCCCTTCTTTCTATAGAAATAAATGTCATCCCGCAAAAATTTACAAAATATACATATCTGTTACAACTATTATAAAAGGATGCCGGCGTTTAAGCAAGATGCGGCGCAAAAAAATCCCGGCGTCGGGCAGGGCGGCAGGCGGGCGGTTCCGCCCGCCTGCCGCAAAACGGGAAATTTGCCCCAGGAACAACGATAGACAAAACCTCCGCGCCGGGGTATAATCTAAGTACAAAGCAGGAGGACGCGGGGGAGGAGAACGCTATGGAACTGATCTTTGGGGCCTTTGCCACGCTGGAAGGCTACCGGGAGGGGGACCGCGCCAACAGGGGGGCAGCGGCCTACTACCGGTGCATCGTGGTGGCGCTGGCCAGCGCCAAGGGGCAGAACCCATCCTGCACTGTGGCCCTGGTCACAAACGCCGCCGTGCCGGCCCCCTTCGACGCCCAGCTGGCGGCGGCAGGGGTGGAGATCTGGCGCTGCCCCTATGATACCTACCGCTTTGGGGCAGACACCCCCTGGGCGCTGGCTTTCTACAAACTCTGCGCCCTAGAGTGGGTTCTGCAGAAGGAGACGTATGACCGCCTGCTGATGCTGGATGTGGATACTGTCAGCCAGCGCCCTTACACCGATATCTGGCGGGAGGCCGACGAGGCGGTGCTGCTGTACCAGGTCCCCCACGCAGCCAGCCAGACAATGGCGGCGGCAATCAGCGCGAACTATGACCGGCTCTGCCCCGAGGGCGCGCCCCACACGCTGACCCACTTCGGCGGGGAGTTCGTCTGCGGTTCCCGCCAAAGGCTCACGGCGTTCCTGGCGCTCTGTCGCCAAGTCTACCGGGAGATGACGGCCATCGGTCTGACCCCCCAGGAGGGAGACGAGGCGATCTGGTGCGCCGCCGCCTACCGCAGCCTGCGGGCAGGGCAGCCGGTGCGCGCCGCCAACGCCTATATTTTCCGCTACTGGCTGGGCGGGCGGTTTTACTATGTATCCACCAACTACTGCCTGGATCCGGTGTGCATTCTGCATCTGCCCGGCGCGGCCAAGGAACGCCAGTTCCGTCTGCTCTACCGGTATTATACGCGCCGCGGGCAGCTGCCGCCGGCCAAAACCATCCATCGCTGGTGCTGCCTGCCCGCCGCCCGCCCGCCGCTGCTGCGCACCCTTTGGGTGCGGCTGCGGGCCGGGGTCCTGGGCAGCTAGGGAGTCCTTGAATCCATCCCGCCCTAAGGGCTTGGCGCGCAGATTGATTCAGAACCTCCCTGCCAGGAAGAAAGTAAGGCTGTATGCCGGAACGAAATGATAAGCTGGACAAGCTGGAAACTTTTATCAAAACGCTGTTGCCTCTTCGGCCCGGCGGCGAGGATGACCTCGGGCTGATGATGCGGGCTATCAAGGCGGTTCACAGTGTTGCCGACAGCGGCTCCACCGCGCCGGAGCACTCCTACCCGGCTCAGCTTACCGACGCGCTGGCAGTGTGGAATTACCTGACGTATAGGGGCTACGGCGCCCGGGATGTGCTGTGGGCGGGGAGTTCCGCCGGTGGCAACCTGGCGCTGGAACTAACCCTGAAACTGAAGGAGCAGGGGCGCGCCCGGCCCCGGGCGATGCTGCTCTTCCACCTGGGGGAAACTGGTCACGGGGCGCATCAACGCCCGCTCCATCCCCGGGCTGATCTGTTTTGTCATCAGCCTCATCACCTTCCTGAGCCTGATGATCTTCAAGGGCCGCCCCTGCGCATCGAACTGGAAAAGCGGCTGCACCTGTAAAGCGCCAAGCGCCGCCGCAGGGGGGCTGCCTGTACAATATGAATACAAACATTGGAAAAAGGAGAACTTGTTATGAACCAAACCCATCTGCAGCTCTACGCCGATTTCATCGTCAAGGTGGGGGTCAATGTGCGGCCCCGCCAGAATTTTATCGTCCGCTGCCCCGTCACCATGCCGGCGTTCGCGCATGCCTGCGTCCGCGCCGGGTATGAGGCGGGGGCCAAGCGGGTCATCGTGCGGTGGGAGGACGATGTCCTCACCCGCCTGCAGATGGAACTGGGGGAGGAGCGGGACCTCTGCGCCATGGTCCCCAGCGATCTGCGCAGCTACCTGGACTTTGCCGAGGACCCCGACGGCTGCTGCACCCTGGCCATCCACGCCGCCGACCCGGAGGCCCTGGCGGGGCTGGATGCGGGCAAGCTGAACCGGGTCAACCTGGCCCGCCGCACCTTCCTGAAGCCCTGGCAGGAATACACGATGAACGACCGGGTGCAGTGGTGCGTGGCTTCCATCCCCGCGCCGGGCTGGGCGGCCAAGGTGTTCCCCGAACTGCCGGTGGACGAAGCGATGGAAAAGCTGTGGCAGGTGATCTTTGAGACCTGCCGCGTCACCGGCGGCGACCCGGTGGGCGCCTGGCGCGCCCATGTGGCCAGGACCAAGGCCCGCCGCGACCAGCTGAACGCCTGGGATCTGGACCGCGTTCACCTGACCAGCGCAAACGGTACCGATCTGACCGTCGGCCTGGCCGACGACGCCACCTGGGAGGGGGCGTCCAGCGTCAGCGAGAGCGGCGTGGAGTTCATCGCCAACGTCCCCACCGAGGAGGTTTTCTGCGCGCCCCACCGCGAGCGGGTAAACGGCATCGTCTACGGCACCAAGCCCTACGCCTACAACGGCCAGCTGATCGAAGGCTGGCACGTCACCTTCAAGGACGGCAAGGTGGTGGAGCACGGCGCGGTGAAGAACGCCGCCCTGCTGGCGGAACTGCTCTCCACCGACGAAAACTCCGACCGCATCGGTGAGGTGGCGCTGGTACCGGCCTCCAGCCCCATCAACCAAAGCGGCGTGCTCTTCTACAACACCCTCTTCGACGAAAACGCCGCCTGCCACATCGCTTTCGGCGCGGGCTACCCCACCAACATACGGGGCGGCTCCAAGCTGACCCGCGCCCAGCTGATGGAGAAGGGCCTGAACGATTCCGCCATCCATGAGGACGTGATGATCGGCGCGCCGGACACCCGCGTGGAGGGCGTGCGCAAAAACGGCGAGACGGTTCTCATCTTTGAGAACGGCGAATGGTGCTTTTGACGTTTTGAGGCCCCGCCAAGAACCGCAGGGGACGATGCCCGGCATCGTCCCCTGCGGTTCTTGGCAAGTCTGCGTTTCGACTTGCTGCCGGTGTTTTGCCGCCGGAGCGGCGCTTTAGGCGCAGCCGTGAAGTATGCGGGGTTGCCCTGGGAATCTTCCTCCGCGCGAAAATTTCCATTTTCCTCTTGCATTTTCCGCGCCGGTGTGGTATACATATAGTGTACGATGATTGACTTTGGAAAGTGGGCCGCCAGGTCCGCTTTCTTTTTATGATAGGAGTATTCGGCATGGCAAAAGCCAAAAAATCGCAAAACACCGGCGGCGCAGCCAAAACTGTGGAGATCCTCGTTCGCCCCACCGTCGAGGGGATGGGGCTGCGCTTGTGGGACGTCCGCTTTGAGAAGGAAGGGCCGGATTGGTTCCTCCGCGTTCTCATTGACCGGGATACCCCCCTGGATACCGATACCTGCGAGGCGGTCTCCCGCGCCATCGATCCGCTGCTGGATGAGGCCGACCCCATCGAGCAGAGCTACTACCTGGAGGTTGGCAGTCCCGGCCTGGGCCGCCGCTTGACCCGCCCCGAGCACTACGCCGCCCTGCGCGGCCAGAAATGCGTCGCCCATCTGATCCGGCCCGACGAGCAGGGCCGCCGCGACCTGGAGGGCCTGCTGGACGGCCTGGATGGGGCGGGCAACGTCACTCTGGTGGATGGCGAGGCACGGTATACCTTCCCCGTCAAGTCGGCCGGTTATGTCAAGCTGTGCGACGACGAACATCTTTTTGATTGAGAATCCCATTACCTTTTGGAATACGCATAAACGGAGGAATCTGCAAAAATGGCTACTGCAAACAACGAATTCTTTGAAGCCCTGGCCGCCCTGGAAAAGGAGCGCGGGTTGCCCCAGGACTACCTGATCGAGAAGATCAAGGCGGCCATCGTCATCGCCGTCAAGAAGGACTACGAGGTCGAGGATGACAACGTGGCCGTGGATATCGATCCCGCCGTGGGCGCATTCCGCGCCAGCCTGCTGCGCGATATCGTGGAGGAAGTTGAGAACCCCCACACCCAGATCAGCCTGGAGGAGGCCCAGAAGATCCGCAAGAGCTACAAGGTGGGCCAGCGGGTAGTTACCCAGCTGAAAACCAAGGAATTCGGTCGCATCGCCGCCCAGACCGCCAAGCATGTGATCCGCCAGGGCCTGCGCGAGGGCGAGCGCAACGCCCAGTGCAGCGAGATGCAGTCCCGCGCCCACGAACTCATCACCGCCACCGTCGTCTCGGTGGATCCGGACCGCGGCAACATCGTGCTGGATTTGGGCAAGGGCGGCAGCGCCGTGCTGCCCCGCAACGAGCAGGTGAACGGCGAGAGCTTCCGCGAGGGGGATACCATTCAGGTCTATGTGGTCGACGTGCTGGCTACCGACCGCGGCCCCCGCGTCACCATCAGCCGCACCCATCCCGGCCTGGTCAAGCGGATGTTTGAACTGGAAGTTCCCGAAATCTACGACGGCACCGTGGAGGTCAAGGCCATCGCCCGCGAGGCCGGCGCCCGCACCAAACTGGCCGTCTGGAGCAAAAACTCCGACGTTGACCCGGTGGGCGCCTGCATCGGCGCGCACGGCGCCCGCGTTGAGAAGATCGTGCAGGAACTGAACGGCGAAAAGATCGATATCATCCGCTGGAGCGAGGATATCGCCGAGTTTATTTCCGCCGCGCTCAGCCCGGCCAAGGTGGTCAAGGTTGACCTGCTCCCCGGCGAAAACAAGAGCTGCCGCGTCACCGTGCCGGACCATCAGCTGAGCCTGGCCATCGGCAACAAGGGGCAGAACGTCCGCCTGTGCGCCCACCTGACCGGCTACAACATCGACATCCGCCCCGAGTCCGGCTACTACGGCGAGGACGAAGAGTGAGACTGCAACCGTTAGGAGACCGGCGTTGAGAATAAGGTGCCGGGCAGAATCCCGGCCCTGATCCCGCGCTTTGCCTGGAACTCCTAACCTGAAAAGAGGGGTAAGACTTGCAGCAAAAAGTCAAAAAGATACCGATGCGCCGCTGCGTAGGCTGCAACGGCCAGCGCCCCAAGCGCGAACTGGTGCGGGTGGTGCGCAGCCCCGAAGGGGAGGTCAGCATCGACCTGACCGGCAAAAAATCCGGCCGCGGCGCTTACCTTTGCCCCTCGGCTGCCTGCCTGGCAAAGGCCCGCAAAGCCAAGCGCATCGAACGGGCCTTCGAGGCGCCTATCCCTGACGGCGTCTATGACTGCCTGACCGAGGAGATTCTCTGCGCCGAACAAATGGCAAAGGAGGCGATGCCCGGTGAGCCATGAATCCCACCCGCTGATGGGCAGCCTGGGTCTGTGCCGCAAGGCCGGCAAACTGCTGCATGGCTATGACCGGGTGCAGGAGGCCGTGCTGCGCGGCAAGGTTTGCCTGGTGCTGCTGGCTGCCGACGCCAGCGAACGCACGGCGTCCCATATGCGCGCCGCCTGCCGGGGGATCGCGCCCTGCCGCGTGATGCCGCTGCCCGCCGCACAGCTGGCCTGCCTGACCCCCAAACCCGCCGCCGTTTTCGGCGTATGCGATGAAAACCTGGCCCGGCTGTGCTTGAGCCATCTTGACCCAGAGGAGAACTAAGGAGGAAAGCCGATGGAATTTAAGTATAAAATCAACGACGTTGCAAAGGATCTTGGCATCGCGGCCAAGAAAGTTATCGACACGGTCGCGCCCATCACCGGCGCCAGCTACAAGACCGGCGGCACCCTGAACGAGAATGAGGTCAACCACCTCTTTGAGGCCCTGACCAAGGAAGCCGCCGAGCCGAGCTTTGAGGCATACTTCGCCAGCGCCAAAAAGCCGGAGGCCAAGCGCCCCGAGCCGCGCAAGGAGCAGAAGAAGCAGGAAAAGCAGCCTGAAAAGCGCAGCGAGAAGCGAGTTACCATGCGGGAACTGGCGGCGGATACCGGCATCAAGAAACCGATAGTCACGGAACAGGTCCAGGTGCAGCGCGCCCAGGTGTCGGTGGATACCCGGACCGTCGATGTGAACGTCGATAAGTTCAGCGCCCGGTACGATGACCTGGCCGACAGCCGCAATATGCCCAGCAAGCGCAAAAAGCAGCCTTCCGGCAAGAAGGAAAAGTTCAACAACCGCAGCAAGAACCGCAACCAGTACCAGCGCCGCCGCGAGACCGAGGCCGAGCGCCTGCAGCGCATCCAGCTGGAGAAGGCCCGCAACGCCCAGCTCAAGATCTCTATCCCCGATGAGATCACCGTGGGCGAGCTGGCTACCCGCCTGAAGCAGAACGTCGCCAAGGTGGTTGCCAAGTTTATGCAGATGGGCGAGATGCATGCCGCCTCCGACGTGGTGGATTTCGATACTGCCGCCCTCATCGCGGAGGAGTTCCACGCCAAGGTGGAGCATGAGGTCCACGTCTCCATTGAGGAACGGCTCTTCGTGCAGGAGGAGGACGCCGCCGAGGATCTGGTGGAGCGCCCGCCTGTTGTGGTGGTCATGGGCCACGTCGACCACGGCAAGACATCCATCCTGGATGCGATCCGCAAGACCAACGTCACCGCAGGCGAGGCGGGCGGCATCACCCAGGCCATCGGCGCCTACCAGGTCAAGGTGGATGGCGGCGTCATCACCTTCCTGGATACCCCCGGCCATGAGGCGTTCACCGCCATGCGCGCCCGCGGCGCCAACATGACGGATATTGCCGTGCTGGTGGTCGCCGCCGATGACGGCATCATGCCCCAAACCATCGAATCCATCAACCACGCCAAGGCCGCCGGCGTCAAGCTTATCGTGGCCATCAACAAGATGGATAAGCCCACCGCTAACCCCGAGCGCGTCAAGGAGCAGCTGACCAAGTATGAGATCGTCCCCGAGGACTGGGGCGGCGACGTGGCCTGTATCCCGGTATCCGCCGTGACCGGCATGGGGATCAGCGACCTGTTGGAGCGCATCGTGCTGGAGGCCGAGGTTATGGAATTGCGGGCCAACCCCAACCGCCACGCCAAGGGCGCCGTGGTGGAGGCCCGCCTGGACAAAGGCCAGGGTCCCATCGCCACCCTGCTGGTGCAGAACGGCACCCTGCATAAGGGCGACTGCCTGATTGCCGGCACCTCGGTGGGCCGTGTGCGCATCATGCGCAACGATAAAGGCATGGAGATCACCGAGGCCGGCCCCTCCACCCCCGTGGAGATCACCGGCCTGACCGAAGTGCCTACCGCCGGCGAACTGTTTGAGGCCGTCGAGGATGAGCGCCTGGCCCGTGAACTGGCCGACCAGCGCACCACCGCCGCCAAAGAGAAGCAGTTTGCCACCTACACCAAGGTCACGCTGGATAACCTGTTCGACCAGATGGCCGCCAACGATATGAAGGAACTGCCCATCATCGTCAAGGCGGACGTGCAGGGCTCCGCCGAGGCCGTCAAGCAGAGCCTGGAAAAAATCTCCAACGAGGAAGTGCGGGTGCGGGTGATTCACGCCGCCGTCGGCGCCATCTCCAAGTCCGACGTGTCGCTGGCCGACGCTTCCAACGCCATCATCATCGGCTTCAACGTCCGGCCCGACGCCGTTGCCAAGGCCGAGGCCGAGCAGACCGGCGTGGAGATGCGGATGTACCGCGTCATCTACGATGCCATCAACGATGTCTCCGACGCTATGAAGGGCATGCTGGCCCCCAAGGTGCGGGAGGTCGCCCTGGGCGAGGCCCAGGTCCGCCAGGTCTACAAGATCTCCTCGGTGGGTATGGTCGCGGGCTGCCGCGTCACCTCCGGCAAGATCACCCGCGACGCCCAGCTGCGCCTGGTGCGCGACGGTATCGTCATCTGCGAGGACGCCATCGCCTCCCTCAAGCGCTTCAAGGACGACGCCAAGGAAGTGGCCGAGAGCTTTGAGTGCGGCATCACGCTGGTCAAATTCTCCGACATCAAGGAGGGCGACGTCTTCGAGTGCTTCAAGCTGGAAGAATACAGAGAGTGAGAACGTTAGGGGGCAAGCGGCGCCGCACAGGCCGCCATCGGCTTTGCCGCGCCGCCCCGCGCCCCTGATTTCCAACCGACCATAGAGGTAACACAATGCCAAGCAAAAACCATGGCCGTATGGCCCAGGATATGAAACGGGAGTTGATCGCCATCATCGGCGAGATGAAGGACCCCCGCGTGGCCGGCGGCCTGCTGACCGTGACCCGCCTGGACGTGACGCCTGATCTGGACTTCGCCAAGGTCTACATCAGCGTTATGGGGCGGGAGGACGGCCCCCAGCCGGTGGTCAAAGCGCTGAACAAAGCCTCCGGTCATGTCAGGACCGAGGTCAGCCGCCGCATGCACATCCGCAAAGCGCCCCGCTTTGTTTTTGTGCCGGACGATGGCGCCGCCTATGCGGCCCATATCAACGCATTGCTTCAGGATCTGAACCCTGGCGGCGAAGCTTCGCCGGAAGGGGAGGACTGAACGCACGTTAGAAAAGAGGCCCTGTATGACAGATTCTGTGGATCGTCGGAGCGCCGTCGCCCGCCTGCGGGGGGCGAACAACGTTCTGATCCTGTGCCACAAAAACCCGGACGGTGATACCATCGGCAGTGCCGCCGCCCTGTGCAAAGCGCTGCAGGCTTTGGGCCGCAATGCCGCAGTGCTGTGCAGTGACCCCATCCCCAAAATGTACGATTTTATGCGGATCAACAGCTACGACGGCGGGTTTGAACCGGCGTTCGTCGTAGCGGTGGACGTGGCCAGCATCCAGCTGTTCGGTGAGAACAACAATGTGCAGACCTACGCCGAGCATGTGCAGCTGTGCATCGATCATCACGGCTCCAACAGCGGCTACGCCTATGAGACGCTGCTGGATGCCAGCGCGGCGGCGGTCTGTGAACTGCTCACCGATCTGATCCCCGAACTGGGCGTCCCCCTGACGCCGGAGATCGCCGCCTGCCTGTACACCGGCATCGCCACCGATACAGGCTGCTTCTGTTTCACCAACACCACCGCCGCCACCCATCTGGCTACCGCCCGCGTTATCGAGGCGGGGGCGGACGTGGAGAAACTCAACGCCCTCCTGTTCGAGAACCGCTCCCACGCCCGCATCGAGGCGGAGCGCCTGGCACTGGAAAGTCTGGAGTATTACTATCATGACCGTTGCGCCGTCATCCTGCTGACCTGGGATGAGATCTGCGGATGCGGTGTGGCCGCCTCCGAACTGGAGGATCTGACCAGTCTGCCCCGCTCCATCGAGGGGGTGGATGTGGGCCTGACGTTGCGCCAACAGAAGGACGGCAGCTTTAAGATCAGCGTGCGCACCGGCGGCGAGATCGACGCCTGCGCCATCGCCCGCCGCCTGGGCGGCGGCGGCCACGCCAAGGCCGCCGGATGCGAGATCAGCGGCAACCTGGATAACGCCAAGCATGCCATTCTGGAAGAAGTCAAAAAGGAACTGGACCGCTATGACGCGGCCCGGAAGGAAGAGTAAAGAAAAGAACAGAGAGCGGGGGAGGAGGTTTCATCCCTCTTTGCGCTCTGCTCTTTTCTTTTGAAAAGGGAACTATACCCCATGAAAAACAACATTTCCGGCATCCTGCTGGTGGACAAACCGGCGGGGTGGACCAGCTTTGACGTGCTGGCCAAGCTGCGCGGCGCATTGGGAACCCGCAAACTGGGCCATTCCGGCACACTGGACCCTATGGCCACCGGCGTGCTGGCGGTGTTTATTGGCCGGGCTACCGCCGCTGCGGACCGCCAGCTGGACCATGACAAAACCTACGAGGCCACCATCCGCCTGGGGCTGCGCACCGATACCGGTGATATCACCGGCGCCGTGCTGGAGCGGGCGGCGGCGGAGGCGGGGGAAAGAGAGCTTCGCGCCGCGCTGCCCCAATTCGTGGGGGCGCGGGAGCAGCTGCCGCCCATGTACTCGGCGGTTAAGGTCAACGGCCAGCCGCTGTATAGGGCGGCCCGCAAAGGCCAGACGGTGGAACGCACTCCCCGTCCGATCACAATCTACAGTATCGACTACCTGGGCAGCCCCGTCCCCGGCGACTATACGCTGCGGGTGGTCTGCTCCAAGGGAACCTATATCCGGGTGCTGGCCGAGGAGATCGGCGCCTCCCTGGGGGTACCCGCCGCGCTGGCAGCGCTGCGCCGCACCCGCGCGGGGGTGTTCGGCATCGGCCAATGCCATACCCTGCCCGAACTCCTGGCCGCCGCCGAGGCTGGGACGGTGGGGGAGTGGATACTGCCGGCGGATACCGCTTTCGCGCCGCTGCCCGCCCTGACGGTGAACGATTTCACCCGCGCCCATCTGCTCAACGGCTGCCCCACCAGCCGTTACCCGGCGGCGGATGGCCGCTACCGCGCCTACGATCAGGCCGGGAACTTCCTGGGCCTGGCCCGGGTGGAGGGCGGCGTGCTGCTGGTGGAAAAACTATTCTGTGAAAGGGACTGACGATCCATGCATATTCTTGAGACCCTGACCCCCATCGACGCGCCGCATGGCAGCGCGGTGGCGCTGGGCTTTTTTGACGGCGTCCACCTGGGCCACCGCCGGGTGTTGGGCGCTGCGGCGGAATGCGCCCGGGAGAAGAGGATGGCCGCCGCCGCCTTCACCTTCTGCCTGCCGGGGCGCAGCAGCCTGAAAGGAGGGCGCATCCTCTCCCCCAGCCAAAAGCATGCCCGCATCGCAGCCCTGGGGATCGGGGAATATATGGAGCCGCCCTTCGAGGCATTCCGCTCCCTCTCGCCGGAGGCGTTCGTCCAAACGATTCTGGCGGATTGTTTTTGCGCCGGGGATGTTTTCTGCGGCGATAATTTCACCTTCGGCGCCTATGCCGTCGGCAACGTGCCGCTTCTCATCGAACTGTGCGCCGCCCGGGGTATCCGGGTCCATGTGGTGGATATGGCGCAGTACGGCGGGCAGTTGGTTTCCTCCACCCGCATCCGCGCCGCGCTGGAGGAGGCCCGCCTGGGCGATGTAAACGCCATGCTGGGGCAACCCTACGCCATAGACTGGCCCGTCACCCACGGCAAGGGGGTGGGAACCAGCCGGCTGGGGACCCCCACCATCAACCAGAATTACCCCGAGGGGATGCTGCAGCCCTGCGCCGGGGTTTACGCCACCCGCATCCGGCTGGAGGGGCGCTGGTGGCCCGCGGCCACCGGCATCGGCTGCCGCCCCACCGTGGATGGAGAGAACGCCCCCATCACCTGCGAAACCTATGTGCCGGGCTTCCACGGCGACGTGTACGGCCAGAGCCCGGTGCTGGAATTCCATCAATACCTCTGCCCGGTGCGCAAATTCGGCTCGGTCGACGCGTTGCGCGGCCTGATCCTGGATGCCGCCGAGCAGAGCCGCCGCTACTTTGCGGCCTGTCCCCAGTAAAAAAAACGCAAACTTTGTGCGGAAAGTGCTTGTATTCCCCGCCCTTTTGTGCTATACTATTGGCTGTTACCGTGGTTTGGCTTGGGGCGTATGCCTCTAACAATCGTTCCCGTTTACCCCGGGCTATGCCATTGGCAAATTAAAAAAGTGAGGTAAATCAACATGAGCCAGAAATCTGCCATCAATAAGCAACCCATCATCGAGAAGGCCGCCCTGCATGAGGGCGATACCGGATCCCCGGAGGTCCAGGTCGCGCTGCTGACTGCGCGCATCAACCACCTGACCGAGCATCTGAAGACCAATAAGCACGATAACCATAGCCGCCGCGGCCTGTTCAAGATGGTCGGCCGCCGCCGCAACCTGCTGGCTTATCTGCAAAAGAAGGACATCAACCGTTACCGTGCCCTCATCGCTGAGCTGGGTCTGCGCAAGTAATTTGGCAAAAACGGGCAGGGCATCATCCGGTGCCTTGCCTGATTTTTTTAAGGAAGCTCTGAATAAATCCGATGCGCGGATTGCCGGGCGGGCTGTGCCGTCGGCGAGATATCTGCCAAGCCCGCAGGCGGGATTGGTTCGGAGGTCCCTTTCAGGGCGGGCAGGGCGAAGCCCCGCGTCGGCCCATCCCCTTGGACGTACACACCGCCGCGCTTGCGCAGTAAATCGAGTGCCGGGCCGCCGCCCGACATTGGCTTTATTGCTCAAACCGGCGGGGTGTTTTGGAATATGATGAAGAAGGAGAACCACTATGGCTTACGAATTCGCTTCCCGGCAGGAAACTTTTCCCAAGTACCGTAAGTTCGAGACCACCTTTGCGGGCCGCCCCTTTGTGGTGGAGACCGGCAAGATGTGCGGACTTTCCAACGGCAGCGCCATGGTCCGCTATGGCGAGACCTGTGTGCTCTGCAATGTGACCATGAGCGAGAAACCGCGCGAGGGCGTGGATTTCTTCCCTCTGAGCGTGGAATTTGAGGAGAAGCTGTACGCTGCCGGCCGCATCCCCGGTTCCTTTATGCGCCGCGAGGGCCGCCCCGGCGAGCATGCCGTGCTTTCCTCCCGCTGCGTGGACCGCCCCATTCGCCCGCTCTTCCCCAAAGATATGCGCAACGATGTCTGCGTCACCATGACCGTCATGAGCCAGGACCCCGATAACTCTGCGGAGATCACCGGCATGAACGGCGCGTCGCTGGTTATCGCCATGTCCGATATTCCCTGGGGCGGCCCCATCGCCGGCGTATTCGTCGGCCTGGTGGATGGCGAGATCGTTCTCAACCCCACCAAGGAGCAGCGGGAGCGCAGCGACCTTTCGCTGACGCTGGCCGCCAGCCAGGAGAAGATCGTCATGATCGAGGCGGGCGCCAACGAGGTGGACGAGGACACCATGATGAAGGCTATCCGCGCCGGCCATGAAGAAATCAAGAAGATGCTGGCGTTCATCACCGGCATTGTGGCTGAGATCGGCAAGCCCAAGAAGAACTTCACCCCGGTGGAGATGGACCACGCCCTGCTGGCGGAGGTCTACGCCAACTACCTGGAGGACGTGAAGAAGGCGATGGACACCGACGACAAGAACGTCCGCGACGCCGCCCTGCTTCCCATCATGGACGCCATCGCCGCCGAGCACCCCGAACTGACCGCCGCCGACCTGGATCTGCTCAGCTATAAGCTGCAGAAGAAGGTCGTCCGCACCTGGCTGCTGGAAGATGGCAAGCGCGTCGACGGCCGCGGCATCAACGAGATCCGCCCGCTGGCCGCTGAGGTCGGCATCCTGCCCCGCGTTCACGGTTCCGGCATGTTCACCCGCGGCCAGACCCAGGTGCTAACCATCTGCACCCTGGGCAACACCAAGGACGCCCAGACGATGGACGACCTGAGTGACACCCCCCTCAAGCGCTATATTCATCACTACAACTTCCCGCCGTACTCCGTCGGTGAGGCGCGCGCGCCGCGCAGCCCCGGCCGCCGGGAGATCGGCCACGGCAACCTGGCCGAGCGCGCGCTGATCCCCGTCCTGCCCGATCAGGCGGAGTTCCCCTACACCATCCGCTGTGTCTCTGAGGTGCTGTCCTCCAACGGTTCCACCTCCCAGGCTTCCATCTGCGGCTCCACGCTGGCCCTGATGGATGCGGGCGTTCCCATCAAGGCCCCTGTGGCCGGCATCTCCTGCGGCCTCATCACCGACGGCGACCCGCTGCAGGGAGGCCGCTGGATGACCATGCTGGATATCCAGGGTGTGGAGGATTTCCATGGCGACATGGACTTCAAGGTGGGCGGCACCCGCCGCGGCATCACCGCGATCCAGATGGACATCAAGGTGGACGGCCTGACCTACGAGATCGTGGAGGAGGCGCTGGAGAAGTGCCGCAAGGGCCGCCTGTATATCCTGGACCAGATCATCAAGCCGGTCATCGCGGAACCCCGCGCCGAACTCTCCAAGTATGCGCCCAAGATGTTCAGCATGATGATCCCCGTGGATAAGATCAAGGATGTCATCGGCAAGGGCGGCAAGGTGATCCAGGAGATGTGCGCCACCTGCAACTGCAAGATCGATATCGAGGAGGACGGCCACGTCTTCATTTCCGCCGTCGATCAGGAGGATGCCATGCGGGCCATCGCCACCATCAAGACCATTGTGGAGGATCCCGAGATCGGCGCCATCTACAAGGGCCGTGTGACCCGCCTGATGAACTTCGGCGCTTTCGTTGAGATTGCCCCCGGCAAAGAGGGGCTGGTCCATATCTCCAAGCTGGACGATCACCGGGTAGAGCATGTGGAGGATGTGGTCGCGGTGGGCGATCCTATCTTCGTCATGGTCACTGATATTGACCAGCAGGGCCGCATCAATCTCTCCCGCAGGGACGCTCTGGCAGCCATCGCCAAGAAGCGCACGCAGCAGAACCGGCAGTAACGGCAAATGCCGGGGCATCAGCCCCGGCATTTTTGTGTGCCGAAGAGAGCGTTACAGAATTTTTTGTTCTGCAACGCTCCCATTTATTGGACGCTTTTTTACCCTGCGCCAATGCCGCCGGTTTGTACCGCTTCCTCTTCCGGAAGGGCGCCGCTTGTGGTATAATAGCCTAAAAGATCGAGACGGCGCATACCGCAGACCGGATAATTCGGGAAACAAAAAGGAGACCACTGCCATGAAATACGATTTTACATCGATTATGGATCGCCGCGGCAAGGATGCCATCGCGGTGGACGGCCTGGGCGGGATGCCCGGCTTTACCCCTGCCGCTCCCAAGCTGGGGTTTGACGCCATCCCCATGTGGGTGGCCGACATGAACTTCCCCACGGTACCCACCATCCCCGAGGCAATTATTGAGAGGGCCAAGCATCCGGCCTACGGCTATTTCCAGGCTACGCCGGAATACTTCAACGCTATTATCCGCTGGCATGAGCAGCGCAACGGCGTCACCGGCCTGACGGCCGACTGCATCGGCTACGAAAACGGCGTGCTGGGCGGCGTGATCTCGGCCCTGACCGCCTACGCCGCCCCCGGCGATTCCGTGCTGCTGCACAGCCCTACCTACATCGGCTTCACTAACAGCGTCACCAACAACGGGTACAACATTGTCCACAGCCCGCTGGTTAAGGACGAAAACGGCGTCTGGCGGATGGACTATGAGGATATGGATGCCAAACTCAAGGCCAACAAGATCCATGTGGCCATCCTGTGTTCCCCCCACAACCCCTGCGGCCGCGTCTGGGAGCGCTGGGAATTGGAGAAGGCAATGGAAACCTATAAGGCCAACGACTGCCTGGTCATCTCGGACGAGATCTGGTCGGATATCCTGCTCAACGGCCACAAGCACATCCCCACTCAGATGGTCAGCGAGGATGCCCGCAGCCGCACGGTGGCTGTGTACGCGCCCAGCAAGACCTTCAACCTGGCGGGCCTGGTGGGCAGCTACCACATCATCTACAATAAGGCGCTGCGGGACCGCGTGACCGCCAAGGGCAGCAAGCCCCACTACAACGATATGAACGTCCTCTCGATGCATGCCCTGATCGGCGCCTACAAGCCGGAAGGGTACGAGTGGGTGGATGAACTGTGCCAGGTCCTCAGCGGCAACATCAACTACGCCTGCGATTACATCGCCCAGCATTTTGAAGGGGTGGAGGTCAGCAAGCCGGAGGGAACCTATATGCTGTTTGTGGACTGCACCAAATGGTGCCAGGCCCACGGCAAAACCATCGACGACGTGGAGAAAGCCGCCTGGGCGGTGGGCGTGGCCGTGCAGGATGGCCGGATGTTCCACGGCCCCTGTTCCATCCGCATGAACCTGGCGCTGCCATTCTCCCGCGTGCGGGAAGCCTTTGACCGGCTGGACAAGTACGTCTTCAACCCCGATCCCAACAGGGTGGAACCGGTGCAGCAGGTGCTGGCCGCCGGCGATACCATGGCGGATTTCACCTACCAAACCCCCTTTGAGCAGGGGCTGACCCTGGCGCAGACTGCCGCCAAGGCCAAGAAAACCGCGCTGGTATTCCTGCGCTACTATGGCTGCACCCTCTGCCAGTATGATATCCACCAGCTGGCCCAGCATTACGGCGAACTGACGGCGGCGGGCGGCCAACTGTTGGTGGTGCTTCAGTCCGACCCGGCGGGCATTGCCGCCCAACTGCGGCCCGGCGATCTGCCCTTTGCGATCATCTGCGACCCGCAGGCCGCGCTGTACATCCGTTTTGCCGTGCAGCCGGCTGAGTCCCTGCTGAAAATGGCTGACGCCAAGACAATGGCTAAAATTGCCAAGGCCGCAGCCGCCGGCTACAAGCATGGCGCTTATGAGGGCAGCGAACTGCAGCTGCCCGCCGTCTTTGTGCTGGACCCGGACCGCAAAGTAACCTACGCCCACTACGGCCGCAGCGCCGGGGACATCCCCACGGTGGAGGAACTGGCCGCCCTTCTGCGCTGACCGGGACGCGCCGTTTGGTGCGGCGATCTTCCCCGCGCCCCCGCCGACAAACAAGCACCGCGCCCCCGCTGCAAAGCGGGGGCGCGGTGCTTGCCGAAAAAAGGCGGAAGGGTTTACAGCGCTTTTACGACCTCCAGGGTATCGTGGGCGATCATATACTCCTCATCGGTGGCAATGACCAGCGTGCGGACGCGAGCGCCCCAGGCGGTGATCTCGCAGACATCGCCCTGAATGTTCTGGTTCTTGTCAGTGTCGATGCGGATGCCCAGCCAATCCATGTGGTGACAGATCTTGGCGCGGGCAGCGGCGTCATGTTCGCCGATGCCGCCGGTGAAGACGATGGCATCCAGGCCGCCCATGGCCGCGATGTAGCCGCCCACAACCTTCTTGATCTGGTAGTTCAGCATGTCGCTGGCAAGCTGGGCGCGAACATTGCCGTTCTTGGCGGCGTTCTCCACATCCCGTTTGTCGCTGGAAACGCCGGAGATACCCAGAAGGCCGGACTTCTTATTCAGAATATCGTCCACCTCGTGGCCGGAGATGTTCAGGGTGTACTTCAGGTAGTTGACCACAGAGGGATCGATATCGCCGCTGCGTGTGCCCATCATCAAGCCGGACAGCGGGGTCATACCCATCGAGGTATCGATGACGCGGCCCTGGTCGACGGCGGCGATGGAGGAGCCGTTGCCCAGGTGGCAGGTGATGATCTTCAGGCGGCCGATGGGCTCCTCCAGATATTCAGCCGCCTTGGCGCTGACGTATTTGTGGCTGGTGCCGTGGAAGCCATAGCGGCGGATGCCGTACTTCTCATAATATTCATAGGGGATGGCGTACATGTAAGCCTTGGGGGGCATGGTGGAGTGGAAGGAGGTATCAAACACGGCCACGTTGGGCAGATCGGAGCCGAACACCTGCCGGGAAGCCTCGATACCCAGGATGGCGGCGGGGTTGTGCAGCGGGGCCAGGGTGCTCAGCTCACGAATCGTATCCACCACTTCTTCGGTGATCAGGCAACTTTGCTTGAATTTCTCGCCGCCGTGAACGACGCGGTGGCCGATGGCGTTGATCTCCTTCACATCGTCAATGACCTTGCCGTCGCCGGAGGTCATCCGCTTCACGACCTCGGCAAACGCTTCGGTATGGGTGGGGAAGACGGTGTCAAGGGAAACCTTGCTACCGTTGGCCTCGTGGGTGATCTTGCTGCTCTCCATGCCGATGCGCTCACACAGACCTTTGCACAGGACGGCGTTGCTGTCCATGTCGATCAGCTGGTACTTTAAGCTGGAAGACCCACAGTTGATAACCAGGATTTTCATAGGAAATATCCTCCTTCGATTTTTCAGGGCGCAGGCCCTTTTCTGCTTGTCTCTTTTATTATATAATGGCAGCAGAGGTTTTTCAAGCACAAAACGCAACATATGGCACAAATTTTGCGCAGAAGAAAGAGGCTTTTTATGAAACTTGTGGGAATCATTGCAGAATATGATCCCTTCCACAACGGCCATGCGGCACAGATCGCGCTGCTGCGGCAAAAGGGGGCTCGCCGGGTGGCGGTCTGCCTCAGCGCGGGGGCGGTGCAGCGGGGCGGCCTGCCGCTTCTTCCGGAGGCGGTCCGGGTGCGGGCGGCGCTGCAGGCCGGGGCGGATCTGGTCCTGGCGTTGCCCGCCCCCTATGCCTGCGCCGGAGCGGAGGAATTTGCCGCCGCCGGGGTTCGGCTGCTGACCGCCCTGGGATGCGATACGCTGGCTTTCGGGGCCGAAACGCCGGACGCCGCGCTGCTGACAGACACCGCGCGGATTTTGCGGACGCCCGCGCTGACCCGGGCGCTGCACCAAAATTTGTCGACGGGACAAACCTTTGCGGCGGCCCGCGCCGCTGCCGCCGAAAGCCTGCGCCCCGGCGCGGGGGCGCTGCTGGGCCGACCGAACAATATCCTGGGGGTGGAATACTGCAAAGCGATCCTGGCACAGGGCAGTTCGCTGCGGCCGCTGCCGCTGCCCCGCCTGGGGGCGGGCCATGACGGCGGCGCGGGGGTGTGGCAGGGGACCCCGATCGCCAGCGCCAGCCTGCTGCGCACCCTGCCCGCCGAAGCGATGGCCCCTTATGTGCCGGCAGACGCCTTCGCACAGTACAGCGCCGCGCTACAGGCGGGGCAGCGGCTGGATGCCGGCAAGTTTTCCACCGCTGTTTTGGCGCTGCTGCGAATAAAAAGTGAGGAGGAGTTTGCCGCCGTGCGCGGCGTCAGCGAGGGGTTGGAACACCGTCTGGCCGCCGCCGTGCGCCGGGCAACCGGCCTGGAGGATCTGTACGCCCGCCTGAAAACCAAGCGCTACCCCCACGCCCGGCTGCGTCGTCTGGTGCTGGATGCGGCGCTGGCGATCCCGCCCGAACTGCCCGCACCGCCCTACCTGCATGTGCTGGGGGCGCGAAAGGAGGCGCTGCCCCTGCTGGAAGGGGCAGCCATGCCGGCGGGAACCAGCCTGGCCGACCTGGCTAAAAGCGGTCCGGAGGCCGCGGCTATTGTCGATATGCACAGCCGCGCGGTGGATTTTTCGTCACTTTGCAGGGAGCAAACCATGCCGATGGGGCTTGCGTTCACCACTAAGCCGGTGGTAATATAAATATAAGCATGGATAAAAAATGCGGAGAGAAGAAACTTTGTTGCATTTTTGACGCGCAAAATCCGTGCGAATTATAGAAAAGAAAGAGGAAAAACGCCATGGCGCTACATGTAATGGACGAGGCCAACCACTGCCTGGGGTGCAAGAATCCCCGCTGCCAGCAGGGATGCCCTATCCACACCAATATCCCGGAGGTTATCCGGCTGCTCAAGGCCAATGAACTGAATGAGGCCGGCCGGCTGCTGTTTGAGAACAATCCCCTGACCACCGTCTGCTCGCTGATCTGCAACCACGAAAAACAGTGCGAGGGCCACTGCGTCCGGGGCATCAAGGGGGCGCCGGTGCATTTCTCAGTCATTGAGAATTACATCTCCTCCACCTACGCCAGCCAGATGACCCGCGGCCCGGCCGAGCCGAACGGCAAACGGGTGGCCATCGTGGGTTCCGGCCCGGCGGGCCTGACCATCGCCGTCATCCTGGCGCGCTACGGCTACGATGTGACCATCTTTGAGAGCCACGATAAGATCGGCGGCGTGCTGCGCTACGGCATCCCGGAGTTCCGCCTGCCCAAATCGGTGCTGGACGATTTTGAGTACCGCCATCTGCGCCTGAAGGATATCAAGGTGCGCCCCAACATCGACATTGGCAAGGCGCTGAAGATCGACGATCTGCTGCGCGACGGCTATAAGGCCATCTTCATTGGCACCGGTGTCTGGCGGCCCAACACTCTGAAGATCAAGGGCGAGAGCCTGGGTCACGTTCACTATGCCATCAACTATCTGCAAAATCCCGACGTTTACCATCTGGGGGAGCGGGTTGTGATCATCGGCGCGGGCAACGCGGCTATGGACGTGGCCCGCACGGCCATCCGCCACGGCAGCCGCCATGTGCAGTGCTTCTCTCTCACCCAAAAGATCACCGCCAGCGACTATGAGGCCAGCTACGCCAAGCTGGAGGGCGTGGACTTCTTCTACAACAAAAAGCCGGTGGAGATCACTGACAAGGGCGTCATCTTCCGCGATGTGCAGGAGGGGGAGGATGGCACACTGACCGATGTGCCGGGCAGTGAGATGCTCTACCCGGCCAACAGCGTCATCGTCTCCATCAGCCAGGGCGCCTGCACCACCATCACCGAAAGCACCGACGGCCTGGAGGTCAACGCACAGGGGCTCTTTGTCACCGATGAGGTGGGCCGCACCACCCGCCCTGGCATCTTTGCCTCCGGCGACGCCGTCAAGGGGGCGCGCACCGTGGTGGAGGCGGTGGCCTACAGCAAGACGGTGGCCGAGGCAATGCATGCCTACATGCAGGACCTGCCCGCC
>CAZIVF010000023.1:6515-24055 GCA_964542725.1 uncultured Subdoligranulum sp. | reverse complement strand
CCAGTTTTTGCGCACCGATCTGCCGATGCGGTGAACATAATAGGCACAGCGGGCCGCCCCAGGGGGCGGCCCGTTGCTATTTTGCCTGGCAGATGGTATACTATACAAAAACAGGGAGGTGGGGAACGATGCCCGCGATAAAACGCCCGCGCGTCACGCCACTGAGGGTACTGGCGGTGTTGGCGCTGCTTTCCGTGCTGGTTTCGGCGGGGATGGTGCGTGCTGTCCTGGCCAAGAGCACCAACGAACTGTTCTCTATCCGGGCGGATGTGGAAACGCCGGACCTGACCGGCCTGACCGCCGAGCAGGCCGCGGAGGCCGCCTACCAGGCTGGCCTGGCGGTGGTGTGGAAGGAAGCCTACAGCAACGCCCATGAGGCCGGCACGATCTGTACCCAGCAGCCCCGGGCGGGCCGCACCGTCAAGGAAGGGCAGCAGCTTACGCTGACCGTCAGCCGGGGCATGCAGCAGCTCACGGTGCCGGAACTGCTGTGGGAGCCGCAGCAGCAGGCATCCCAGCAGCTGCGAGACGCCGGCTTCGGCGTTGTGGTGGAGTTCATCACGGACGGCACGTTGGAACCCTACACCGTGCTGCGCACCGAACCGGCCGCCGGCAGCCTGTGCGAGATTGGCACCATCATCAAGCTGGTGGTGGTTCGCCCCGTGCCGGACCCCTACCGCTCGGTACCCAAAGTCACCGGCCAGACCGTGCAGGCCGCCCGCAGCCATCTGAAAGAGATGGGGCTGAACGCCATCGTCGCCGGCGGCAAGCAGGAGGGAACGGTCATCGCCCAGGACCCCGCCGTCGGCTCCCCGGTCATTGCCGGGTACGGCGTAACGCTCTATGTGGAATAAAACAAGCAGGCGTTCACCGCCCTGCGGACCTATCCCGCCGCCCTTTCATGGGCGGTTTTCTGTTTTGGGCGGTTTGTCTTGTTGACAGCTGGGGCGGCGGCAACGTATAATAAAAACAGGAAAACAGGCCCCCAAACGTGCAAAAAAGGTGAGAAGGAAGTGAGACAATGTATCGCATTGCCATTGTGGAAGACGATCCCCAGGTGCAGAGTCAGCTGGTGGAGTATGTGCGCCGGTATGAGCGGCAGTACGGCGCGGCGTTTGAACTGACCACCTATGATGACGGCGACGAGATCGTATCGGATTACCGGGCCGTGTATGATATCATCCTGCTGGATGTGCAGATGAAGCACATGGACGGCATGACCGCCGCAGAGCGGATCCGGGCGGCGGATGAGGATGTGATCCTGATCTTTATCACCAACATGGCCCAGTTTGCCATACAGGGCTACGCGGTGGACGCGATGGACTATGTGCTCAAACCGGTGCCTTATTTCGCTTTCTCCCAGGAATTGCAGAAAGCGGTGCGCCGCCTGGAGAAGCGGGCCAAGACCTACCTGACCGTTCCGGTGGAGGGCGGGCTTCGCCGGGTGGGCGTCCACTCGATCTACTACCTTGAAAGCGAGGCCCACAAGGTCCATATTTATACTGAAAACGGGGATTTCATCACCTCCGGCGCCCTGAAGGAATTTGAGAAAAAGCTGGAGGGCCAGAACTTCGCCCGTTGCAACAGCGGCTACCTGGTCAATCTGGCCCAGGTCACAGGCGTGCAGCAGTCGGTGGCGCAGGTAGGGCCTTACAGCCTGCAGATCAGCCGCCCCAAGAAAAAGCTCTTTATGGAAGCGCTGGCCGACTATATTGGGGGCGTCGCCAAATGAATACCCTGCCGGATATTCCGCGCCTGTACACCGCCTTTGCGGAATGGCTGGCCTGCCTGCTGTATGTGGTCACGATGCGCCGGCGCTTTGACCGCTGGATCACCGTGGCGCTCTCGGCGGGGATGCTGGCTGTGCTGGGCGCTTTTCTGCACGCCACATCCGCCGACCGCATCCCGCTGGCCTGGTGGCTGCCCTGCATGGCGGCCGCCGTGGCGCTGATGTACTTTTACATTTGGCTGTGCTGCGACAGTACGCCTGTCGCGGCAGGCTACTGCTGCGCCCAAGCGTTTATTTTGGCGGAGTTCGCCGCCAGCCTGGAGTGGCAGATCCACTGTTACCTGCTGCTGAACTACACCGGGCCGCTGAACCGCTTTCTTGCGTTGGCGCTGATGGCCCTGGTCTACGGCGGAGTGTACGGCCTGTTGTACTGGTTCAAACTGCGCAGGCTGCGGGGGACGGTGTCCCCAGAGATCGGTCTGCGCTCTCTGGGCAGCGCGGTGGTCATGGCGCTGACCGCCTTCGCGGTGAGCAACCTGAGTTTTGCCCAAAACGGCGAGATCGACATGAGCGTCTACTACATCCGCACTCTGGTGGACCTGGCGGGGGTACTCATCCTCTTTAACCAATGGGAGCAGCTTCGAGAGGCCGCGCTACACCAGGAATTGACGGCGATCAACAACGTGCTGAACCGCCAGTATGAGCAGTACCGCCAAAGCAAAGAGAATATCCGCCTGCTGAATCGCAGCTACCACGACCTGAAGGTGCAGATCGCCGCCATCCGCGCCGAGCGCGACCCTGACAGCCAGGCCGCCGCCCTGGACCAGATGGAGAGCGGCATCAAGCTGTATGAGAGCCAGTTCAAAACCGGCAACCCGGTGCTGGACACCGTTCTCACCACCAAGGGCTTGAGCTGCCAGCAACGGGGCATCAACTTTACCTGCGTGGCAAACGGCAGGCTGCTGGATTTTTTGACCACGATGGACATCTGCACCATTGTGGGTACCGCGCTGGACAATGCCATCGAAGCCATCCGCCCGTTAGCCAAGGAGCAGCGGCTGCTCCGCGCTGCCATCTATGAGAAGAACGGCTTTGTGATGCTGCGCTTTGAGAATTACTGCGAGGCCCAGATCCCCCTTGGGGCCGACGGCCTACCCACCAAAGGCTACGGCATCAAGAGCATACGGGCCACGGTGCAGAAATACGGCGGCACTGTGACGGTCCACCACGAAGATAATTGGTTCACCCTGCGCGTCCTGCTGCCGGTGCAGAACTGAAAAGCCCCTTTGCAAAACCGATTTTTGGAACTGATGAAAAAGATGCACAAGACCGACCGGCTTTTCTTTGTGCAGAACAGATAAGAAAAATGCCCCAAAAAAGATGGATTTTGCAAATTGTGCGCAGAAATCGACAATTTATGCCAAAAACGGTTTCTCCTTCTTAAAATCTGGTATTCTATGCATGCAACAGGGCGTGAGCGCTCCGCCCAATTCGAGAAGAATGATTTTTAAAGGAGGAATTAGATGTTATCCATCAATATGTCAGACGTGATCAACGTTCTGAACAGTTGTAAAAACTACCTGATTGGATTTGGCGTCGTGCTGATTTTGGCCATTGTTGCCATTGTTGTTGCCGGCAAACTGAGCAAAGACAAAAAATATCTGGTGCGCGGCAATTCGCTGCTGGCGATCCTGTTGGCCTTGGGGGTTACGGCCAACCTGATCTGCTTTGGCCCCATGTCCACAATGCTGTCACTGGTGACTGGCAACGGCACCATCACCGAGGAAACCTCTGCCGCCGCCAACGAGTTGTGTACCGAAATCGCCAAGGAAGGCATTGTGCTGCTGGAAAATGACGGCGGTGTGCTGCCCATGGCTTCGGGCGATAAACTGAACGTGTTCGGCTGGGCTTCCACCAACCCCTGCTACGGCGGCACCGGTTCCGGTGCGCTGAATGACGCTTACCACACCGTTTCCCTGCTGGAAGGCCTGGCAAACGCCGGCATTGAGACCAACGATGAACTAACCAAGTTCTACACCGATTACAAGGCCGACCGCCCCTCCGTTGGCATGTGGTCGCAGGATTGGACCCTTCCCGAACCCAACGTAAGCCTTTACACCGATGAACTGCTCGCCAGCGCCAAAGAATTCTCGGATACGGCGATGGTGGTCATCACCCGCGTGGGCGGTGAAGGCGCCGACCTGCCCATCGATATGCCTGCCGTGGTGGACGGCACCTACGCCCACACCACCACCCCCATGAGCTATGACGACACCCTGAACGAAGGCAACGACTGGGATGCCGGCGATACCTTCCTGAACCTGACCAACCGCGAGGAAGAACTGATCGACATGGTCTGCCAAAACTTTGACAACGTGATTTTGGTTTACAACGGCGCCAATGCGTTCGAGCTGGGCTTTGTGGAAGAGTATTCCCAGATCAAAGGCGCGATTTGGTGCGCGGGTACCGGCCAGTCCGGCTTCGACGCCCTGGGCCAGATCATTGCCGGCGCGGTGAACCCCTCCGGCAAGACCATTGACACCTTTGTCTACGACCTGACCGCCACCCCCGTGTTCAACAACATCGGCCTGTTCACCTATACCAACATGCTGGACCAGGGCGTGGAGGATATGTTCACCAAATCGCTCACCAGCCCTTCCTTTGTGAACTATGTGGAAGGCATCTATGTGGGCTATAAATTCTACGAAACCGCCTACGCCGAGGCCCAGGCTGCAGATTCCGGGTCGGCTTTTGACTTTGACTATGACGCTGTGGTGCAGTATCCCTTCGGCTACGGCCTGTCCTACACCAGCTTTACCCAGGAGATGGGCGAACTGAAAACCGCCGCCGACGGCACCATCACCTTTGACGTGACTGTGACCAACACCGGCAGCGTGGCCGGCAAGGACGTGGTGGAGGTTTACTACAACCCACCCTACACCAACGGCGGCATCGAGAAGGCCGCCGCCAACCTAGTGGCCTTCGATAAGACCGACCTTCTGGAGCCGGGCGCGTCCCAGACCGTCACCATCAGCATTAACGAGGAGGATATGGCCTCCTACGACACCTACGGCGCGGGCTGCTATGTGCTGGAACAGGGCGATTATATCCTCTCCATCAACAGCGACGCTCACACCGTGATCGATTCCCAAGTTTATAACGTCGCCAGCACCGTCACCTACAAGGATGGCCGCTCCACCGACCAGGCTGCGCCTACCAACCAGTTCGGCTTTGCCGAGGGTGACGTGACCTATCTTTCCCGCAAGGATGCCTTTGCCAACTACGCCCAGGCTACCGCCGCTCCCGCCAACTACGAGATGACCGGCGAAGCTTACGAAACCTTCCGCAACAACAGCAGCTACCTGACCGCAGAGGAAACCGCCGCCGACGAAGACCCCGATGCGGAGCCGATCACCACCGGCGCCAACAACGGCCTGCAGCTGGTTGACCTGCGCGGCGCAGAGTACGACGATCCCCAGTGGGAAAGCCTGATGGATCAGCTCACCCTGGACGAAATGAATGCGATCATCTCTTTGGGCGGCTACCAGACCAATTCCATCGACAGCATCGGCAAGGTGCGCACCAATGACTGCGACGGCCCTGCCTCCATCAACAACAACTTTACCGGTACCGGTTCCATTGGCTTCCCGGCAGGCGTGATGATCGCCGCCACCTGGAACACCGATCTGGCCTACGCCTTCGGCGACAGCATCGGCAAAATGGCCGACGAGATGGATGTCTCAGGCTGGTACGCCCCCGCCATGAATATCCACCGCTCCGCCTTTGCGGGCCGCAACTTCGAGTATTACTCCGAGGACGGCCTTCTCTCCGGCAAGATCGCGGCCAATGCCATTGCCGCCGCACAGAGCAACGGCGTTTATGCCTACATGAAGCACTTTGCCCTGAACGATCAGGAAACCAACCGCACCGGCATGCTCTGCACCTGGAGCAATGAGCAGGCCATCCGTGAGATTTACCTCAAACCCTTCGAGATTTCGGTGAAGGAAGCTAACTGCGGCGCGGTGATGTCCTCCTTCAACTACATTGGCAATCGCTGGGCCGGCGGCTGCAACGAGCTGTGCAATGTTGTCCTGCGCGACGAATGGGGCTTCCAGGGCTTTGTCCTCACCGACTACTTCGGCGTGTACGGCTATATGAGCGCCGACCAGGCCATCCGCAACGGCACCGACGCCTGCCTGGTCAACTACCCCACCGCCACCAACAACGTTCAGTTCCGTGATACCAACGGTGCTCAGCAGGCAATGCGCCAGGCTGCAAAGAACATCCTGTACACCGTGGTCAACTCCCGCGCCTACGCCGACGAAAACCTCAATCCCGGCATGCCCAAGTGGCAGATTGCCGCCATCGCCATCGATGTGCTGCTGGTTGTCCTGCTGGTACTGCTGGAGATCAAGGTCGTCTTCAAGGGCTACAAGAAGCGCAAAAATGCCTGAGCCCACCCGCTGAACTATCTACCTCCTCCAAATATCTGAAGAAGCCGAAGGTCCGCCCCCGCTGCGGCGGGAGACGGGCCTTCGGCCCTTCCGAGGGGGAGGAAATGATGCAAGAACGAGAAGAGGGAATAACTATGGAACTGCAAACCTTACTCCATACCTTGACGCTGGAGCAAAAATGCGCCCTGCTTTCCGGCGCAGAGACCTTCAAGACCCGCGCCATGCCCCAGTACGGCATCCCGCAGATGTGGCTGTCCGACGGCCCGCACGGCATCCGCAAGCAGGCGGGGGAGGCGGACCACCTGGGGCAGAACCCCAGCGTGCCGGCCACCTGTTTCCCCACGGCATCCGCCGTCGCCAACAGCTGGGACCCCGCCCTGGGCGAGAAGATCGGCCAGGCCCTGGGTGAGGAAGCCGCCGCCCAGGATGTGGCTGTGCTGCTTGGGCCGGGGCTGAACATCAAGCGCAACCCGCTGTGCGGGCGCAACTTTGAATATTTTTCTGAGGACCCCTACCTGGCGGGCAAGCTGGCTGCCGGCTATGTGCGGGGCATCCAGAGCAGGGGGGTGGCCGCCTGCCCCAAGCATTTCGCAGTCAACAGCCAGGAAACCCTGCGCATGGCCTCCGACTCGGTGCTGGACGAGCGCACCCTGCGGGAGATCTATCTGACCGGCTTTGAGATCGCCGTGCAGGAGGGCAGGCCCCGCACCATCATGTCCTCCTACAACCTGGTGAACGGCACCTACGCCAACGAGAACAAGCACCTGCTTATGGATATCCTGCGGGGGGACTGGGGCTTTACCGGTGCCGTCGTCACCGACTGGGGCGGCTCCAACGATCACGCCCTGGGCGTAAAGTACGGCTCCACCCTGGAGATGCCTGCCCCCGGCGGGGATTCCATCCGAGAGCTGATGGCCGCCGTGCGCAGCGGGAAGATCAGCGAGGCCGATGTGGACGCCCGCTTGGCGGAACTGCTGCCCCTGATCTTTGAGACCCGCGCTGCGCTGGACAAAGCCCCCAAACAATTTGACGAGGCCGCCCACCATGCGCTGGCCCGCAGAGCCGCCGCCCAAAGCGCGGTGCTGCTGAAAAATGAGGGCGGCCTGCTGCCGCTGGCCCCCGGGACCAAGGTGGCCGTCATCGGCGACTTTGCCAAAACGCCCCGCTACCAGGGGGCTGGTTCCAGCATGGTCAACTCCACCCGTGTGGACGACCTGCTGGGCGCGCTGGAGGCCGCCGGCGTGGCCACCGTGGGCTACGCCCAGGGATTTGAGCGCCACGGCTGCCCCGACGCCGCCCTGCAAAACGAGGCGCTGGCGCTGGCCCAAAAGGCTGATGCCGTGCTGCTCTGCCTGGGTCTGGACGAGATCCAGGAGAGCGAGGGCCTGGACCGCAGCGGCATGAAGCTGGCGCAGAACCAGACCGATCTGCTCCACGCGCTGGCCGGCGCCGGGGCGAAGATCGCCGTCCTGCTCTTCTGCGGCAGCTCGGTGGAAACGCCCTGGCTGGACGACTGCGGCGCGCTGCTCTACGCCTGCCTGGGCGGCCAGGCGGGGGCGGGAGCCCTGGCGGATATCGTCACCGGCAAAGCCAATCCCGGCGGCAAACTGGCCGAAACCTGGGTCGCCCGCTATGAGGACGCCCCCACCGCGGAACACTTTGCCGGGTCGGGAAAAATCGTGGAGTACCGGGAGGGCCTGTATGTGGGCTACCGCTACTACCAGACCGCCGGCGTGCCGGTGGCGTTCCCCTTCGGCTACGGCTTGAGCTACACCAGCTTCGCCTACGCCGATCTAACGGTCGAGGGCAACGATGTGGCCCTGACCGTCACCAACACCGGCGGCAGAGCCGGCAGCGAAGTGGTACAGCTCTACGTTTCCAAGCCCGACGGGGCGGTGTTCCGCCCGGCGCTGGAACTGAAGGGCTTTGCCAAGGTGTACCTGCAGGCAGGGGAGAGCAGGCGGGTACACCTTACCCTGGACGACAAGGCGTTCCGCTACTGGAACGTCAAAACCAATGCGTGGGAGACCGAGGGCGGCGAATATCGGCTGTGCGTCGGAGCCTCCTGCGCAGATATCCGCCTGAGCGCCGCCGTGACGGTGCAGGGCAGCGGCGCACCCGACCCCTATGCCGGGCTGGATCTGCCCGCCTACCGCAGCGGCCAGGTGCGGGCCGTGCCGGACGCCGAGTTTGAGGCTCTGCTGGGGCGGCCCATCCCGGTGAGCCGCTTTGAGATCAGCCGCAACATGACCCTGGGGGAGATTGGCCGCAGCCGCAGTCCGCTGGCCTGGCTGATCCATGTGATCCATAAAGCCCTGCTGGATGCCAGCATCAAAAAGGGGCAGCCCGACCTGAACCTGCTTTTCAACTACAACATGCCGCTGCGCGCCCTGGCCAAAATGACCGGTGGCATCATCAGCATGGGGATGGTGGACGGCATCGTCATGGAACTGCGGGGCTTTTGGATCATCGGCCTGCTGCGGGTGATCTGCGAGTTCATCAAGAATCTGATACAAAACGCCGCGCTGGAAAAACGGCTGACCGCCAAGGGGGAGTGATTCGCCATGGAATTTTGGGATTCGTTTGCCGCCAAGCACCCGGCGGCTGCCAAGTGGGTGCGGGAGGGAGGGCTGTTCGTCATCGTCAGCAACGCCATCACCGTGCTGAAATATCTGCTGCTGCAATTCCTGCCCGCTGCCTTTGCGGGCCTGGGGGACGCCAGCTTCGGCTGGCCGGGCATCCCGCTGACCCTGTTTGGGGAGACCTTCCAGTGGAACATCCTGGGCTACGACCAAGCCCACGGCGGCCTGGCCTACTTCTGCGCCTACATGGTGGCGATGGTCGTTGGGGAGGTCATCAACTTCCCCATCCAGCGCAGCTTTGTCTTCCGCTCAAAGGGCAAGCTCGGCCCGCAGATCGCCTGGTATCTGGTGGCCTTCTGCCTCATCACCTGCATTGTCAACTCCATCAACTGCATCTGGGTGGCCGTGGCCGGCTTGCTGGTGCCGGATTTCATCTATAACATCGGCACCACCGTGCTCAACGGCGGCATCTCGATGCTGGTCTTCTTCTTCGTGAACAAAAAAATCTTCCCGGAGGGGGAGGCCGGCTGACCGCCCCTCCCGGCAAAGCAAAGCGGCCCGGCCCTGTGGAATCCAGGGCCGGGCCGCTGCGTTGTTCGATTACAGAGCGGTCTTCCAGAGGCCGTGCAGGTTGCAGTAGGCGTAGACAGCCAGCGGTTTCTCGTCCGCTAGGGCGAAAGTCACCACCGGCTCGGCGCCGGGCTGCAGGTTCTTGCGCTGGCCGCCTTTGTCGGTGAGGAGGTAAACCCACTCGATGCTGTGCTCGGCCATCATGGGATGGCTGACCGCACCCACGGCCACGCGGACAAGATCGCCCTCAACGGTGACGACAGGCAGATGCTTTTCTGCCGAGGCTTCCACCGTGCCGGGGATCAACTGCTCCATCTTCTGGCCGCAGCACATCAAGGGAACGCCGGCATCCTTGATAACGCCGATAATGTTGCCGCAGTGGGGGCAGATATAAAATTTCGGTTCATGCATGGGGATCGCATCCTTTCCGTTCATTTCCTTTAGGGAAGTTCTGAACCAAGCCCACAGGGCGGGATTGGTTCAGAGGTTCCTTAGTTTAGTTGAAATCAGGAACTCTATTCATCGGACGACTGCCGCGCCAGGCGGCTGCCGCCGCTATGACCCTATTATACAATGGGGTTGGTAGGAAATCAATCGCCCATTTGGGAACTGTTTGTAAATTATGGGCAACCCCGCGCTTTTGCGCCGTGTGGGGCTTTTTGGCGCAGATTCCGCCCGGCGCACCGCTTGGCCGGCAGCGCGCTGCCTTAGCCGAAAATTTAACAGTTTCTACTTGAATCCCCCTACGGGATGGCTTACAATAAAGTAGATATCTGTCGAAGAGGGGGCATCATTCGGTGAGCGGACATACTTGGCTCAACAAAAAGCCTGTTTCCATATTGGACTGGCTGGGCGTTATTTTTGCCAGCATTGCGTTTTACCTGGTGTTGAACAATCTGGGGTACTTTGTGGGGGGCGTCAGCAAGCTGCTGGGCATTCTTTCCCCCTTTGCCGGGGGCGTTGTCATCGCTTATATCCTAGATCCCATGGTCCGCTTTTTCCAAAAAAAGCTGCTGCGCGGGCAGACCCGCTGGCGCTGGGTTGCCATCCTGTTGGCCTATGTGGTGGGGGTGCTCATCATTGTGCTGCTGGCCTGGCTGGTGGTTCCCCAGGTGGTGGGCAGCATCATCACGCTGTTCAACAATATCCCCACCTATATGCAGGGCGTGCAGGATACCCTGGTGTATGTGCAGAAAACCTACGGCATGGAACTGAGCCATGCCATCGCCGCGCTGGATAATTATGAGAACCTGCTGAACCAGGCTTACGGGATGCTCAAGAGTTTGGCGCCCCAGATTATGTCCTACGCAGGCAGCTTTGCCTCCAACTTTGTGGCGATCTTTACGGCGCTGGCGGCCAGCGTCTACATGCTGGCCGATAAGGAGCATCTGCTCCACCAGCTGCGCACCGTCACCCACGCACTTCTGCCGCAGGAAGTGGCGGAAAATACCCTGCGCATCTGCCATTTTGCCAACGATAATTTTACCGGCTTCTTTGTGGGGAAGATCATCGATTCGGGCATCATCGGCGCGCTGACCTTCTGCAGCATGAGTCTGCTGCGGCTGGACTACGCCGTGCTGATCAGCGTGATCGTGGGGATCACCAACATTATCCCGGTGTTCGGCCCCTTCATCGGCGCGGTGCCGGGCCTGCTGATCCTGCTCTTTGTCGATCCCATCCAGGCGCTGATCTTCCTGGTGCTGATCCTGATCATCCAGCAGGTGGACGGCAACTTCATCGGCCCCAAGATTCTGGGCCAGTCCATCGGCATCTCGGCGCTGTGGGTACTCTTCTCCATCATCCTGGGCGGGGATCTGCTGGGCGCGGTGGGGATGGTCATCGGCGTGCCGGTGTTTGCCACACTGTACGGCCTGGCGCAGGAGTTCATCCATTTCCTGCTCCAGCGCCGCGGCATTGACGCCGAAGGCGCCCCCCTGCCGCAAACCCAGGAACAGAATGAACAAGAGTAACCCTCCGCCGGGCAGACGCTTCCCGCCATTTGTAGGGGCGGATCCTGTATCCGCCCGCCAACCTTGCCCTACAACCCGTTTACGGTTTTACGTCAAAGCTTATCTCCATCGAGATGTAGGGCGTGCCGCCCTACGCGCTGCCCGGGAACGGATTCGCCGCCTTCGGCGGCGGGGGCGAGCATTGCTCGCCCCCGCAATCTCACCGGAGGAACCTCACCGCCAACCCGCAAACGGTTTCCTGCAACATTCCGCCGTGCGGGCGGGGAAAAAACAAAATGACATGGCAAAGGCCGGCAGGACGGGAAACCCCGTCTGCCAGCCTTGTTGATTTTTCGGGAACGCCGTTTTTGTTATTTCAGGAAACCGTTGACGATCTGCTCCTCGGCCTCCTGCTCGGTCAGGCCCAGGGTCATCAGCTTAATCAGCTGCTCCCCCGCGATCTTGCCGATGGCGGCCTCGTGGATCAGGCTGGCGTCCACATGGTTGGCGGTCAGCTGGGGGCTGGCCAGCACCTTGGCTTTGTCCATGATGATGGCGTCGCACTCGGTGTGGCCCGCGCAGGCGCAGTTGCCGTTGATGCGGCTGATAAACTCCTGCACGCTGGTGTCCTTCGCCACGCTGCGGCTCACCACGTTGGCGGAGCTGCCGTCGCCGTTCAGATCCACATTGAAGTCAGTCACCGCCTTCTGGTCGCCGGTGGTCATAATCTTTTCGTGTACCACCAGGCTGGCCTCGGCGGCCAAATCGCCGCCGGTCTTGCGGATGGTGTCGTCAATGCCGGCGATCTGGGTGGTCTCCATCTCCATCACGGCGCCCTCCTCCAGGTGGACGATGGTGGTGGGGTTCATCACCTGCTTGCCCCGGCCGTCGCCCTCGCCGTAGTGTTTCTCCACATAGCGCAGCTTGGCGTTTTTCCCCAGGTAGAAGGTGTGGATGCCGTCGTGCTGGCTGGTGGCCCCCGCGCCGCCGCAGTTGTGGATGCCGCAGCCCGCGATGATGGTCACGTCGGCGCCCTCCCCGATGTGGAAGTCGTTGTATACCAGGTCCTTCAGCCCGGCACGGCTGAGGATCACGGGGATGTGAACACTCTCGTTCTTGGTCCCCGGGTTGATGAAGATGTCGATGCCCGGCTTGTCCGCCTTGGTCACAATGTCGATGTTGGCGGTGGTGTTGCGCCCCGCCGCCGCGCCGTTGGCACGGATGTTGTACGCGCCAACGGGCAGCGCGTCCAGGTCGGCCACCTCTTTCAGCAGGCTTTTTTCAATGGCGTCCATTTTAGCGTCCCCCTTCCATTTTGTCGGTCAGCACGCTGCAGGCGGGCGCGCCGACGTTGGCGCTGCCCAGCAGGGCGGGCAGGATGTCGGCCCGGGGACCCATTTTCTCAATGCTGCCGTCCTTCACCACCACGATGGTATCGGCAATGTTCAGGATGCGCTCCTGGTGGCTGATGATGAGGATGCTGCCCCGGGTTTGGTCGTACATATTCTCGAACACGCGGATCAGGTTTTGGAAGCTCCACAGGTCGATGCCCGCCTCCGGCTCGTCAAAAATGGAGAGCTTGGTGCCGCGGGCCAGCACCATGGCGATCTCGATGCGCTTCAGCTCGCCGCCCGAGAGGCTGGCGTTGACCTCCCGGTCCACATAGTCCCGGGCGCACAGGCCCACCTCGCTCAGCAGGGCGCAGGCGTCGTTGACGCTGGTGTCTTTGCCGGCGGCCAGGCTCAGCAGGTCCTTGACCCGCAGGCCCTTGAAGCGCACCGGCTGCTGGAAGGCGTAGCTCACGCCCAGCTTGGCCCGCTCGGTGATGGAGAGGTGGGTGATATCTACCCCGTCCAGAAGGATCCGGCCGGAGGTGGGCTGGTAGATGCCGGCGATGACCTTGGCCAGGGTGGATTTGCCGCCGCCGTTCGGCCCGGTGATCGCCACGAAACGATCCTGCACGGTCAGGCTGACATCGTGCAGGATCTCTTTATTGTCGTCAGTTTCAAAGCTGACGCTGCGCAGTTCAAGCATAGAATCCTCCGAGTTTAAGGAATTTTGATGGTACAAGTTTACTATACCACAAAAAACCCCCGGTCTCAAGGGTTTTATCCATTCCTATGGGCAGATGGGGGAAAAATGAACCGTTTGCTGCGGCGCGGCGGGGTGAATTTCCCTCTTGACATCAGCGCGCTAAAGTGCTACCATGGAAGGGCAAAAAGCGTTGACGGGGAAAAGTACCGCCCTTCCACCGCACAGAGAGCCCGGCGTCTGCTGCAAGCCGGGACGGCAGGGGAGCGCGAAAGAACACCCAAGAGCTGCAAACTGAAACCCGGCAGGGGAGTAGGGGCGCCGGCGGCCGGCCGTTACAGCGGCAGCGTTTCAAAGGTGAACGTGTACGGGAAAAGTGACCGTATGCTTTGGTTGGCGTACGGTAAATTAGGTGGCACCGCGGATCAAGACAGCGATTCGTCCTAATGACGGGCGGAACGGGCTGTCTTTTTTGTTTGTAAAAAACCGTTTCGATGGGGTAAGAAAACGGGAAAACAAAAAGGAGTGTCATCAAAATGTGTTGTATCATGGGGTATGCCGGGCATGATCTGCCCAAGGAAAAATTCCGCGAGTATCTTCTGCGCGCCACCTCCCGCGGGCCGGACGACCAGCGGGTGGCCGAGACAGAGTTCGGCCTGCTGGGCTTTGGCCGCCTGGCTATCATGGGCCTGACGCCGGAGGGGATGCAGCCCTTCTTCCGGGGGGCGGACTGCGTGGCCTGCAACGGCGAATTGTACGGCTTCCGCCCCGTCAAGGCCCGGCTGGAGGCCGAGGGCTACACTTTCGCCTCGGATTCCGACTGCGAGATCATCCTCCCGCTGTACTACAAGTACGGCCTGGATATGTTCCGCCGCCTGGACGCCGAGTTTGCCATGGTCCTCTACGACAGCCGCCGCAAGTGGCTCATCGCCGCCCGGGATCCCATCGGCATCCGCCCGCTGTTCTACGGCTACAGCGCGAGCGGGCATATCGCCTTCGCCTCCGAGGCGAAAAACCTGGTGGGGCTGGTGAAGAAGGTCTACCCCTTCCCCATCGGTAGTTACTACTGCAACGGCAAGTTCGTGCGGTACTGCGATATTGCCGATACCCCTGCCTACAGCCGGGACGAACTGCCCGCCATCCTGGATGCCATCCGTGAAAAGCTGGTGGCCGGCGTGGATAAGCGGCTGGATGCCGACACGCCGGTGGGCTTCCTGCTCTCCGGCGGGCTGGATTCCAGCCTGGTCTGCGCCATCGCGGCCAAAAAGCTGGGTAAGCCCATCCGCACCTTCGCCATCGGCATGAGCGAGGACGCCATCGACCTGAAGTACGCCAAGCAGGTGGCGGATTACCTCCACGCCGACCACACCGAGGTCATTATCAACCGCGGGATCGTGCTGGACGCGCTGGAGGAAGTCATCGCCATGCTGGGTACCTGGGACATCACCACCATCCGCGCCTCGGTGGGGATGTACCTGGTCTGCAAGTATATCCACGAACACACCGACATCCGGGTGCTGCTCACCGGAGAAATCTCCGACGAGTTGTTCGGCTACAAGTACACCGACTTCGCCCCCAGCGCCGCCGCCTTCCAGGCCGAGAGCCAGAAGCGCATCCGCGAACTGTATATGTACGACGTGCTGCGGGCGGACCGCTCCATCAGCGTCAACAGCCTGGAAGCCCGGGTACCCTTCGGGGATCTGGATTTCGTGCGCTACGTCATGGCCATTGACCCGGCCAAAAAGCTGAACGCCTACGGCAAAGGCAAGTACCTTTTGCGCAAAGCCTTTGAGGGGGACTGGCTGCCTGAAAGCATCCTCTGGCGTGAGAAGGCGGCTTTCTCGGACGCGGTGGGCCACTCGATGGTGGATGACCTGAAGGAGTACGCCAACGAAACCTACACCGACCGGGACTTTGCCGAGAAGTGCGGCCAGTACACCTACGGGCGGCCCTTCACCAAGGAGAGCCTGCTCTACCGCGAAATTTTTGAGAAATATTACCCCGGCCAGGCCGAGATGATTGTGGATTACTGGATGCCCAACCGCGCCTGGCCCGGCTGCGACGTGGACGATCCCAGCGCCCGCGTGCTGAAAAACTACGGCGCCAGCGGCGTGTGAGGCGCGCCAAGGGGGATTCCCCATTGACAAGGGCGCATTTCCGCGCTATGATAATGGAAACTCTGGATAAATCCGGCGCGCAGCCGGCAAGCTGCGTGCCAAGCCCGCAGGGCGCGGGTTTATTCAGGTTCTATAAAGTTGTTCCGCAGAGTAGGGACCTGCGCGTGGGGGCGTTGCCCCCGCAGTGCCTGACCAACGGGGAGTTGTGGCAGGACGAAGTGGCCGTTTGGCCCGCGGTGCCGGCCCCGCATCCCACTGCTGCATGAATAGGGGCTGCAACAGAGGGAGCGTGCGCTGCACGTTCCTTTTTTCTGCCTTCCTTTGTGCGGCGTCACCGCTTAGAGGAGGAATTTTTATGCAGAAGCAAACCCCGTCCGTCCTCTCCCGCGCCTACTGGCAGGCCGCCCGCAGCGAGTTCAAAAATGTCCGCGTGCTGGCCTTCTCCGGCCTGGTCTGCGCCATGGCCATCGTGCTGGAGAGCTTCCCCATCTATCTTTTGGGCCAAAGCCTCAAGATCTATTTCAGCTTCCTGGTGGTCGGCCTGGGCTGCGCCTGCTACGGCCCGCTGGTGGGTATGGCCGCCGGGGCGGTCATCGATACGGTGGGCTTCCTGCTGGCGGGGTACGGGGAACCCTATTTCCCCGGCTACCTGGTCACGGCGGTGCTCTCCGGCCTGGTCTACGGCGTGCTGCTCTACCGCCGCCGGGTCAGCATCCCCCGGCTCATCCTGCTGCGGGTGCTCATCAACTACGGCAGCAACGTGCTGCTGGGCAGCGTGTGGAAGGCCATGCTCTACGGCAAGGGGTACCTTTATTATGTCAGCACCGGCCTGGTGAAGAACACCGTCATGCTGCCCGTCGAGGTGTTTTTGATGTGGCTGGTCCTGCGCGCCGCCCAGCGGTACGGCCTGGACCAAAAATACCTGCACAAGCGGTAAAGGCAAGCAATAAAAATTCACAAATTCTCTTCGCGCCTGTGCTTTACACAGTCGGGGCATTGTGCTATACTGGGGGAACAAAAACCGACCGACCGGTCGGTCGGGGAAATTTTACACAAAGGACCGCGCGGCCGGGGTGATTTCACGCTCCGGGAATCACCCGCGCGGAGGAGAACGATCTATGTCGAAATACAGCGTAAAAAAGCCCTTTACCGTGCTGGTGGGGGTCGTGCTGGTGCTGGTGTTGGGCGTGGTCAGCCTGATGCGGATGCCCACCGACCTGCTGCCATCCATCAGCCTGCCCTACCTGATGGTGGTGACGACCTACCCCGGCGCCAGCCCCGAAAAGGTGGAGGAGGAACTGACCGCCCCGCTGGAAGCCTCCCTCGGCACCGTCAACGGCGTTGAGAATGTGACCAGCACTAGCAGCGAGAACTACAGCATGATTATGTTGGAATTTGATGAGGATACCAACATGGACAGCGCGATGGTCAAGACCAGCGCTGCCGTCAATCAGCTGGCCGACAGCCTGCCAGATCTGGCCGGCACGCCGATGCTGCTGGAGATCAGCGCCGACATGGTGGCCACCCAGTATGTGGCCATCGACTATGACGGCATGGATATCTATGAACTGTCCGCCTACGCGGAGGAGGAGATCATCCCCGCTATCGAGAGGGTCAACGGCGTTGCCAGCGTGTCTGCCACCGGCCTGGTGGAGAAAACCGTGGAAGTGACCCTGAACCAAGAGAAGATCGATAAGGTGAACGATAAGCTGCTTGTCAAGGTCAGCGACCGGCTGGCCGAGGCGGAGGAGGAGCTGGCCGAGGCGGAAAAGCAGGTGGCCGACGGCAAGAGCGCCCTGAACGACGCCCAGGCCCAGCTGGACAGCGGCAAAAGCGAACTGAACAGCCAGAAGCAGTCCATCACCGACCAGCTGGCCGACGCCATTCAGCAGATCAACGACGCCATCCCCGGCCTGGAGGAGCAGATCGCCGACCTGGAGGGCAAAATCAGCGACATCGCCGCCAAGCTGGAGACGGCCAAGGTGGACGCCTCCCGGCTGGAAAGCCCCGACCTCAGCGGCGGCACGGCGGTCATCGATAAGGTGCAGGCTATTGAGACCGACCTGGCCCAGTTTGTTGACCAGCAGGGGGATTTCAACACTGCGCTG
>CAZIVF010000023.1:0-6415 GCA_964542725.1 uncultured Subdoligranulum sp. | reverse complement strand
CCTCCTTTCCGCCGCCGAGGCGCTGCTGCAGGCGATGACCAAGGCCGATGAGGCCGAGGATGCCGCCCGCGCGGCGCTGGCCGAGGCGGACGAGGCAGCCAAGAAACTGGTGGCCGACCTGCAGAGCCAACTCAACAGCCTGGACGCCCAGCTGGACGCCGCCAAGACCATGCTGGAGAATCTCAACACCCAGCGCGGCAGCCTGGAGGAAGCGCTGCAGGGCCTGGTGGACAACCCGCTGGATACCGGCCTGGCCGACATGGCATCCTCGCTGCTGTTCAGCGGTATGGACGCCCAGCTCTCGCTGGGGCAGTTCCAGCTGGACAGCAGCAAGACCCAGCTGGAAGCCGGGGAGGAACAGCTGGAATCCGCCCGGGAAGAATATGAGTCCGCCCGGGAGGAAGCGCTGAAATCCGCCAACATGGACCAGCTGCTCAACATGGCGACGCTGGCCCAGATCATCGGCGCGCAGAACTTCTCAATGCCTGCCGGCTACATCCAGGATGGCGACGACCGGTATATGCTCAAGGTGGGCGATACCTTTGAGACGGTGGAAGAGCTGGAAGGCGCGCTGCTGTGCAGCATCGACGGCATCGGTGATGTGCGCCTCTCCGACGTGGCGGATATCCGCATCACCGACAATTCCGAGGATACCTATGCCAAGGTGGACCGGAACCAGGCGGTGCTGCTCTCCATCTATAAGGGCTCCACCTCCTCCACCAGCGAGGTGTCTGAGAACTGCAACGAGAAGATCGCCGCCCTGATGGCGGAGGACCCCGCCCTGCACCTGACCACCATTATGGACCAGGGCGACTATATCCGCCTCATCATCAACAACGTACTGTCCAACCTGATCTGGGGCGCGATGCTGGCGATCATCGTGCTGGTGTTCTTCCTCAAGGATGTGCGCCCCACCGCTGTGGTGGCGGTCAGCATCCCCCTCAGCGTGCTGTTCGCCATTGTGCTGATGTACTTCAGCGGCATCACGCTGAACATGATCAGCCTCTCCGGCTTGGCGCTGGGGATCGGTATGCTGGTGGATAACTCCATCGTCGTGATTGAGAACATCTACCGCCTGCGCAGCCGGGGGGTTCCCGCCGCCCGCGCGGCGGTGCAGGGCGCGCGCCAGGTGGCGGGGGCCATTGCCTCCAGCACGATGACCACCGTCTGCGTCTTTTTGCCCGTCCTCTTTACCGAGGGGCTGACCCGCACCCTGCTCACCGATATGGCGCTGACCATCACCTTCAGCCTGGCGGCCTCTCTGGCGGTGGCGCTGACGGTGGTGCCGGCGGCCGGCTCCACCATCCTGAAAAAAACCAGGGATATCAAGCATCCCTGGTTTGACAAGGTGCTGCAGGCGTACGATAAAGCCCTGCGCGTTGCCCTCAAGGTCAAGGCGGTGCCGCTGGCGCTGGCCGTTGTGCTGCTGGTGGGCAGCATGGGCGTGGTGTTCAGCAAGGGCCTGGTGCTGATGCCGGATATCAGTTCCAACCAGCTGTCCGTCAGCCTGGAACTGCCCGAGGAGACCGAGGACGCCGAGGCCTTCGCCGTGGCCGACCAGGCCATGGAGCGGATGATGGCGGTGGAGGGCGTGCAGACGGTGGGCGCCATGTCCGCCTCCGGCGCGGTGGGCGCCATAGCGGGCATGTCCGGCCTGGCGGACGCCGGGTCCAATACCAGCTACACATATTATATCCTGCTGGACGAGACCTCCGGCCGCAGCCAGGCGGAGGTGGAGCAGCAGATTCTGCAGGACACCGCCGACCTGGGCGCGGAAGTCAGCGTGGGCGGCAGCGCCTCCGATCTGTCTGCCCTGATGGGAAGCGGCGTGGAGGTCAACATCTACGGCAGCGATATTGACACCCTGCTGGAGATCTCCGCCCAGGTGGAGGAGATCATGGCCGGCGTGGAGGGCATCACCGAGATCTCCAACGGCCAGGAGACCGGCGATCCCGAGGTCCGCGTTGTGGTGGATAAGGACAAGGCGATGCGCCTGGGCCTGACGGTGGCGCAGGTCTATGCCGAACTGGCGAACGCCCTCACCACCGACACCACCTCCACCAGCCTGGAGGCGGGCGGCGACACCTACACGGTGGAGATCATCGACACCACCAAAACCCCCGACCTGGACAGCATCTTCCAGTATGAGTTCGAGACCACGACTACCGACGAGGATGGCAATACGGTGAAGGAAACCCACACCCTGGGTGAATTCGCCAGCCGCGCCAGCGCCCCCGGCGTGGCCAGCATCCAACGGGAAAATCTGGCCCGCTACATCACCGTCACCTCCGCCACGGCGGACGGATTCAACACCACCCAGCTTTCCCGCCAGGTGCAGCAGCAGTTGGATGCGCTGGACCTGCCCGACGGCTACACCGTCGAGATCGGCGGTGAGACCACCCAGGTGGACGATATGCTGAGCCAGATGGCCCAGATGATGGTGCTGGCGCTGATCTTGATCTATCTGGTCATGGTGGCCCAGTTCCAGAGCCTGCTCTCCCCCTTCATCGTGCTGTTTACCATCCCGCTGGCCTTCACCGGCGGCGCGATCGGGCTGATTATTGCCAACGAGCCGATCTCGCTGATGAGCCTGATGGGCTTCCTGGTGCTGATGGGCGTTGTGGTCAACAACGGCATCGTCTTTGTGGACTACACCAACCAGCTGCGCATCGGCGGCCTGGCCCGGCATGAGGCGCTGGTCGCCACCGGCAAAACCCGCATGCGTCCCATCCTGATGACCACTCTGACCACCGTGCTGGCCATGGTCACAATGCTGTTCAGCAGCGATGCAGGCAGCGAGATGGGCCGGGGCATGGCCATCGTCATTGTGGGCGGCCTGCTCTACGCCACCCTGATGACACTGTTCATCGTGCCTGTTATCTATGATATTCTTTTCAAGAAAGAGCCTGCCAACGTTGATATTGGGGACGAGGGCATGGACGATCTGCCCGACGACGCGGCGGAGTATGCCGCCCAGCTGGGCCTGAAGCTGGCCCCGGCAGGCGGCGCGCCCAAAGAACCCCAACCCCGGCAGGAGGATATCTTCCCGGATTTCCCCATTGAGAAGTAAAGGAGATGGCCGGATTGTTGAACGAAACACAGCGACGCGAAAAGGAGCAGGCGGTGTATCGGGCGGTGCTGGCGCTGCTGGAGCAGGGGAACGACCTCTCGGCCCTGACGGTCAGCCGGATTGCCGCCGCCGCAGGGATCGGCAAAGGGACGGTGTACGAATACTTCACATCCAAGGAGGAGATCGTCCGCGGCCTGACCGAATACTGCGTGGATGAAGAATTGGCCCGCCTGGACGCCGCACTGACGCCCTGCCAAACCCTGCGGGCCGCCGAGGAAGCCATAGCGACTTATGTGAATGACCTGACACAGACGCGCATTGCGGGCTACCGCATTGTGGCGCGGGCGCTGGCCCACAGCGCCGGCCCGGTTCCCCCGACAGGGATCGAGCGCCTGCGGGAGCAGCTGCGCGAACTGCTGCAGGGCCTGTTTGACCGGCTGCGCGCGGCGGGGGAGTTGGCGGCGGACACCGACCCGGGGTATTTCTTCCATGTGGTGGCGGCGGCCTGGGCGCCGTACATTATCGCGCTTACCCCGTGCCGGGAATGCCGGAACTCGCCGACGCCGGCATTGGTGCGGGAGCGGGTCAAGCGCATGATGGAAAAAGCGCTGCGCTGAGCGGCCAATACGACCAAAAGGGACTATAGCCTGAAACGGAGGAAAAATGGATGGAAAACAAGGCGCGATGGTGGAAAAACGCGGTGATCTATCAAATTTACCCCCGCAGCTTTCACAGGACAGCAACGGCGACGGCATGGCGACCTGCAGGGCATCATCGCCCGGCTGGGGCGACGACGGGGCCTACCGCGTGGAATCCGCCAAGATGCTGGCCACCCTGCTGTACGGCCTGCAGGGTACGCCCTACATCTACCAGGGTGAGGAACTGGGCATGACCAACGTGCGCTATTCCATCGAGGACTACCGCGACATCGAGACGCTGAATGTCTACCGGGAGCGGTTGGCGGCGGGCTGCCCCGCCGGGGCCGTCATGGAGTCCATCTACGCCAAGAGCCGGGATAATGCCCGCACCCCATGCAGTGGAGCGCCGGGGCCAACGCCGGGTTCACAACGGGCAAACCGTGGATGCGCCTCAACCCCAACCACACCCGGATCAACGCCGAGAGCCAGATTCAGGAGGAAACCTCCGTCTATCAGTATTACCGCCGCCTGATTGCGCTGCGCAAGCAGTACGCCGTCGTTGCTGACGGAAAGTACGAGCTGCTCTGCCCCGACGCCTGACCGGCAGTGGGTGGGGAAACCCGGTACAAAACGCTGCCTGTCCCGGCGGAAATCCCCCCCAAGCTGCAGACAAGCCGCCGCAATGCCGCAAAGCCTGCGCGGCGGCTGTATGTATAAGCGATCTTTTTGCCAAATAGAACCAAACAGAAAGGACAATGCAAAATGGAATTGAAACTGAACAACGGTGTCATGATCCCGCAGCTGGGGTTCGGCGTTTTCCGCGCTGCTGACGGCAGCGAGACCGAGAACGCCGTGCGCTGGGCGCTGGAGGCGGGCTACCGCCACATCGACACAGCCAAAATCTACGGCAATGAGAGCAGCGTGGGCCGGGCAATCCGGGCCAGCGGTATTCCCCGCAGCGAGATCTTCCTCACCACCAAGCTGTGGACCGAGGATGTGCGGGCCGGGCGCACCCGCGCAGCGTTTGAGGAGAGCCTGGCCCGGCTTGGCACCGACTATGTGGACCTCTACCTGATCCACTGGCCCGCCGAGGGCTTCGCACAGGCGTGGGCCGAGATGGAGGCGCTGTACAAGGAGGGCCGGATCCGCGCCATCGGCGTCAGCAATTTCCACCAGCACCATCTGGAGGAACTGGCCAAGACCGCAGAGATCAAACCGGCGGTGGACCAGATTGAGTCCCACCCCTACATGACCAACCAGCCGCTGATCGACTACTGCCAGGGCCAGGGCATCGACGTGGAGGTGTGGAGCCCGCTGGGCGGCTCGCTGGGCAAGGCGGATATCCTGCACGACGAGACCATCCTGGCGCTGGCGCAGAAGTACGGCAAATCGGCGGCCCAGGTGGCCCTTCGTTGGCATCTGCAGCGCGGCGTCATCGTGATGCCGAAATCCGTTCATCAGGAACGCATCGCCGCCAACTTCGATATCTTTGATTTCTCGCTGAGTGAGCAGGATATGGCCGCCATCAGCGCCCTGAACCGTGACCTGCGCGTCGGCTCCAACCCCGACCATTTCAACTTCTGAGCAACGGAGCAAAAGCCGTGCTGTGGCAGGGGAAAAATCGACCGCGAAGCCCGGCAAAAACACATCCAAAACAGCCAAGGGGAATCTGTTTCACAGGTCCTCTTGGCTTTTTTTGCGTATCTTTATGGGGCGGAAAAATACAGTAATCCAACCGAGAACGCGAAACCGAACCCCTGCGGTTTCAACGGTGCAGCGCCAACTCTGCGGACGGATACAGGATCCGCCCCTACGAATTGCCATGGAGTTGGCTCTTTTGTCCGCCGCCTTCCTGTCACTCGTAGGGCGGGACGCCCTCGTCCCGCCGCTGCTTTGCCTGCCGTTCACGGTCAGCCGCAAAGGTTCCCCTCCGTTGGCGGCATAAAAGCAAAAAAGATTGCCCTCACGCCCGATAAGCGGTACGATAACAGCAGACCGGTTCCAACTTTGCCCCACCCGGGAGGTACCATCATGACCCACAGCATTTTGCTCATTGAGGACGACCCCACCATACAAACCAATACTGCTTCCCGTTACAATAAAAGCGAGGTGAAGAAAGATGAATGAAATTTTGAGACTGGATCATATCCAGAAATATTATGGCAATCAGGGCAACCTGCTGGATACGCTGACAATCTCTGAAAATATTGCCCTGGCGCTCACCATCAACGAGGTGCCTGCGGAGCGGATCGACGGCAAAGTACAGGAGATCGCCGCTACACTCAACATTACGGACATTCTGGACAAGTACTCCTATCAGGTGTCTGGCGGTCAAAAGCAACGCTGCGCCTGCGCCAGAGCCATCATCAATAAGTCCCAAACTGATTTTGGCCGACGAACCGACCGGAGCCTTGGACAGCCATTCCTCCCAAATGCTGCTCAGTACCATGCAGAGTATCAATGAGCAGTTGGGGGCCACCATTCTCATGGTAACGCATTACCTGTACCAGGATGAAGGCGTACCCGTTGACATTTTGGAACTCTCCGATTATAACCGCCTGCGGAAACAGCTTGGCCTTGACGAAAAAAGGCTGGATGGCGGGCAGTACCTTGTGCAGTGCGAAGAACCGTACAGGGAGCGTGTCAAAGAGGCAATCAGTTCATTTCGGGAGCGGTTGGTTTTGGCGGAGAGTTCGTTATACTTCTC
>CAZIVF010000022.1:0-24120 GCA_964542725.1 uncultured Subdoligranulum sp. | reverse complement strand
CGCGACGATGACGCAGCAGATGCCGCTTGTCAGGTAGCTTTTTGCGGCTTTGTTTTCTTATGGAACCACACAGTTAGGAAAGCATTTTTACAGGATGCGCACGCGGATAGCGGAATCGATGCCGCGCAGCTGGCTGGCCAGGCCGGCTTCGATGGCGCCGGTGACGTCCAGCAGGGTGTAGGCCACGTCCTTCTTGCTCTTGTTGACCATGTTCTCGATGTTCAGGCGGGCGGCGGTGAGGATGTTGGTGATATCCGCGATGGCGCCCGGCGTGTTGCGGTGGATCAGGCAGATGCGCTTGCCGCCCATGCGGGGCTGGCTTACGTCCGGCAGATTGACGCTGTGGGTGATGTTGCCGTTCTTCAGGTAGTCGCTCAATTCATTGGCGGCCATGACGGCGCAGTTGGTCTCGCTCTCCGGCGTGGAGGCGCCCAGGTGCGGGGTGCAGATGACCCCCTTGACGCCCAGCAGTTCCTCGGTGGGGAAATCGCAGAAATACTGGGCCACCTTGCCGCTGTTCAGCGCTTCCAGCAGGGCGTCGTTCTCCACCAGTTCGCCGCGGGCGAAGTTGAGTACCCGCACGCCGTCCTTGCACATATGCAGCGTCTGGGCGTTGACGGTGTACCGGGTGGAGGGCAGGTAGGGTACATGGATGGTCAGGTAGTCGCAGCGGGGCAGCATATCGCCCAGGCTGACGCAGTGATGTACGCTGCGGGAGAGGCTCCAGGCCGCATCCACCGAGATGTAGGGGTCATAGCCCAGCACCTCCATGCCCAGAGCCACGGCGGCGTTGGCAACCCGGGCGCCGATGGCCCCCAAGCCGATGACACCCAGCGTTTTGCCCCGCAGTTCCGGGCCGACGAACTGCTTTTTGCCCTTCTCCACCTCCTTGGCGATGGCGGCGCTGCCCTTGAGGCCCTGCGCCCAGGCGATGGCGTCCGCCATGTTGCGGCTGCCCGCCACCAGCGCGCCCACCACCAGTTCGGCCACGGCGTTGGCGTTGGCGCCGGGGGTGTTGAAGACAACGATGCCCGCCTCGGTACACTGCTCCACCGGGATGTTGTTGGTGCCTGCCCCGGCGCGGGCGATGGCCAGCAGGCTCTCCGGCATTGGCATATCGTGCATATCGGCGCTGCGGACCAGGATGCCGTGGGGGTCCGCCTCGTTGTTATGGATCTCAAATTGGTTGGCGGGCAGCTTGGCCAGCCCAACCGGCGAGATGGCGTTGAGGGTCTTGATGATGTACATAGTTGCAGGCTCCTTTTGTTTTTAGATTGGCGCGAAAAAAGAAGAACGGCGCACGTTTGAATGTTATGAATGTTATAAACTATGGTGTGCCCTGCGGACACGATTGAACGGCAAAAGCAACGCGGCGGATTGGCGCTTTTTCAAAAGCGGCGCAGCCGCACTGCAATTCATAACATTCCTAACATTGATATCATTGCTTTCCCGTTCCTCAGCTGTTCGCCTTGCGGAAGCTCTCCATGAAGGCGACCAGATCGTCGACGGCTTTGGGGGGCATGGCGTTGTAGATGGAGGCGCGCATGCCGCCCACCAGGCGGTGGCCTTTCAGGTTGACAAAGCCGGCGTTTGCCGCCGCCGCGCAGAACGCCTTGTCCAGTTCGGCGCTGGGGCTGGTGAAGGTGACGTTCATCAGGCTGCGGTACTTGTGCTCCACGGGGTTTGTGTAGAAGTCCTGGCTGTCCAGATAATCGTAGAGCACCTTGGCCTTGGCGGCGTTGATCTTCTGCATGGCTTCCAGGCCGCCGATCTCCTTTTCCAGGTAGTCCATCACCAGGCCGGTCATGTAGATGCACCAGCAGGGCGGGGTGTTGTACATACTGTCAGACTTGAGCAGGGTGGTGTAGTTCATCATGGTGGGGATCTGGGCCGGCTCGATGCCCTTGGCGCTCTTGCCCAGCAGATCCTCCCGCACGATAGCCACCGCCATGCCTGCGGGGGCGATATTCTTCTGCACGCCGAAGTAGATGCAGCCGTACTTGCTCACATCCACCGGCTCGGAGCAGATCATCGAGCTCATATCCGCCACCAGAGGTACGCCCTCCACCTGGGGAATCTCCCCATACTTGGTGCCGAAGATGGTGTTGTTCTGGCAGATGTGGATGTAGCTGGCGTTCGGGTCAAAGGCAACGGCGCTGAGATCGGGGATGTAGGTGAAATTTTTATCCTTGCTGGAAGCCGCGATGCGGGCGGTGCCGAACTTGGCGGCCTCCTCGGCAGCTTTCTTGGAGAAGTTGCCTGTGACCAGGTAGTCCGCCGTGCCGGTGGTCATGAAGTTCAGCGGCACCATGGCGAACTGCTGGGTGGCGCCGCCCTGGAAGAAGCCGATCTTATAATTATTCGGCACGTTGAGCACCCGGCGCATGGCGGCCTCGGTGTTGACGATGATCTCATCGAACCACTTGCTGCGGTGGCTCATCTCCATCACGCTCTGGCCGGACCCCTTGTAATCCAAAAGGTCCGCTTGGGCCTGCTTCAGAACGGCCTCGGGCAGCATGGAAGGCCCGGCGCTGAAATTATATACTCTTGCCATGGTTTTTCCTCCGTATCATTTCCTATTCCGTAAAAAGGCAGAAGCCGCGGGGCTTCTGCCGCCGCGCCGCTGCGGTATGTTCCCTATTATAGTGTTTTGCCGGGCGGGACGCAACGGGGCGCGCCCCCGTCAAACTTCCGAAAAAAGCGGTGGAAAAGCGGGCGCCGCATCGCCAAAAGGCACAGTTGTTCTTATTCCAGAGACACTTTCTTTTATATTTGTAAAAATCAGCTTTGGCATTTTGTATATTTTATATGTTTGTTTTTGTTCAAATTGCCATATTGCCAAAGTTTCAACCACAAATGTAAAATAATAGTAGGCAAGTCATTTACAAATGTAGGAGGTTTATATGGAACTGCTTTCCCGAAGTGAAGAACTGGTGATGGCAGCCCTGTGGGGCTGCGGACGCCCCGCCACCCGCCGGCAGATCGCCGCCCAGCTGCCCCCCGGCAACAGCTGGGCGGATTCCACCCTGCTGAATTTCCTGCTCCGGCTGGAGAAAAAGGGCTATGTACGCCCCGACCGCCAGGGCAACAAAAATCTATATACCCCTTTGGTGCGGCGTGTCACCTACTGCGGCGCGATGAGTGCAGCCCATCTGCAAACGCTGTACGGCGGCGACCCCCGCCGGATGCTGGCCGCCTTGGCCGACACCGGCCGCCTGACCACCGCCGACCTGGAGCGGCTGCTCCGCTGGCTGGACGGTTACTTGGCCGAACATCCCGAATACGCCTACGAATAAGGCGCCGCCCTCGCGCCGATTATACGCAGGCCGCCAGATCGTCGGTGAGGAGTCGGATGGTGCCGTCGGGGGCGGCGTCCGCAGTGTAGGACGCGCCGGGGTGGGCGGTGCCGGCGGCGATGCGGTCCGCCAGGGCTTGCTCCACCGCGCGGCCCACCTTGCGGCGCAGTTCCCGCGCGCCGTAGGGCGGCACCGCGTCCCCCGCCAAGGCGCGGGCCGCCGCCGGGGTGTGGTGCAGCGTGTAGCCCTGGCGGGCGGCGCGCTCCTCCAGTTCGGCCAGCAGCCGGTCGGCAATGGCAGTCAGCTGCTCCGGCCCCAGGGGGTCGAACAGCACCGTCTCGTCCAGGCGGCCCATCAGTTCAGGGCGGAAATACTCCTTCGCCTCCTGCAGGGCCTGGCGGCCCCGGCGGGCGGTCTCCCCCGCCGCCGCGCCGAATCCCAGCGGCGAGGTCTGCCCCGCCAGGCAGCGCGCGCCCAGGTTGGAGGTGAGCAGGATGATGGCGTTGGAAAAGTCCGCCTTGCGCCCTTGGGCGTCGGTCAGCTGGCCATCCTCCAGGATTTGCAGCAGCAGATTCTGGATATCGCCGTGGGCTTTCTCGATCTCATCAAAGAGCACCACGCTGTAGGGGCGGCGGCGCACCGCCTCGGTGAGCTGGCCGCCCTCTTCGTGGCCCACATAGCCGGGGGGCGAGCCGAGAAGGCGGGCTACTGTGTGCTGCTCCATATATTCCGACATATCAAAGCGCAGCAGCGCTTTCTCGCTGCCAAACCAGTTGCGGGCCAGGCTGCGAGCCAGCTGGGTCTTGCCCACGCCGGTGGGGCCAAGGAAGAGCATCGCCCCCATGGGCCGCCCCGGCTCCCGCAGGCCGGTGCGGCTACGCCGGATGGCCGCCGCCACCGCCGCCACCGCCCGGGGCTGGCCGATCACTTCCGCCGCCAGCCGCCGTTCCAGATGGGCCAGCCGCTCCCGCTCGGCCTCCCCCACCCGCTCGGCCGGTACGCCGCTGACCTTGCTGACCACGCGGGCCACATCGGCGGCGCTCACCTCCGGGTTTTTATCGGCGGCTGCGATGCGCAGCGCCGCCGCCGCCTCGTCCAGCAGATCGATGGCCTTATCGGGCAGATACCGCCCCGGCAGATAGCGCACGCTCAGTTCCACCGCCGCATGGATCGTCGGTCCGGGAATGGTCACGCCGTGATAACGCTCATACCGGGGCATCAGGCCGCCCAGGATGGCTTCCGCCCCCTGGGGGCTGGGTTCCTCCACCATCACCTTGCCGAAACGGCGATCCAGCGCCGAATCTTTTTGGATCGTCTTACGGTATTCCTCCGGCGTGGTCGCGCCGATCAGCTGAATCTCCCCCCGGGCCAGCATCGGCTTGAGGATGCTGGCCGCGTCTATGGCGCCCTCCGCCGCGCCGGCCCCGGCAATGATATGGATCTCATCAATAAAAAGGATGGTGGAACGGTCACGGTACAGTTCCTCCAGCAGGTTTTTGAAGCGTTCCTCAAAGTCGCCCCGGTATTTGGTACCTGCCACCATCGAGGCCATATCCAGCGCCAGCACCCGCTTGCCCTGCAGGCTTTTCGTTACCTGGCCGGCGGCAATGTGCTGGGCCAGCGCCTCCGCCAGGGCGCTTTTGCCGACCCCCGGCTCCCCCAGCAGGCAGGGGTTGTTCTTTTGGCGGCGGCAGAGGATCTCGATCATCCGCTCCAATTCTTCGTCCCGGCAGAGCACCGGGTCCAGCTGGCCCTCCTGGGCCAGACGGGTCAGGTCGCGGCCATACTTTTCGCTGGGTTTGCCGTTGCGGGAGGCCGCCATCCTGGGCTGGGCAGGCAGCACCAGCTGGCCGGATATCTGCCGGCATTCCCGGGCGGCCTGGGGTACCTCCACCCCCAGGCCCGCCAGCCAGACGCTGGCGGTGCAGCCGCCGTCCTCCAGCATGGCGCAGAGCAGATGCTCGTTTTCCGCCTTGGCGGCCCGGGCGGCGTGGGCGCCAAGCACGGCGAACTCCATCGCCTTGCGGGTCTCGGGCGCCAGATCCCGGTCCCGCAGGCGGACGGGGCGGCCGGTGCAGCTGCGCCGGGCCGCGCACTCATACAGAGCCGACTCTGTCACATTTTTGCGGCGCAGGAATTCCACCGCCGGGCCGCGGGCCGTTTGCAGCATTGCCAGCAGCAGATGGCCGGTGTCGGCGGCGGTGCATCCCTGCCGGCCCGCGATCCTGAGCGCCGTGGCAACGGTGCGGCTTGCCGCACGGGAAAAACCTTTATAAAAATTGAGCATCTGACTCTCCCCCTGCAAAAACTTCGTCTTCGGGAAGCCCTCCATCCATTCCGCCCTGCGGGCTTAGCGCGCCGGATGGTTGCAGAGCTTCCTTAGCCCAGTATAGGCGGTTGTGGGGTAAATAATCATCGAAAGTGAACGATGACAAAAGAGATGGGGTATGCTATAATACTATTCGCCGGCCCTGCCCGACGTTTGGCCGCGATTGTGTACAGGAGAGTGAGACCCATGAGAAAATTGCTGCGCTATATCCGAGGGTACGAGAAGGAGACCCTGCTGGCGCCGCTGTTTAAGATGCTGGAAGCCTGCTTTGAGCTTCTGGTACCGCTGGTGGTGGCCAACATCATCGACGTGGGCATCAAAAACGGCGACAGCGGGTACATCTTCCGCCAGGGCGGCCTGATGGTTCTGCTGGCGGTGGTGGGCTTGGCCAGCAGCCTGACCGCCCAGTATTTCGCCGCCAAGGCGGCTCTGGGCTTCGGCACGGCGCTGCGGGGGGATCTGTTCCGCCACATCGGCACCTTATCTTACAGTGAGCTGGACGGCATCGGCACCCCCACGCTTGTGACCCGCATGACCAGCGACGTCAACCAGGTGCAGAACGGCGTCAACATGACGCTGCGGCTGCTGCTGCGCTCCCCCTTCATCGTCATCGGGGCGCTGATTATGGCTTTCGGCATCAGCCCCCGGCTGACTCTTTTGTTCCTGGGGGTCACGGCGGTGATCTCTCTGGTGATCTTTTTCATCATGCGGGCCACCGTTCCCATCTACCACCAGGCTCAGAACTCCCTGGACAAAGTTACCCTGCTGACGCGGGAGAATTACGTCGGCGCCCGGGTGGTGCGAGCCTTCGCCCGCCAGGCGGACGAGATCGAGGCTTTCACCCGCACCAACGACCACCTGAAGCATATCCAGCTGGCGGCAGGGCGGATTTCGGCGCTGCTCAACCCGCTGACCTACCTTATCATCAACTTGGGAATTGTGGCGCTGCTGTGGCAGGGCGGTCTGGAGGTTGACGCCGGCGTCCTGACCCAGGGCGAGGTGCTGGCCCTCATCAATTATATGGGCCAGATCCTGACCAATTTGCTGCGGATGGCCGATTTGGTCATCTCCGTGACCCGGGCGCTGGCCAGCGGCGTCCGCGTGAACGAGATTTTGAGCACCCCCACCACCATGCCCGATCCCGCCGCCGGCGACCTGATGCCGGCGGACGGCGCGCCTGCCGTGGTCTTTGCGGGCGTGGAGTTCCGCTACCGGGGTGCAGGCGCGCCCTCGCTGGCAGGCGTCAGCTTCGACGTTGCGCCCGGCGAGACCATCGGCGTGATCGGCGGCACCGGCAGCGGCAAATCCACCCTGATCGACCTGATCCCCCGCTTTTACGATACCACCGCCGGGCAGGTCAGCCTTTTCGGCCATGATGTGCGGCAGTACGGTTTTGCCCAGCTGCGCCGCCTGGTGGGGGTGGTCCCCCAGCAGGCGATGCTCTTCACCGGCACCATCCGGGACAATATGCGCTGGGCCGCCCCCGGCGCCACCGACGAGGAGATCTGGGCAGCGCTGGAGATTGCCCAGGCGGCGGACTTTGTGCGCGGCAAGCCGGGCGGTCTGGACGAACCGGTGGAGACCGCCGGGCGCAATTTTTCCGGCGGGCAGCGGCAGCGGCTGACTATCGCCCGCGCGCTGGTCCCCAAGCCCCAGATCCTGATTTTGGACGACAGTTCCTCGGCGCTGGATTTTGCCACCGACGCGGCGCTGCGCCGGGCCATCAAAGAGAAGACCGCCGGCATGACGGTGTTCATCGTATCCCAGCGGGCGGCGGCGGTGCAACGGGCCGACCGTATCCTGGTGCTGGACGACGGTGCTCTGGTGGGCAGCGGCCCCCACGCCGAACTGCTGCAAAGTTGCGGCGTTTACCGTGAGATTTGCCTGAGCCAGATCAGCAAGGAGGAGGTGGCGAAAACCCTATGAGCAAGCAGAACAATAAGAACAGCAGCCGCCCGGCAAACACCAGGGCCACCATCCGGCGGGTACTGGCGCTGATCCGGCCCTACGGCGGCTCGGTGGCGCTGACCTTGCTTTTGTCGACAGTGACCGTTGTCTCCACTCTGCTGGCCCCGGTGCTCACCGGCAAGGCTGTGGATGATATCGTAGGCCCCGGCCAGGTGGATTTCGCCGCCCTTGGGCGGTTGGCGGTGCTGCTGGCCGCCACCATCTGCGTGACCGCTCTCTCTCAATGGCTGATGAGCGTGGTCAACAACCGCATCACCTTCCAGGTGGTGCGGGATATCCGGGTGCAGGCCTTTGAGCATCTGGAAATTTTGCCGCTGAACTATATCGACGCCCACCGCCCCGGCGACACCATCAGCCGCATCACCACCGATGTGGAGCAATTCAGCGACGGCCTGCTGATGGGCTTCACCCAGCTGTTCACCGGTCTGCTGACCATCTTCGGCACCCTGGGGGTGATGCTCTTTGTGGATTGGCGCATTGCCCTGGTGGTGGTCTGCCTGACGCCGCTGTCCATCTTTGCGGCCCGCTTCATCGCCGAGCACACCTACTCGATGTTCCGTGTGCAGAGCGAGACACGCGCCGAGATGACCAGCCTGGTGGAGGAACTGGTGGGCAACCAACACCTGGTTCACGCCTTCGGCTACCAGCAGCGCGCCGAGGCCCGCTTCGGCGCCATCAACCGTGATCTGCAAGCCTGCGGCGTGCGGGCGGTCTTCTTCTCCTCGCTGGTCAACCCCTGCACCCGGTTCGTCAACGCGCTGGTCTATGCGGCGGTGGGCATTTTGGGGGCTTTCGTGGCCATTGGCGGCGGCATCACGGTGGGCGAGCTCTCGGTCTTTCTCAACTACGCCAACCAGTACACCAAGCCTTTCAATGATATTTCCGGCGTGATGACCGAACTGCAGAACGCTCTGGCCTGCGCCCAGCGGGTCTTTGACCTCATCGACGAGACGCCCATCCTTCCGGACGCCCCCGACGCCGAGGTCCTGCGCCACGGCGCGGGCAGCGTGGAGTTTGAGCACGTCGGCTTCCGCTATCAGCCCGACGTGCCGCTGATCGAGGACATGAACCTGCGGGCCTGGCCGGGCCAGCGCATCGCCCTGGTCGGCCCCACCGGCTGCGGCAAAACGACCCTGGTCAACCTGCTGATGCGGTTCTACGAGATTGGCGGCGGCGCGCTCAAAGTGGACGGCCATCCCATCGATTCCGTCACCCGCGATTCACTTCGGGCCAATTTCGGCATGGTTCTGCAGGAGACCTGGCTCAAGGCCGGCACCGTGGCCGACAATATCGCTTACGGCAAGCCGGATGCCACCCGGGAGGAAATCGTGGAGGCAGCCAAGAAGGCGCGGGCGCACAGCTTTATCTGCCGCCTGCCCCAGGGGTACGATACCCTGATCACCGAGGACGGCGGCAACATCAGCCAGGGCCAGCGGCAGCTGCTCTGCATCGCCCGCGTGATGCTGCGCAGGCCGCCCATTCTGATTCTGGACGAGGCTACCTCCAGCATCGACACCCGCACCGAGGTGCTGGTGCAGGACGCTTTTGAGGAATTGATGCGGGGGCGCACCAGCTTTATCGTGGCGCATCGGCTGTCCACCATCAAAAACGCCGACCAGATCCTGGTGATGAAGGCCGGCAACATCATCGAGCGCGGCACCCACGACGAACTCCTGGCCCGGGGCGGGTTCTACGCGAACCTGTATGAGAGCCAGTTCGCCAAGGCGTGAGAGCGAGCCTTGTATTTCTGAAAAAGAGAACGGCCCCATCCGCGGCAGCGGCAAAGGCGTACCGACGGGGTCTGCGGCCCTGCCTATCTTTTATTTGACGCGGGGGCGGCGGGGCGGTATAATGGGGGTGTTGCATCAATGGGAAATGAGGGGAAAGTATGTCGAACACGATCATTCCGAAGAACTACCGCAGCCTGCTGGGGCTGTACGACACACAGAAGGCCATCGGCCTGGCCAACACCATCTTTCAGGAGAAGCTCTGCGCCGCGCTGCACCTGAAGCGGGTGACTGCGCCGCTGTTCGTTCTGCAGGGCAGCGGCCTGAACGACGACCTGAACGGCGTGGAGCGCCCCGTCGCCTTTGACGTACCCTGCCTGGACGGCCACGCCGAGGTGGTACACAGCCTGGCGAAGTGGAAGCGGTACGCCCTGTACCAGTACGGATTCCGGCCCGGCCAGGGGCTTGTGACCGATATGAACGCCATCCGCCGCGATGAGGAGCCGGACAACCTGCATAGCATCTATGTTGACCAGTGGGACTGGGAGCGCGTCATCACCGAGAAGCAGCGCACTCTCCCCTTCCTGCAGGACACTGTGCGGGATATTGTGGATGCGGTGTGCGCCACCTCCGACGAACTGCGCTGGAAATTCCCGGCGCTGAAAAAGATCCGTCTTTCCCGCAATGTGATCTTTGTGACCGCCCAGGAGTTGGAGGATCTTTACCCCGGTCTTTCCCCCAAAGAGCGGGAGAACGCCTTTGTGGAGAAATACCAGACCGTCTGCATCATGCAGATCGGCGGTGCGCTGAAGAGCGGCCAAAAGCACGACGGTCGCGCCCCCGACTATGACGACTGGACGCTGAACTGCGATATCCTTTTCTGGCATAAACCGTTGGGCTGCGCACTGGAGCTTTCCAGCATGGGCATCCGGGTGGACGCCGCCGCGCTGCGCCGCCAGCTGGCCGAGGCAGGCTGCCCCGAACGGGCGGAGTTGCCCTTCCACAAGCTGCTGTTGGATGGCGCCCTGCCGCTGACGATGGGCGGCGGCATCGGCCAAAGCCGCCTGTGCATGCTGCTGCTGGGCAAGGCCCATGTGGGCGAGGTACAGGTCAGCTTGTGGGACGAGGAGACCCTCCAGGCCTGCCGCGCCGGCGGTGTAGCGCTGCTCTGAACCCTTTTGGGGAAGGGGCCAGGCCCACAGAACAGCCAAATAAGCGGACGCGCCGCCACCCTGGGCAGGGATGGCGGCGCGTTTTGTCAGAAGAGGCTGTTTGGAGCCGGCCTGCCGGGCGCGGCGGCGTGTTTTACTTGCCGCCGCCGTCTCACACAAAGTCCTCCCGCATGGGGCTGAAGAAGTCCAGCATGACCCCGCCCTCCAGGCAGGTGCAGCCGTGAACGACGCCGTTCTCTTTCAGGAGGGTATCGCCGGGGCCTACCTCGCGGGTCTCCTCCCCGATGGTGAAACGGTATCGGCCCGAGACAATATAAGTCACCTGGGTGTGGGGATGGCTGTGCATTGCCCCCACGCCGCCGGTCTCAAAGACGTTTTCCACGCACATAGCGTCGGCTCCGTAGGCCAGCACCCGCCGCTGTACGCCGGGTGCGACCTGCTCGGCCTCAATTTCCGCGTGGGGAACCCATGCGGCCCCCTTGTGTTGCTTTTCCATCTGTATTCCTTTCCGGCTTTGGGAAGCCCTTGCTTGATGCGTCCCTCCTGCCGGAGGGACCGGTTTTTGCTATAGCCGCCCGGCGGCGCCGGAACGCCGGAGGCTGCGCCTCCGCCGCTTCTTCCCCGCCGGCTGGCAGCGGTCCATCCCGACGGGGCCGCCCCGTTAATGCCAGTATAGCGCGCGCACCGCCGCTCGTCAAGGGAGCGGCGGCCCTGCGCCGCTTTTTTCAGGGCCTAAAGTGTGCAACACAGTGAAAAAGACCGCGATCCACGGCTAAAACCATAGATCGCGGCTTTTTGCTGGAGCTGGCAACAGGAATCGAACCTGCAACCTGCTGATTACAAATCAGCTGCTCTGCCAGTTGAGCTATGCCAGCGGACTTTGGTTATTGTAGCATACTCACAGCAGGTTTGTCAATGCGTTTTGCAGGGCGCAGTAGTCCTGCAGGGTCAGCTGCTCAGGGCGCAGGCGGGGGTCCAGGCAGGCGGCCTCCAGAGCGGCGGCGATCTGGGGTTTTGGCAGGCCGAGGCCGTTGGCGATGGCGTTGGCGGCGGTTTTGCGGCGCTGAGAGAAAGCCGCCCGGATCAGACGGAAATAACCGGCTTCGTCGCCGCCGGGGATCTGAACCGGCGGGGCGGCGCGCACATCCAGCCGAATGACCGCGCTTGTGACCTTGGGTGCCGGGTAGAAGCTGCCCGGCTGCACAGTGAAGAGCAGTTTGGGCTGGGCGTAGTAGGCCACGGCGTAGCTGATCGCCCCCGCTTCCCGGCTGCCGGGGGCGGCGCAGAGGCGCTGTGCGGCCTCCTTCTGCACCATGACGGTGATATTGCGGATGGGCAGTTTTTCCTCCAGCAGGCGCATCAGAATGGGGCTGGTGATGTAGTAGGGCAGATTGGCGCAGACCGCCACCGGCCGTTCCCCAAACTCCTCGGCCAGCAGGCTGCGCAGATTCACCTTGAGCACATCGTCCAGCACCAGCTTGAAGTTATCATACCCGGCCATCGTCTCGGCCAGGAGCGGCGGCAGGCGTTTGTCCACCTCGATGGAGACCACTTTGTCTGCCCGCCGGCAGAGCTGCTCGGTGAGGACGCCGATCCCGGGGCCAATCTCCAGCGCCCCCCAGCCGGGGGCAAGGCCGGCGGCCTCGGCAATGCGGGGGCAGATGCCGGGGTTTATGATGAAATTCTGCCCAAATCCCTTGGAGAGGGCGAAATCATACCGCGCGCAGAGGCCGCGGATGGTGGACAGATCGGTGAGTGCGGGCATGGCAGTCCTTTCATTGTGGGGGCATGGTCAGGCGAGTACGGCAGGGAGCCGCCCGGGCAAAGCGGCGGGGGCCGGACAGCCGCCCCCGCCGGCAGGCAGCGCAGCGTGCTCCGTCCTCACTGGCCGGCCAAAGTGTTGGCGGCGGCCAGGGCGCGGGCGATCTGCGGGTCGGTGTCGACAGTGAAATTGTAGTAATTGTTCTGCTCATCGGCGGAGAGGGCGGCATCCACATCGGGGGTCAGGCCGCTTTCGTTCCAGGTCTGACCCTCATTATCCAGCAGGATCCCAATGGTGATATAGATCGCGCTGCCATCCGAAAGGCTGCGTGCATCGCTCATCACCACGCCCTTGCCGGCGGTGGTGGAGCCGACCAAGCTGGCGCCACCCATCTTGCGCAGCGCGTTGGCGAAAAGTTCCGCGCCGCCCGCCGTGCTACCGTTGACCAGACAGACCATGGGAACGGTGATCTCCTGCTCATCGGACTTACGCAGGTCCTCAATATTGCCATCCCGATCCTGACTCTGGGCGATGACCCCGGTAGCGGGTACGCAATAATCGGCAGCGACAAGAGCGGCGTTGAGGTTTTCGCCGCTGTTATCCCGCAGATCGAACACCAGACTGGCCGCCCCCTGGTCCAGCAGGTTCTCCACGGCGTTCTTGAACTCCGCCGCCGTGCCGCTGGCAAAGGAGTCGATGTCCAGATAGCCGCAGTTGCCGATCATCTGGGCGCGGATGGTGGGTACCGTATAGTTGGAGTGGATGATATCCAACGTCTGCTCCTGCTTATCCAGCCCCAGGTAGGTGATCGTCGTGGTGGTTCCCTCCTCCCCCAGCAGGGCGGAGGTGATGGCGGCGGTATCTGTCATGGTGCGGGTGCTGACGCCGTCCACCGACGTGATAAAACCGTCCACCTGCAGGCCGATCTCGCTGCCGGGGGAATTCTCATAGACGCGGATGATGCGGCCGTAGCCGGAGGATGCGTCGTTGATGACTTCCACCCCGATCCCCAGCAGCTTGCCGGAAGCCACGCTGACCCGCTCGGCGTACGCTTTAGCGGAGTAGTAGCGGGCATATTTATCGCTGATACCCAGCATATAGCCGGAGGCAAGGGTATCGTTGAGGGTATCATCATTGATGGTAAAATATTCGTTGGCACGCACAAAGCGGTCTATCTCTGAGAGTTTATTGTACATTTGCTCCCTGCTTTTGACGCTGGAGACGGTGTTGTTGAACATATTCATCGAGACGGACATAGTGACCGAGAAAGTCACCGCCATAGCGATGATGGTGACGGTGGCAGCTACACTGATGCTGACTTTTTTGCTCATAGATATGGCTCCTTCATGCGGCGGGATTTACAAAATGGAAAGCAGAACGGTGGACACCAGGCCCAGCACCATCAGGATGGCGATGGCCAGGCAGAGCACACGCACAAAGGTTTTGGGTTTCTGCGGTTTCATAGGTTTCCCCCTCTTCGGTGTAGAGTATGAAAGGGCGGTCAGTGCGGGACGTAGGAGGCGGAGTTGACCAGCACGCCGTTGATCTTCATTTCCAGATGCAGATGGTTACCGGTGGAGTTGCCGGTGGAGCCCACATAGCCCAGGGTTGTTCCCTTGCTGACGGTCTGCCCGGCGCTGACCGCAGGGCTGCCATTCATGTGGGCGTACAGAGTGGCGTAGGTGTTACCCTGGTCGTCCTTGCCGTGGTAGACTTGCACATAGTAGCCCCAGCTGTAATGGTAGCCTGCGGTGGTGACGATGCCGTCCCCCACCGAGTAGATGGCCGTACCGCCGGGGGCGGCAAAGTCGGTGCCACGGTGGCCGCCGACGCCGAACACACAGGAAATATAGGTGTAGGTGGGCAGAGCGGGGCCAAAATTCAGGGAGCAGGTGATGGCTGCATCGCCGTACTGCTGCACCTGGGAATTCAGGTAATCGTCCAATTCCTTAGCGGCCTCGTCCACCCGGGCGCGGGCCTCCGCCTCAGCCAATTCCAGGGCCTGCTGGTTGGCGTCAGCTGCCGAGATGGTCTCGTCCTGCTTCTGGATGCTGGCGGCCAACTCGGCCTTTTTGCTGTTCAGTTGGTCGGTCTGGTTCTGCAGGTCGGTCTGGTCGGCTTCCAGCCCGGCCTTCATCTCCTCCAGGTTTGCCTTCTCGTTGTCCAGTTCGATGCGCTGATTCTCCAGTTCTTGGCAGATCTCTTCATCTTTATTGGTGATTTGCTTCAGTGTCTGGGCGAAGGTCAGCAGCTGATACAGGTTGGTAGCGCTGGAAAGTAGCGCGATGGCTCCGCCGTCGTTCAGCTTCTGCATGGCGCGCATCCGCTCCTTGAAGCCTGTCCAGCGGGCGTCGTACTCCGCCTGCTTCTGCTCGATCTCGGCCTGCTTGTCGTTAATCTCGCCCTCCTTGATGTAGATCTGCTCCTCGATATAGGCAATCTGTTCATTCAGGGTGCCGATCTGGCTCAGGATCAGGCTCTTCTGCTGCTCAAACTGCGCCTTCAGTTCCTCGGCGTTGCTCTTGATCTCCTCGTTTTCCTTCTGCTGCTCATTAATTTTATCCAGTTCGGCCTGGGCTGCGTTCTTTTCGGCCTCCAGCTGATCCCGGCGGTCGTCCGCATAGGCAGGCACGGCGGCGGAGAATGCCAGCGAGACCGCCATCATGCCGGCCAGCAGCAGCGAGAGGGACTTCTTTATCTTTTTCATTCTTGCCATCTTATCACACCTTCAGATGCTTGCGGATGCTGGTGGCGGTACCCAGACCGCACAGCACAAAGCCAAAGAGCACAAACCCGCCCACGATGTAGTACCAGACCTCCTCCAGCGGAACCAAGGCGCCTCCGAACATCTGGGACAGGTTGGTGGGATTCTCCACGTACCAGCGGGTCAGGGCGTAGTAGGCGCCGCATATGATGCCGCTGGAGACCGCCGCCGAGATCAGGCCCGATGTGACCCCCTCCACAAAGAAGGGGAAGCGGATAAAACCGTTGGTGGCGCCCACCAGCTTCATGATATTGATCTCTTTGCGGCGATTGAAGACGGTAATCTTGATGGTGTTGTTGATGACCACCACGCTGACCAGCGCCAGCACCACCACCAGGCCGTAGCTGACGCAGGTGATCACTTTCTGCAGCGATATAAAAATGCGGGAAAGCTCCAGCGGCGCAATGGCTGTCTCGACACCGTCGATGGTCTTGAGCTGCGCCGAGACCTGCTCAATATTCTCGGGGTTGTCGATCGCCACGCGGTAATTTGCCTGGAAAGGGTTGTCGCTGCTGAAAGCGTCCCACAGATTTGTGTAATCCTTCAGCATATCGCCGTAGATATCCAGCACATCTGCGGGGGAGACATAGGTCACACTGACCACGCCGGGGGTGGCCCGGATCGCGGCGTCGGCGGCCGCCAGCTGCTCCTCACTGGCGCCGGGGTTCATGTAAACCACCGTCTCGTTCTGGTCGCCGATGTATTCCACCATCGCGTCGATGTTGACCCCCAGCAGCGAGGCGGCGCCGATGAGCAGCATACAGACGGTGAGAACGCCCATCGAGGCAAAGGTCATCAGCCGGTTGGCGCGCAGGTTGTGCAGACCTTGACCGACCAGATATGTAAAGCTGGAAAAACGCATTCCGCGGCCTCCTTGTCAATCAAACAAATTCTTCCTCATCGTTGTAGCCGCGGGCCGCCGCGATGGCGGCGTACTCCTCGGCCACCTCCGGGTGGGCGGTATCGGACTTGACCAGCCCATGGGCCAGCGTGATGACCCGGTTGTGGTACTTGGAGGCCAACCGGTGAACCAGCTGGTGTTCATGGGTCACAACGACAACGGTAATGTTCACCTTGTTGATGGCCTCAAACAGCTGCATGATATCCATGCTCATCTCAGGGTCCAGGTTCCCGGTGGGTTCGTCGGCAATAATGATCTTGGGGCCGTGGACCAGGGCGCGGGCCACCGCCACGCGCTGCTGCTCGCCGCCGGAAAGTTCGTCCGGCAGGCGGTCCATCTTATCCTCCAGTCCCACCAGGCTGAGGGCAAAGGGAACCCGGGCCTTGATCTTTTTGGTGGAGATGTTGGTCACGCGCATGGCAAAGGCCACGTTCTCATAGACTGTCATGGTGGAGATCAGGCGGAAATCCTGGAAGACGACGCCCATCTCCCGGCGCAGGTACGGGACCTTGCGGCGCTTAATCCTGGTCAGATCCTGGCCGTTAATGATGATACGGCCCTCCGTGGGTTTTTCCTCCATCTGCATCAGTTTGATGAAGGTAGACTTGCCCGCCCCGGAATGGCCGAGGACAAAGACAAACTCCCCCTCGTCGATGTGCAGGCTGACATCTTCCAGCGCCACATTCTCATCGTTGTGGGTCTCATACGTCTTGCTGACTTGTTCAAAATCGATCATGTTGCTTGCTCCTGTTTGGGTTGGCACTTCCCTGCCCTGCCGGCAGCGGGGCCTGCCTGCCGTAGCGATATACATAATGATACATATAATAAAGTACCATGAATGTGCCGCCGCGTCAAGTTTTTCCGACCGATTGCCGGGCAAAAAAAGGACGCTGCCCCGCAGGGCAGCGCCGTTTGTGAAGGTTTTGTAAAAAAATACCGGGGCAGCGCCGGGCTCAATACTTGGCCGGATTGGACGAGAGGTACTTTTTAACCATCAGGGCCACCTTGAAGATAATGGCATCGTCAAAGTTGCGCAGATCCAGGCCGGTGAGCTTGCGGATCTTCTCAAGGCGGTAAACCAGGGTGTTGCGGTGGACGAAGAGACCCCGGCTGGTCTCAGAGACGTTCAGATTGTTCTCAAAGAAGCGCTGGATGGTGAACAGCGTCTCCTGATCGAGGGAATCGATGCTTTCCTGCTTGAAGACCTCCTTGAGGAAGGCTTCGCAGAGGGTGGTGGGCAGCTGGTAGATCAGGCGGGCGATCCCCAGGTGGTCATAGCTGACGACCTGGCGCTCGGTGTCGAACACCTTGCCCACCTCCAGCGCGATCTGGGCTTCCTTAAAGCTGGAGGCCAGATCCTTAATGTTGCTGATGGGGGTGCCGATGCCCACCACAGCCTTGATATAATGCTCCCCCTGAAGGGTATCGACGATGGAGGTGGCCAGCTTTTCCATATCGCGGGTGCTGTTCTCCTGGCGGATCTCCTTAACCAGCACAGTGTCAGTCTCGCTGATATTGAAGACAAAGTCCTTCTGCTTATCCGGGAAAAGGCTGCTGACCACATCGTAGGCCGAGATGTCGTTGCCGGATGTCACCCGCACCAGAAGGACCACCCGCTGCTCGTCCGAGACGAAATGCAGTTCCCGGGCCTTGGCATAGATATCGCCGGGCAGAATGTTATCCAGCACGACGTTCTTGATGAAGTTTGTCTTATCGAACTTCTCGTCGTGGTACTGCTTGATGCTTTGCAGGCTGATGGACAGCATGGCCGCAAACTGCTCTGCCGTGGTATCGGTGCCTTCCACAAAGACCGCATAGTCGTTGTGTTTTGCGTTGGAAAACTGGTGGTAGGCATAGCCGTCCCGCACAAAGGCGTCGCCGGCGGTCAGGCGGGCGGCCGCAAAGCCCTCTCGCATCTCACCGATCTGCCCCAGTTCCGAGCAGGAAATGACAGCGCCGGTCTCATCCACCACGCCCACGACCCGGTCGACTGCGTCCTTCATCTGGTACACCACGTTTTGGAATACCCTGTTCGCCATAATTGACTCTCCTTCTTGCAGATGCGCTTTGTCAAAACACCGCTTGTGAACTTGCCCCAAACCGGAACGTCCCTGATGTATATTTTACACAATTAACTTGACTTTTGCAACATATTCTAACAAAAAAAGCAATATTTTCTTGTGTAATTTTGTTTCCCGATGAACAAAAGCCCCCGTCAAAGGTCAATTTGGCGGGGAAATCATTGGTAATTTTGACGATTGCCCCTGGGATGCGCAAGGAAAGGGCTTTATTTTTTGCTTCTCTCCAGGGCGCCGGTGCCGCCCTCCACCACGCCTCTGCGGTTGAAAACATAGCCGATGGTGCGGAAAAAGATGGAGACATCCCCCCGGAAGGTGATGTTGGCGGCGTATTCACCGTCATAGCGGGCCTTCACATCGATGGGCAGCTCGTCGCGGCCGTTGACCTGGGCCAGGCCGGTCAGGCCGGGGCGGATATCGTTGGCGTGTACGGCATCCCGCGCCTCGATCAGGTCATACTGGTTGTACAGCGCCGGGCGCGGGCCGATGATGGACATTTCGCCCAGGAGGATATTGTAGATCTGGGGCAGTTCATCCAGGCTGGTCTTGCGCAGGAAGGCCCCGCTTTTGGTGATATAGGAGTTGGGGTCTTTCAGCAGATGGGTGGGTACGTCGTGGGGGGTATCGCCCCGCATGGTGCGGAACTTGAGGATATTGAAATGCCGCTTGCGCACCCCCACACGCCGCTGCCGGAAGAAGACCGGCCCCGGGGAATCCGCCTTGACCCACAGAGCGATGAACGCCATGGGGATGGCCAGCACGATGCAGGCCGCCAGCGAGAGCAGAAAGTCCAGCCAGCGCTTGACATGGGTACGGTACATAGATCATCCCTCCTTGGATGCCGCCAACGCCTTCTGCAGGTCGTCCTTGGCAAAGATCGCGGTGTTTCCAGTGGCGGCCACCACGGTATGGTCCTCCTTCACCTTGCGGTTGGGGTGGTAGGTTCCCACCAGCTTCTGCAACTGCTCCACCACATGCTCATCGTTGTGCTCCGCGCAGCACTGCAGTTCCTGCAGGCCGGTGTAGAACTCCGCCAGATCGATCTTCATGGGCGGGGCGATGAAGATCTTGCTGTGGGCGGTCTTCCCCATCTTGTTCTGCTCCGAGTCCATCAGCAGTTCCTCGTAGAGCTTTTCGCCGGGGCGCAGGCCGGTAATCTTGATCTGCATGTTGACCCCCGGCTCGTAGCCGTAGAAGCGAATCAGCCGGGTGGCCAGGTCCATGATGCGCACCGGCTCGCCCATATCCAGCACATAGATGCTGCCGCCCTTGGCCAGGCCGCCCGCCTGCAGCACCAGCTGGGCGGCCTCCGAGATGGTCATGAAATAGCGCACGATATCCGGATGGGTGATGGTGACGGGACCTCCCCGGCGGATCTGCTCCTCAAACAAGGGAATCACGCTACCGTGGCTGCCCAGCACGTTGCCGAACCGCACCGCCACACAGGTCATATCGGTGTGCATCGAGAAGGTTTGGATCAGCATCTCGCAGATGCGCTTGGTGCAGCCCATGACGTTGGTGGGGTTGACTGCCTTATCGGTGGAGAGCTGAACGAACCGCTCCACACCGTGTTCCGCCGCCGAAGCCAAAAGATTTTTGGTGCCGAAGACGTTGTTTTTCACCGCCTCCGCCGGGCTGACCTCCATCAGCGGCACATGCTTGTGAGCCGCCGCGTGGAACACCACCGAGGGGTGGTAGGTCTCAAACACCTCGTCCAGGCGGCGTTTTTCCCGTACGGAACCGATCAGCGTGATGATGGGCGCGTCGGCGCCGTACTTGTTGCGCAGTTCGGTCTCCAGCTCATAGGCGCAGTTCTCATAGATATCAAAGATAAGCAGCCTCTTGGGCTGGTAGCGCATGATCTGGCGGCAGAGTTCACTGCCGATGGAACCGCCGCCGCCGGTGACGAGCACGATCTTATCATGCAGATATTCCGAGATCTGGGCGTTGTTCAGCTGGATCTCATCGCGCGAGAGGAAGTCCGCCGTGTTCAGTTCACGGAAGCCCGCCCCCAGGGGGTTGCCGCTCTCGTCCACCGCGTGGGGGTCGGAGAGCATCCGCACCCGGCAGTGGGTGGCGTTGCAGAGGTTGATGATCTCCCGCAGGCGGTCCCCCTTGAGGGTGGTGATGGCGATGACGATCTCCATAATATGGTACTTGCGCACCAGTTCCGGAATATCCGAGATGGTCCCCCGCACCGGCACCCCCTGCACGCGCAGGTTCTTTTTGGTCAGGTCGTCGTCCACGATGCAGACGGGACGGCCAAAGCTCTGGTTCTTGCTCTTGCAGAGGTTGACCGCCCAGGCGCCCGCGTTGCCCGCGCCCACGATGAGCAGCGGGGTGTTGTTGGCCAGTTCCTCATCAGAGGCGTTGGATTCCCGCAGGGTTTGGATCAGCCTCCAGAGGAAGCGCACCCCGGCGATGGCCGCCGTGTTGAGCAACGCGCCGATGGTGAGCACCGTGCGGTACAGCACGCCGCTGGAAAGAAGATCCGCCAGCATGATGACCCCGGTGGACAGCCCCGAAAGGCAGAGCAGGCGGGCCAGATCCCGCATACCGGCGTATTTCCACATGATCTCATAGAGGCCGCCGAACCAGAAGATCACCATATAACAAAGCAGGATATAGGGCATATACCGCGCGAAGGTCAGGATGACCCCCGGGCGCAGATACGCCTCGCCGCTGTCGAACCGGAGAATAATCGCCAGCCAGTAGCACAGTGCGATCAGGCCGCAGTCCAGCGCCATCAGCGCCAGACGGCGCGGTAGGCCCTTGATAAGTTGTTGATTTTCCTGTTTCATATCTTACATCCCAAATCGCATGATAAGGCAGGCCCCGGCGCCAGCCCGGGTCTTTCTGATTAGTATATCACAAACCCGGGGCATTTTTGCCGCCGCAGCGCACAAAGCCGGCGTTCTGCGCCCACGGGAGCGCTGGTAAATTCTGCCGGAGCTTACTCCACCGTGACGCTTTTTGCCAGGTTGCGGGGCTTATCCACATCCAGGCCCTTGGCGCAGCTTACATAGTAGGCCAGCAGCTGCAGGGGAATCACCGAAAGGCTGGTGGCAAAATGGGGATCGGTCTTGGGAACATAGACGGTGAAGCCGGCGCTGTCCTCAATGCTGTAGTTGCCGTAGCTGGTCAGGCCCATCAGGAAAGCGCCCCGGCTCTTGGCCTCCACCAGGTTGGAGACAGTCTTCTCAAACAGATCGGGCTGGGTGAGCACCCCCACCACCAGCGTTCCCTTCTCGATGAGCGAGATGGGGCCGTGCTTCATCTCGCCAGCGGCGAAAGCCTCCGAGTGGATGTAGCTGATCTCCTTGAATTTCAGGCTGCCCTCCAGCGCAACGGCGTAGTCCAGCCCGCGGCCAATGAAGAAAACGTCGTGGGCGTTGGCATACTTGCTGGCGAACCATTGGATGCGCTCCTTGTCGGCCAGCGTCTTTTCGATTTTATCGGGCAGGGCCTCCAGTTCGGCCACCAGCTGCTCATACTGGCCCTCCGCCAGGGTGCCTCGCACCCGGGCGAACTCGGTGGCCAGCAGGTAGCAGGCCGCCAGCTGAGTGCTGTAGGCCTTGGTGGTGGCGACGGCAATCTCCGGCCCGGCCCAGGTGTACAGTGTGGCATCCGCCTCACGGGCGATGGAGGATCCCACCACATTGACGATGCCGATGGTGCGCACGCCGTTCTCCTTGCAGGCGCGCAGGGCGGCCAGGCTGTCGGCGGTCTCGCCGCTCTGGCTGATGACGATGGCCAGGGAATCCTGCTCCAGCACCGGGTCACGGTAGCGGAACTCGCTGGCCACGTCCACCTCCACAGGCAGGCGGGCCAGGCTCTCAAACACATAGCGGGCCGCCACACCCACATGGTAGGCGGAACCGCAGCCTATGATGTACAGGCGGCGGACGGCGCGGATGGCCTCCTTGTCCAGCGAGAGCTCGCTCAGGTCGATCTCCCCCTCCTTAAGGCGGGGGGAGATGGTATCCCGCACGGCGGCGGGCTGCTCATGGATCTCCTTCATCATGAAGTGCTCGTAGCCGCCCTTTTCGGCGGCCTCGGCGTCCCATTCGATGGTGGTGCTCTGCCGTTCCACCGGTTCCTTGTCGACATTGAAGAACTCAATGGAATCGCCGGTCAGGCGGGCGATCTCCAGATTGTCGATATAATAGACGGTGCGGGTGTACTTGAGCAACGCCGGCACATCGGAAGCGATGATCGCCCCGTCGGCGGCTTTCCCCACGATGAGCGGGCTGTCTTTCCGCACGGCGTAGACCACGCCGGGCTGATCCTCAAAGAGGATCCCCAGCGCGTAGGACCCGCGCACATGAAGCATCATCCGGGCGATGGCATCCAGCGCATCGCCGGCGGAGACGCCGGTGTAGTAGTAATCCAGCAGCTGGGCCACCACCTCGGTGTCCGTCTGGGAGACAAAGGCGAAGCCGCGGGCCGCCAGGCGGTCCTTCAGTTCCTGATAGTTTTCGATGATGCCGTTGTGTACCACGGCGATCTTTTCATCGCGGGAATAGTGGGGGTGGGCGTTGGCGGCGCTCGGTTCGCCATGGGTAGCCCAACGGGTGTGGCCGATACCGCAGCAGCCCGGCACCGCCTGGCCGCCGTCGGTCATATCGCTCAGCACCTTCAGGCGGCCCTTGGCCTTGACAATCTCGATCTTGCCGGCGGCGTTCTGCACGGCGATGCCCGCCGAGTCATAGCCGCGGTATTCCAGCTTGGAAAGTCCATCCAGCAGGATCGGCGCTGCCTGCGCCGTGCCGGTAAAGCCTACGATTCCACACATAAAAAGTCCCTCCTTGGTTCAGGCGGTCCCGCCGGGCGCGCCGCCCGGCCCGCCGCTGCGATCCGATCTTGTTCAATATATGCGCCCGGCGGCCCCAGTCTGCCTGGCGGCGGGCGGCGCCGAAATGCCATAGGAGAAAAACGGGCGGCCGTCAAGGGCAACGGCCGCCCGCTGCGCGCATTCTCCCTTTCCAGTTTCTTACACCATATAAGCCGCTCTCCAAGAAGCTCGCGCAGTATCAGCATACCACAATCGACGCAAAACGGCAAGTCCCGAAAGGAAAACAGGGCAGAAAATACCCCCCTGCAAAATTTCAGAAGTTTTTTGGCAGATTTGGCAAAAGAAACGAAAGATGCGCTGCCGCTCCCTCAGCGGTACACCCGCCGGGCCACCACCACATACCGGCCATTCTCGGTGGAATATTCGCAGGTAGACAGGGTGAGCAGTTCCTCGCCGTAGGCGGGGGTGATGCCGGTTTTGATATCGCTGCGGGCAATGGCCTGCTCCACAAAGCTGTCGTAGGTATCGGGGTTCATATTGATGTAGGTGTTGTAGACAAAGCTGGTATCCTCCACCACATCGATGGCGAAAGCGGCAAACACCTCATAGCATCCGCTGAAATAGAGATTGTCAAACTCAATCGTGGGGTGTTCCTCATAGTAGGCGGCCTGCTTGTAGCCGGTGAGGCAGCCGAAGATGGTGCCGGTCTTCATGTTGTGGCCGTAGATGACCAGATTCATGCTGGCATCGGTATTGGAGAGGGTGCAGTTCTCGTCCAGATAAGGGACGCCATAGTCGCTGTAGTTGCCGTCAAAATCATGTTTGAGATAGAAGTCCGCCCGGTCCGCCGCCGTCTGCATGACCGGGAAGTCCAGGTTGGTCCCCTCGATGGACAGCCAGCCCACGAAATCCCCGTTCTGTTCCTTCAGGGCCGCGAATTTGGCGGCGTTGGAGGGTTCCTCCTCCCCCGTCACGGCGGCAGACTGGGCGGAGACCGCCTGCGTATCGATCAGGGACGCCAGGTCGGCAAACGCCTGCTCCGCCTGACGGTCCTCCCACAAGCGCTTGAGGAGCATGCCGGCGCTGACCAGGAACAGAGCCGCAAACACCAACATTGCCAGGGTATACAGCCGGTCGCGCCGGGCATGGCCGCCGCCCTCCCGCGGCGCGGGGTCTTCAGGCTGCGCCGGCACAGCCGACGCGGGCGCGGGGGCGGGCTGCGGATACCCGGTGGACGGGTGGTCGCTTCGCCGGATTTTGGCCATACTGTGCCTCCTCGTTTTTTCTTATTCTTTACTATACTCTAACCGGCGCAGAATTGCAAGTGC
>CAZIVF010000021.1:0-25235 GCA_964542725.1 uncultured Subdoligranulum sp. | reverse complement strand
ATCAGGGAGGCCGATGATCCCCTGTACGATTCTGGACGACGCGGAAGCGCTGTGCGCCATGGTAAAGGCTATGTGGCCCCAGCTGCCGGAGCGTAGGCCCCGCCCGGTACGCAAAGCGGGAAGGTGAGGAAAATGCCTCTGCCTGGTAGCCTTCCGGCAGGCGGAAGCGATCGCCCCGCTGGAATTTGACCATCAGGGCAACATGGACGACTGGCTGATCCTGGAAAAGACAGAGGACATGGCCGCCGGTACCAGCATCCCATACAACTACAAAAAATCCCGCTTCTGAGAAAAGGAAAGGCCCCCAACCCCGCCGCATGGCAGGGGATAGGGGCCTTTCTTTGTCTGAAGAATCTTCAAACCAATCCTGCCCTGCGGGCTGGGCGCGCCCCTTGCCGGCGGCGCGCCGGATTTTCCGAAGATTCCCCGGCCTATTCGTAGGTGCGCCGCCCGGCGAAGATGCACAGCGGCCGCTTGGCCTTGCCCGCGCCGATCAGCTGCAAGGCCGCCGCCAGGGTGGCCCCGGCGCTGGTGCAGGCGGGGATGCCGTCAAAGTTCAGAACCTCCTTGGCGGCGCGCTCGGCGTCGGCGGTGGAGACGTTGAGAACGGTATCCACCACATACCGGTTGTAGTTTTCCGGCACAAAGCCTGCGCCGATGCCCGCGATGCCGTGGTGGCCGATGAACCCGCCCGAGAGCGCTGCGCACTCGCTTGGCTCCACCGCCACAATGCGGATCAGGCTGTTCCAGGCGCGTATGTATTCCCCCACGCCGGTAATGGTACCGCCGCTGCCCACGCCCACCACGATGGCGTCAATGCAGTCCCCGGCGGCCTTTAGGACCTGCGGCCCCGTCACCCGGCGGTGGTATTCGGGGTTATCGTCGTTGGCAAAATAATTGGTGAAGTAACCGCCGTAGCGCTGGGCGGTCTCGGCGGCCACCCGCTCCAGGGTGCGCCGCCCGCCGCCGTTGCACACCACGATCTTGGCCCCCAGGGACTGCAGCCGCTGGCGGCGGCTGAGCGGCAGGCTGCTGGAAACGACCAGGATGCAGGGATGCCCCGTGGTGGCACAACTGACGGCCAGCGCCGCGCCGAAGCTGCCGGAACTGGCCTCCACCACCGGCATACCGGGTTTCAGGGTGCCGCGGGCGGTGGCGAAGGCAAGCATGGTTTCGGCCACGCCGTCCTTGGCGGTGCCGGTGGCGCCGCCAAAATCCAGGTATGCCAAAATGCTGGAGGCAAGCCCGTGCCGCCCGGAAAAACCGCTCAGCTTCACCACCGGGCAGCGGTATACATCCTGATAGTAACTATCCAAGATCGCCACGCGGACCGCCCCCTTTCGACAAAACTAAACTTATTATAGCATACCGCACCGGATTTTTGCACCCCCATCGCCCAAACCGTAATGATTTTTTCATAAGAAAGAGCGGAATCTGCCCCTCCCGGCCCGCTTCCGCCCAGCCGTGCGGGCAAAAGCGGGGGCGGGAACCTGTCGCTGTACTTTTTGAACGATTTTAGGAGAAAAGGCTTGACATATGCCGCATAGTCTGCTATAATTCAAAAGCTGTAAAGAAAAATACTTTACATGGCGCGCGCCCGGCAGGTCGGCGCAGGCCGGTAGGAGGGACCCACATGGCGCAGAAGCCGCAGAAAGACTTGGGATTCTCGGTCCTGCTGGACTACTACGGCCCTGCCCTGACCGCCAAGCAGCGGGAGATCCTCACCATGTACTACAACGAGGATCTTTCCCTGGCGGAGATCGCAGAAAACTACGGCATCACCCGCCAGGGCGTGCGGGATGCCATCAAGCACGGCGAGGCAACCCTCACCGACCTGGAAAACAAACTGGGGAACGCCCGCCGCCACCAGGCCATGCAGGAGGATTTTGACCGTCTGCATCAGCTGGTGATGGAGATTCGCTGCTGTAACAGCGGTCTGTTCACCCCGGTGCCGCAGATCGCGCGGGATACCACCGAGATGTTGGAGATTATCCACCGTCTGGATACGCAGGAGGAACTGCCCGATGGCATTTGAATCATTGACAGAGCGCCTTTCGGGCGTGTTTAAGAAGCTGCGCGGCAAGGGCAAGCTGAACGAGGCCGATATCAAGGCCGCGATGCGCGAGGTCCGCATGGCCCTGCTGGAGGCCGATGTCAACTACAAGGTCGCCAAGGACTTCTGCGCCCAAGTCTCCGACCGGGCCATGGGCCAGGAGGTTATGGAGAGCCTGACCCCCGCCCAGCAGGTGGTCAAGATCGTCAGCGAGGAACTGACCAAGCTGATGGGGGGCGAGGAACCCCAGCATCTGCGCATCAAGAACAAGGGCCAGACCGTGCTGATGATGTGCGGCCTGCAGGGCAACGGCAAAACCACCCACGCCGCCAAACTGGGCAAGTATTACCGCGGCCAGGGCCGCCGCCCGCTGCTCGTCGCCTGCGATATCTACCGCCCTGCCGCCATCGATCAGCTGCGGGTCGTCGGCCAGCAAGCCGGGGTGCCTGTCTTTGAGATGGGGACTGAGAAGCCGGAGATCATCGCCCAGAAGGCGATGGCCTACGCCCGCGACCACGGCCATGACATTGTGATCCTGGATACGGCGGGCCGCCTGCAGATCGACGAGGCGCTGATGGATGAGCTGGTTCGCGTCAAGGAAGCCGTGGAGGTGGACGAGACGCTGCTGGTCGTCGACGCTATGGCCGGCCAGGAGGCCGTCAACGTAGCCAAGACCTTCAACGAGAAGATCGGCATCACCGGCGTGGTGCTGACCAAGACGGACGGCGATACCCGCGGCGGCGCGGCTCTCTCGGTGCTGGCCGTCACCGGCAAGCCCATCTATTTCCAGGGTACCGGTGAAAAGCTGGACGATTTGGAGCCGTTCTACCCCGCACGTATGTCCAGCCGTATCCTCGGCATGGGCGACGTCCTCTCGCTGATCGAGAAGGCGCAGGCGGTGCAGGACGATAAGGAGGCCGAGGCCGCCGCCCGCCGCCTGATGGAAAACAAGTTCGATATGAACGATATGCTGACCCAGTTCCAGCAGATCAAAAAGATGGGCGGCGCGGCGGCCATGCTGCAGATGCTGCCCGGCGGCGCCCAGATCGACCCCGATCAGATCGACGAGAAGGCGCTGGCCCACATCGAGGCCATCATCTACTCGATGACCCCCGCCGAGCGGGCCAAGCCGGAGATCATCAACCCCAAGCGCAAGCGCCGCATAGCCGCGGGCAGCGGCCGCAGCGTTGAGGAGGTCAACAAGCTGCTGCGCCAGTTTGAGATGATGCAAAAGATGATGAAGAAGGCCCGGCGCAACCCCAAGGGCTTTATGCGCAGCTTGGGCGGCCTGAACCTGCGCGGTATGCGCTGAACCCGGCTCCCTATGGTAAGATTCCCTGCGGATTCGGCGCTCCTCTTGCCGGCGGCGCCGCACTGCATCAGAACTTTTTTGTTACGGTATCCCCCCAACAGGGTTACACTATAAATAGTAGAATACAATAAATTTTGGAGGAATTTTCACATGGTCAAGATTCGTCTGCGCCGCATGGGCGCTAAGAAAGCCCCGTTCTACCGCGTTGTCGTTGCCGACAGCCGCTTTGCCCGCGATGGCCGCTTCATTGAGGAGATCGGTTACTACGATCCCACCAAGGAGCCCAGCGTCATCAAGATCGACGCCGAGAAGGCCAAGCAGTGGCTGGCCAACGGCGCCCAGCCCACCGACACTGTCCGTGTGCTGCTGAAGAAGTCTGAAATCCTGTAATGCCGCTTTAAGGGGGAAGGCGCAGCCGGGCTGCGGTTTCCCATTTGTGCAGGCAGATACCCAAAAGGGAGGAAATACCATGCAGGAATTGCTGATTGCCGTCGCCAAGGGCCTTGTGGAAGACAAGGACGCGGTGCAGGTAACGGTTGACCCCGCGCGTGAAGACGGCACCGTCGTTTACCACCTGAAGGTGGCCGAGTCGGATATGGGCCGCGTGATCGGCAAACAGGGCCGCATCGCAAAGGCGATCCGCGTGGTCGTGCGCGCCGCCGCCGTCCGCCAGGGCGAAAAAGCCGTTGTCGAGATCGACTGACCACACACAAGGCACCCTGCCCCACAGCAGGGTGCTTTTTTCGGTTGGGAGTTGGGGCCGGTGCGGCTTCGCCGCGATTTTGAAGGGCCATCCCAGACAAGCCGGCAGGCACACCGCCGCCTCTTTTTCCTCCGTGCAGCCGCCCTTTATTCTGAGCGTTCTTTCCTCAACGCCTAACTCCCCAGGAGGTTCCTATGAAAAACTATCTTCCCGCCTGCAAGATCGTTACCACCCACGGCGTCCGGGGTGAGATGAAGGCCCTGCCTCTGTGTGACGGCGCGGACTTCCTGGCCCGCTTCAAGCGCCTTTATGCCACTGCGGAAGGCGCCGGCGAGACCGCCGTCCGCAGTGTGCGCGCCCAGGGCAATATGATTTTGCTGCGGCTGGCGGGCATCGACGATATGGACGCCGCCCGCTCTCAGGTGGGCCGCACCTACTACTTCGCCAAGGCGGATGCCCGGCTGCCGGAAGGCCGCTGGTTTATTGACGACCTTCTGGGCTGCGCGGTGCGGGACGCCGGGACGGGCGCGCTCTACGGAACCCTCACCGATGTAGACCGCCCCGCCGCCCAGGATATCTACACTGTCACCGATGCGCGGGGTGGGGAACACCGCCTGCCCGCCGTGCCGGAGTTCGTCCGCCGGGTGGACGTGGAGGGCCGCGTCATCATGGTGACGCCCATCCCCGGTATGTTTGATGAGGCCGTCAACGGCGATAAGGAGTGAACCATGCGCATCGACATCGTGACGCTGTTCCCCGAGCTGTGCGACGGTTTCCTCCGCACCAGTATTCTGGGCCGGGCCGCCGCCAAGGGCCTGTTTGAAGCCCACTGCCACCAGATACGGGATTACACCCACAATAAACAGAAGCAGACCGACGACTACCCCTACGGCGGCGGCTGCGGCATGGTCCTCTACGCCCAGCCCATTGCCGACTGCCTGCGGGAGGTTGCCCGCCAGTGCCGGGAGCAGGGCAGGGGCAAACCCCATGTGGTCTTTCTGACCGCCGCCGGAACCCCCTACAACGAGCAGACCGCCAAACGGCTGGCCAAGTGCGGCGCTCTGACGTTGGTCTGCGGCCATTATGAGGGCATCGACGAGCGGGTGATCGAGGCGTTTGCCGACGAAGAGATCTCCATTGGGGACTACGTTCTCACCGGCGGCGAACTGGCCAGCCTGGTGGTGGCGGACAGTGTGCTGCGCCTGCAGCCCGGCGTTCTGGCCGAGGAAAAGGGCTACCAGGAGGAGAGCCATTGGGATGGCCTGCTGGAGTACCCCCAGTACACACGCCCCGAAGTGTGGGAGGGGCGCGCCGTGCCTCCCGTTCTGCTTACAGGGGATCATCAAAAGATCGGCGCTTGGCGCGCCGCTCAGAGCAAGGCCCGCACCCGCGCCCGACGGCCGGATCTCTATGAGGAATGGTGCCGCACCCACCCCATCACCGAGATTCCCAAGTGGAAACGGGGTGAGAAAGCGCAGCTGGTCAAGACGGAATCCCAGTGGGCAGCGGCAGCGGCGCTCTTCGCCGAGGGGCGGCAGACCATCTGCCAAAACCTTTGCAGCGCGGAATACCTGGCGGGGCTTACACCCGCCGCCATGCTCCTCCAGCTGGAGGAGGACCGCCGCCAGGGTTGGGCCTTCTACCTACACAGCACAAAGGGGGCGGCGGACGCCATGGTGGGCGTCTGCCACAAAACCGGGGCCATCGGCCATCTGTTCGTGACCCGGGCGGCGCGGGGGCAGGGGATCGCCACCAAACTGCTGGACTTCGCCCGAAAAAAGCTGGCGGAGCATCCGCAGCCCTGCCTGACCGTGCTGGAAACCAACGCTGCGGCCATCGCGCTGTACCGCCGTATGGGGTACCGGACCGTCGGGGTGGCGGACATTCTGACGCCGGAAGAAATCCCCGGATGCCTGCAAAGCTGCCGGGAACTGCTGATGCGCTACAGCCCGGCGGGGGAGGAGTAAGCCGTAGCGGGCAGAAAGGAGTCGCCCGGCGGGGTAGGCTTTGTCGCCTATCCACAAGATTGTTGAAAACAAACTGGTTAATCTGCACAAAGAAGGCTGTTGAGGTTTGGCGGAATTACAGAATCCTGCCAATTTTGCAAAAATTCACTGTACAAAGTCGAACAAATAGGATAAAATAGAGGTAAGCAAGGCGGCCCCTGTGCAATTACCGCCTGGTCGCGCCCACGGTAGAACCCCGGGCATATTATTTTCGTAAAGTAGGAGAGAATAGCTATGTACGTGAAAGAAGTTACCGTTGAGAATCAGGTTGGTCTGCACGCCCGTCCGGCGACCTTCTTTATCCAGAAGGCCAACGAGTACAAATCCTCCATCTGGGTTGAGAAGGAGGAGCGCCGCGTCAACGCCAAGTCCCTGCTAGGTGTCCTGAGCCTGGGTATCGTGGGCGGCACCACCATCCGCATCATCGCTGATGGTGCCGATGAGCAGGCGGCTGTCGATGGCCTGGTCAAGCTGGTCAGTTCCGGCTTTGCCGAGTAATCCAAAACAAAAGCTGTGCGGCGGGGCGACCCGCCGCCTTTTTTGTGAGCGGCGCAAAAGCTGCGCCCGGCGGCTTTTTCCTGTTTTAATAGGCCGCCCGCGGCCTATCCTATCGTTTATCTTTTGTTACGCTGGGAACATTCCAAAAAGGATGCCTTATGACCAAGCAAGAACTCTACAAAAAAGCCACCATGCTGCCCCTGCTGCCGGGGGTGTATATCATCCGGGATAAGACCGATACCATCATCTATATCGGCAAGGCCAAGCGGCTGCGCACCCGCGTATCACAGTATTTCCGCGAGGGCGTCCCCCACGATACCAAAGTCACCCAGATGATCAACCACGCCTTCACCTTCGACGTGATCGTCTGCCAGTCAGAGTTTGAGGCGCTGGTGTTGGAGGCCAGCCAGATTAAGGCCCACACCCCCAAGTACAACATTCTCCTCAAGGACGACAAGGGCTACAGCTACGTCAAGGTCACAAAGGGGGATTGGCCCCGCCTCTCTGCCGCGCTACAGAAGGAGGACGACGGAGCCGAATATATCGGCCCCTTCACCTCCTCCTTCGCTGTGCGGGAGATGGTGGAGACCGCCCAAAACTGCTTCCTGCTGCCCCGCTGCGGCAAGGAATTCCCCAAGGATTTCGGCAAGGGTCGCCCCTGCCTCAACGCCCATATCGGCAAATGTATGGCGGTTTGCAGCGGCAAGATCAGCTGCCAAGCCTACAACGACGCCGTGCAGGAGGCGATCCGCATGATCCGCTACGGCAAGAAGGATATTGTCAGGCAGCTGCGGGAGAAGATGGAGGCCGCCGCCGAGCGACTGGATTTTGAGACCGCCGCCCTGCTGCGAGACCAGATCGCCGCCATCGACCGGGTGGCCGCCGGGCAGAAGGTGGTCCGCGATGCCGACACAGAGATGGACGTCATCGCCCTGGCGGGTACCACCCGCGCCGTCTGCGCCGCCGTGCTGCGCTACCGGGAGGGCCGCCTGACCGATAAGCGGGAGTTTCTCTTCCACGATACCGCCGACGTGGACGCCGTGCGGGAGGAGTTCCTGCCCCAGTACTACCTGGAGGGGGAAGCCGTTCCCAAGACCATCGCCGTCGACGAGCTGCCCGCCGACCATGAGGCGCTGAACCAAGCGCTGGATCAAACCCGGGGCAGCCATGTGAACCTGTATGTACCCCAGCGGGGCGACGTGGCCAAGCTGGTCACGATGGCCTACACCAACGCCGTGGAACGCCTGGGGCGGGAGAGCGGCCGCTACACCCGGGAGGAAAAACTGCTGGAGGAGGCCGCTCAGGTGTTGGGGCTGCCCGCTCCGCCCCGCGTGATCGAGAGCTACGATATCTCCAACTGGGGCGACGGCTCCAGCGTGTGCGGCATGGTGGTGTTCAAGGACGGCAAACCCCACCGGGCGGGCTACCGCCGGTTCAAGATGCGCACCGTGGCCGGCACCGACGACTATGCCAGCCTGGCCGAGACCCTCTCCCGCCGCGCCGCCGAGTATGAGGCCGCCCGTCGGGGTGAAAAGCCGGATAGCGAAGCCAACCAGTTTGCCGCCCTGCCGGACCTGCTGCTCATCGACGGCGGCAGGGGCCAGGTGGCGGCGGTGCGCCAGGCGCTGCGCGGCACCGCCTTGGAGCATGTTCCCACCTTCGGCATGGTGAAGGACGACCACCACCGCACCCGTGCCATTGTGGACGATACGGGCGGCGAGATCGCCATCAACCGCCACCGAAACATCTTCACCTTTGTCACCAACATTCAGGACGAAACCCACCGCTACGCCAACGATTACCGCAAGCGCGCCATGAAGAAAAAGTCCTACGCTGCCACCCTGACCGCCCTGCCCGGCGTGGGTGAAAAGACCAGCGCCGCCCTGCTGGCCCATTTCAAGACTGTCGCCGCCGTGCGGCAGGCATCCATCTCGGACTTGGAGGAGGTCAAGGGCATCAGTCATGCCAAGGCCGAGAAGATCTACAACGCCCTGCGGACCTGACGGCCCCCAAACGGCCTCGCCCTCCCCTACAACTATAATTCGCAGAGAAGCGATTCTTTATGTTGCACTAGTGGCTAAATGGTGGGGCAGATCTCCGATCACAACAACTTGATCTTCATCATCCCAGAAAAAATAGATCCGCAAGCAATATCGGCGGTCTTTGTTGCTATATTGTCTGCTTCATCTATTAAAATTTTTGTGGGTGTTACGCATCATTGTAACACCTACAGTCGGAGCCGGGAACCCCGCGCCGCCCCTTTGACATTTTCCCTGCAGGCGCTATAATAGAAACATCTGCGAGAACCAAAGAGAGAGGAAGTAGGAACTATGATCGGAACCATCGTCAACGCGGGGGCTATTGTCGCGGGGGGCGCGGTGGGGCTTCTGGCCAAGAAGGGAATCCCCGCCCCCATGGAGGATGCCCTGCACAAGGCCATGGGCCTGGCGGTCATCGTCATCGGCATGAACGGCGTGATCACCAATATGATCACCGCCGCAGCGGACGGCGCCTTGGCTTCCAGCGGGGAACTGCTGCTGGTATTCAGCCTGGTGCTGGGGGTGCTGGCAGGGGAGAGCCTGCACATTGAGGAGCATCTCAACGGCCTGAGCGGTCAGGTGGAACGCAGGTTCCACCTGACCGGCTTTGCCTCCAGCTTTGTCAGCGGTACGCTGATCTACTGCGTGGGAGCCATGACTATCATCGGGGCAATCAACGACGGCCTGCGGGGCGATCCCAGCGTGCTGTATGTCAAAAGCACACTGGACGGCGTTTCCAGCATTGTGCTGGGGGCCACAATGGGGCCAGGGGTGATCTTCTCGGCCATACCGGTGGTTGTTTACCAGGGAGCCATCACCCTGCTGGCGGGGCTGCTGGAGCCGGTGCTGCAGGGGGAACTGCTGCGCCAGATCTGTGCGGTGGGCTATGTGCTGGTGGCCTGCATCGGCATCAACTTCATGGGGAAGTACCGTATCAAGACTGCCAACTTCCTGCCCGCCCTGCTGGTGCCGCCGCTCTGGGCGGCCATTCAAACGGCCTTTCACTGACTACTCCGCGCCGGAATCGCTTCCGGTGCTTTTTATTTGCCAAAACGCCGGGAATGCGCTATAATAAACTGATATCATATTGCAAAGGGGGTGGTTCCGGTGCCGGAAGAACAGCTGTGCAGGCTGGAAGGGGTTGTGACCCACCGCATTTATGAAAATGCCGAGAGCGGCTATGCTGTCTTTGAGATCGACGCGGGCGGCACAGAGGTGGTGGTGGCTGGCAATGTGGGCAGCGTGGACAACGGCATGAGCGTCACTGTCTATGGCCAGATGACCACCCACCCCAGCTACGGGGAGCAATTCCGGGCGCAGACCTGTGAGGCCAGCCTGCCGGAAGATGCCGCCGCTATCTTGAGTTACCTTTCCAGCGGGGTGCTGCCCTATATAGGGCCTTCCACAGCCAAAAAGCTGGTTCAAAAATTTGGGGAGGAGACGCTCACCGTCATCGCAGAGACACCCCAGCGCCTCTGTGAACTGCGGGGCATCACGCCGGAGAAAGCTGCCGCCATCTCCAACGAGTTCCGCCGGATGTACGGCGTGCGGGAGGTGGTGGCCTGGTTTTCCAGGTTCGGCCTCTGCGCGCAGAACGCCGTCGCCGCCTACCGGGCCTTCGGACCCCACACGGTAGAAATGTTGGCGCAGAATCCGTATCTGCTCTGCGGCGAACCGCTGAACCTGAAATTCGGCCAGGTGGATGCCATCGCCAACCGCCTGCAGTTTGAGCAGGGGAGCCAACTGCGGGTGGGAGCGGGGCTTCTGTACGCCATGCGCCACAACGCGGGCAACGGCCACACCTGTCTGCCCCGCGCCAAACTGCTGGAGAGCACCGCCCGCTTCCTGCGGGTGGAACCGCCCGCCGTGGAGGAAGGACTGGACGAACTGCTGAACACCGGCGAACTGCGCAGCCGTTTTTATGACCGGGCGGAATATATCTATCTGCCCGATCTGCTTTCCGCTGAGGAGGATATCGCGGCGAGGCTGGGGGAACTTTCCACCTTCCCCACCGAGCCGCCCAAAACGCTGGAGAGCGATATCCGCGTGCTGGAATTTACCCAGGGCTTTGCATACGCCCCGCTGCAGAGGGAGGCGATCCGCCTGGCGCTGTCCAGCCGGGTGATGGTGCTCACCGGCGGCCCCGGTACCGGCAAGACCACCACCGTCAACGCCATTTTGAGCTTGTATGAGGCGGCCTATGACAGGGTGGCGCTCTGCGCCCCCACGGGCCGCGCCGCCAAACGGCTGAGCGAACTGACCGGCCATGCGGCCTCCACCATTCACCGGCTGCTGGAGGTGGACTACACCAGCGGCTCGGTGCGGTTTATCCATAACGAAAAAAATCTGCTGAAATACGACGTTATCATCCTGGACGAGATGAGTATGGTGGATGTCAAGCTGTTCCAGGCGCTGCTGGCGGCGGCGCGGTACCACTGCCGCATCATTATGGTGGGGGACGCCGACCAGCTGCCCAGCGTGGGGCCGGGCAACATCCTGGGCGAAATTCTGCGCGCCGGGGTGATACCCACCGTGCGCCTCACCGAGATTTTCCGCCAGGCGCAGAAGAGCCTCATCGTCCAGAATGCCCACCGCATCGTGGAGGGGCAGATGCCCCGGAAGGGCGGCAAGGAGGACGATTTCTTTATGATTGAGTCCGCCGGCCTGGCCTGCCAGCGGCTGGTGTGCGACCTGGTATCAACCCGGCTTCCCCGCTCCTACGGCTTTGATCCGGTGCGGGATATCCAGGTGCTCTGCCCCACCAAGGTAGGCCCCACCGGCAGCGTGGAACTGAACCGCCGCCTGCAGGAGATCCTTAACCCGCCCGGCCCCGGCAAACCTCAGCTGGGCGGCGAGCAGGGCGGGCGGGTGCTGCGCCTGGGCGATAAGGTGATGCAGATCAAAAACGACTATGATATCCCTTTTGAGCGGGATGGCGCGGAGGCCGGCGTGGGAGCGTACAACGGCGATCTGGGGATCATCACCGGCGTGGATGTGGACGCCCGCGCCGTAACGGTGCAGATGGATGACCGCAAATATACCTACTCTGCCGATCAGCTGGCCGAACTGGAACCGGCCTATGCGGTGACGGTACACAAAAGCCAGGGCTCGGAGTTCCCCGCCGTGATCCTGCCGGTGGCGGATGTGCCGGCGCGGCTGTGTTACCGAAACCTGCTGTACACCGGCGTGACCCGCGCCCGCAAGCTCTGCGTGCTGGCGGGAACGGCGGCCACTGAGCAGAGGATGGTGGACAATGTGCGCCAGAATATGCGCTACAGCGGTCTGCGCCATCTCCTGAAGGATGCGGCCGCCCCAACGGCGGAGAAACAGGCATGAGGCGGCCCGATGCGGAAGCGCTGCTGGCGCTTCTTTTCCCGCGGCGATGCCCCTTCTGCGGCGCAGTGCTGGGGCCGGAGGCAGCGGACGCCGCCCTTTGCCACGGATGCGCGGCGGAGGAACGCCGCCTGCGCCATATACCGCCCCGCCTGCCGGCGACGGAACATGTGTTTTACGCCCTCTCCGGCGCAGCGGGGGCTTACTATTACAGCGGCAAAGTGCGGGAGGCGATCCTGCTCTGCAAGCGGGGCGATCACCCCTGGTACAGCCGCGAGCTGGCCGATCTGGCAGCGATGCGCGTCTGGCAGGCGGAACCGGCATCCCGCCCGGGTGGGCGGCCAAAGCTGGAAAATGCTTCCGGTATCCCGCTGTACAGCTACATTGTGCCGGTACCTGCCCGGGAGCCTGCCAAGGGCTTCCCCGGTCTGCCGGTGCTGCTGGCCCGCCGCTTGGGAAAGGTTTTGGGGATCCCGGTGTTGGAAGTGCTGCGCACCACCCGGGCGATCCAGCCGCAAAAGCAGCTGAACCAAGAGGAACGGTTGCGGAATACCAGGGACGCCTACGCGGCGGCCCCCGGCACCGACCTGACCGGCAAACGGTTGCTGCTGGTGGACGATATCATCACAACAGGCGCTACGATCTCGGCCTGCGCCCTGGCATTGAGCCAAGCGGGCGCGGCGGATGTGTTCGCCGTCTGCATAGCGGCGGCGGAGCAATTACCCAAGGAGAAACAAACATGAAGCAACAGGATATCGGCATTGACCTGGGAACGACCTCGGTCATCATCGCCACCGAGCAGCAGGGCGTGGTGTTCAGCCAGCCTACGGTGGGCGCGGTGGATACCCGCTCTAATACCATCGTTGCGGTAGGGGAGGAGGCGCTGTGCATGGTGGGCCGCGCGCCCAATTATATCGACATTGTGCGCCCTCTGCGGGATGGCATTATCCAGGATCATCGTATGACCAGTGAACTCATCGTGCGCTATGTCAACGAGGTCTGCCGTTCCCGCATCCTCAAGCCGCGTGTGGCGGTCTGCGTGCCGGCGGCCATCACCGGCATCGAGGCGGATGCGGTGGTTGAGTCTGTTATTGCGGCTGGAGCGCGGCAGGTTTTTCTGGTGGACGAGCCGGTGGCTGCTGCGCTGGGCGCCGGGCTGGACATTCGTGCGCCCCGGGGCTGCATGGTGGTGGATATCGGCGGCGGCTCCACCGATATTGCGGTCATCAGTATGGGGGGCCGGGTGCGGGCCGCCAGCGTGCCGGTGGCGGGCAATGCTTTTGATACCTGCATCGCCCGCTATGTTCAGGAAAAGTTCAACCTTGCCATCGGCCCGCTGACCGCCGAGGCGCTGAAAAAGCGGGTGGCCTGCTGCACGAAGAGCGAGTTTGAGGGTGTGATGGAGGTGCGCGGCCATTCCTGGGAAACCAATCTGCCCGCCCGCCGCCGCATCTACACACGGGATCTGTATGAACCAGTGCAGGAACTGGCGGGGCGTATTGTCACCGCTGCCCGCAATGTGCTGGAAAGCACCCCGCCAGAACTGGCGGCCGACGTGGCCCGCACCGGGGTGCTGCTCACCGGGGGCGGTTCACTGCTGCGCGGCCTCCCCAGCTATCTGGCCGGGGAATTGCATGTGGATGTAGCCATCGCCCCCGATCCGCTGAACTGCGTGGCGCGGGGGACCGCCGTGAGCCTGAGCGAGGGGAAGTACTTGACGGCGGGGTTCCGGGACGCCACGCCAAAAGTTTGGCGTTCCCGGCTAAAAAGTGGTCGGGACCCTTTCGCAAGCGAGTGATTTGTGCTATACTAAAAAAGTTCTGAATCGATCAGGCCCGCAGGGCGCGATCCGTTCAGAAGTTCCCTAGAGATTTTAGGCGCGGTTTACCGCGCCCGGAATACCGGAAAAGCGAGGAACACCATGCCTGATCCGATGACTACCGAATTTTTGCAGCTGCGCGACCAATACATCGCCAGCCGCTTTACCAAACTGAATCCCGTGCAGCGGGAGGCGGTCTTTGCCACCCAGGGACCGCTGCTGATCCTGGCAGGAGCCGGCTCCGGCAAGACCACCGTACTGGTCAACCGCATTGCCAACATCATCCGCTTTGGCGGGGCTTACGGCAGCGGGGAACTGATCCGCCCCGTCACGCCGGGGGACCTGGAGCAGCTGCGCAGCTGCCTGCAGACCGGGCGCGCCCCCGCGCGGGAGTTGCAGCAGCTGCTGGCGGTGCGCCCCGCCCGACCCTGGAACGTGCTGGCGATCACCTTCACCAACAAGGCGGCAGGGGAACTGAAGGAACGCCTGAAGGCGATGCTGGGGGATACCATGGGCGGCGATGTCCACGCCTCCACCTTCCATTCCGCCTGCGTGCGCATCCTGCGCCGCGACGCCGAGCGGATCGGCTTCCCCACCAGCTTCACCATCTACGATTCCGACGATCAGCAGCGGGTCGTCAAGCAGATCTACAAGGATCTGATGATCGACGATAAATTCCTGCCGCCCAAGTCTGCCATCAGCCGGATCAGCAGCTATAAAGACAAACTCCTCTCCGCCGCCGACGTGGCGGTGGAGGCCCCCCGCGATACCAAGGAGGCCCTTGTCTCCAAGATATACACCGTCTATGCCGGGCGGCTTAAGACCGCCGGGGCGATGGATTTTGACGATCTGATCTTCCACACCGTTAAGATGCTGCAAAATGACGCCGAGGCGCGGGAATATTACCAGAACAAGTTCCAGTATGTGCTGGTGGACGAGTATCAGGATACCAGCGTGGCCCAGTTCCATCTGGTGCGGCTGCTGGCGGGCGGAACCAACAACGTCTGCGTTGTGGGCGACGATGACCAGTCCATCTATAAATTCCGCGGCGCAACCATCGAGAATATCCTTCATTTTGAGGAGGTGTTCGCCGGCGCGCGCACCATCCGCCTGGAGCAGAACTACCGCTCTACCTCCAACATTCTGAACGCGGCCAACAGCGTCATCAAAAACAACAACGGCCGCAAGGGCAAGACGCTGTGGACCCAGAACGGCGAAGGCGATAAAGTCCACCACTACACCGCCTCCAGCGAGCAGGACGAGGCCAGCCACATTGCCGATGTGATCGGTGAGAATCTGCGCGCCGGGGCCAGCCTGCGGGATCACGCGGTGCTCTACCGCATGAACGCCCAGTCCAACCCCATCGAAACCTATTTTGCCCGCGCGGGCATCCCGTACCGCATTGTGGGCGGCCAGCGCTTTTTTGACCGCAAGGAGGTCAAGGACATCAACTCCTACCTGGCGGTCATCGTAAACCCCCGGGACGACGTGCGCCTGCGCCGTATCATCAACGAGCCGGCCCGCAAGATCGGCGGCACCACCATTGACCGTATTGCCGAGCTGGCCGCCGCCGAGGATGTGCCGATGATGCAGATCATCGCGCATGTGCGTGACTATCCCGCCCTGCAGCGGGCCGCCGCCGCGGTGGAGGGATTTTATGCCATCTACCGGGATCTGAAAGAACTGTCGCTGCATCTGCCGCTGGACGAGTTCGCCGGTGAGGTTATCAAGCGCACCGGCTACGAGGCGATGCTGAAGGCCCAGAAAGAAGAGGGGGAGACCCGTCTGGAAAACCTGGGGCAACTGGTCAGCTCGGTCAAAACCTATGTCGACCAAAACGGCGGGGAGGCGACCCTGGCGGGCTTCCTGGAGGAGGTGGCTCTCATCTCCGATATCGATTCCTACGATGCGGATGCCGACTCGGTGACGATGATGACCATCCATTCGGCCAAAGGGCTGGAATTCCCCTATGTGTTTATCGTCGGCATGGAGGACGGCGTCTTCCCCGGCGATATGGCCCGCTACAGTGAGGAGGATATGGAGGAGGAGCGCCGCCTTTGCTATGTGGGCATCACCCGCGCCAAGAAAGAGCTGTATCTTTCCTCCTCGCGCCAGAGGCTGATTTTCGGCCAGACCCGCCGTAACCAGCCCTCCTGCTTTTTGGATGAGATTGATCCGGATCTTCTGGATGAAAGCGAAAGCCCCGAATTGGCGTACGCGGCGGGCAGCTTCGGCTCCGGCTACGGCAGCTTCGGTGTGCCGGGCGGACGCAGCGGGTATTCCGGCGCATCTAGCGGATATCTGAACCCGGAATACAACCGGGGCTTCGGTAAGGGGTACAGCAGCGGTTTTGTCTCCGGCGGGCATGAAAGCCCCCGCATGGACGGCGGCCGCCGCACCGTGCAAAGCGGCGGCTTTGGAGCGGGCTACGGTTCCTCCCGCAGCGGTCGGCAGACCGTACCGGCAGGGGCGGGTACCGGAACGCTGGCGGGGCTGCAGAGCGGCGCCCCGGCGGGGGCGGGCAGAAAGAAAGCCGCCAGCTTCCAGGCGGGGGATCTTGTGGATCACAAGGTCTTTGGCCGGGGAAGGGTGCTGAAAGCCACCCCCATCGCGGGGGACTGCATCGTGGAGATTCAGTTCGACCGCGTCGGTGTGAAGAAAACGATGGCCAACTATGCCCCGCTGACCAAACTGGAGGAGGAATGATCCATGCTGGTAACTCTGATCGCCCATACCAACGACCCGGAAAAAACCATTGCCGCCGCCGCCAAGCTGTGCTACTCCGACGCCCATGTGGGGACGCTGCTGGACGGCTTGACGCCGGAGAAAACGGCGGCTTTCCTGCAAAGGCTGGCCGATGTGGGGCATGCTTCCCCCATTGAGCACGCCAGCTTCACCTTCGGCATCGAGGGGGTGTCCCGCACCTTCCTGGCCCAGGTTACGCGGCACCGCATCGCGTCCTTCAGCGTCCAGAGCCAGCGCTATGTGCGGCTGGAGGATTTCCGCTATGTGATCCCGCCGGAGATCGAGGCGATCCCCGAGGCAAAGGAAGAATTTGTTCGGGCGATGGAGGCCGACGCCCAAAAGTATCTGGAGCTGGTCGCGGCGCTGGAAACGGCCCACACCAACGCCTTGATGGCCCAGGGCCTGGACGAAAAGGCCGCCCGCGCCAAGGCGGCGAAACAGGCGAACGAGGACGCCCGCTTTGTGCTTCCCAACGCCTGCGAGACCAAGATGATCATGACGATGAACTGCCGCAGCCTGGCCAATTTCTTCAACCTCCGCTGCTGTGAGCGCGCCCAGTGGGAGATCCGGGCCGTGGCGGACGAGATGCTCAGGCTGGTTATGCCGCTGGCGCCGCATATCTTTGCCGCAGCGGGACCGCGCTGCCTGGCAGGCCCCTGCCCCGAAGGCCGCATGTGCTGCGGCAGGCAGGCCGCTGTGCGGGACAAATATACTAAGCTAAAGGAAGATGCACTGAAAAATGGGTAAACTGATCATATTTGAGGGGCTGGACGGCTCCGGCAAGGGGACGCAGACCGCGCTGACCGCGCAGAACCTAACCAAGCAGGGCTACGATCTTCGCCAGATCACCTTCCCCAATTATAATAGCGAGGCTTCGGCGCTGGTCAAAATGTACCTTTCCGGCCAGTTCGGCCAGCATCCCGATGATGTGAATGCCTATGCGGCATCCTCTTTCTATGCGGTGGACCGCTTTGCCAGCTACAAAACGGACTGGGGGGAGTATTACCGCGCCGGGGGGCTGATCCTCTCAGACCGGTACACCACCAGCAACGCGGTACACCAGTGTTCCAAGCTGCCGCCCATGCACTGGGATGGCTTCCTGGAATGGCTGTTTGAGTTTGAGTATAAGAAGATCGGCATCCCGGCGCCGGACGCAGTGGTGTACCTTTCCGTCGATCCGGAAGTGTCGCAGAAACTCATTTCGGCGCGCTACCAGGGCGACGAGAGCAAAAAGGACATCCAGGAGCGGGATACCGAGTATCTGGCCCGCAGCCGCGCCGCCGCCGAATACTGCGCCAATAAGCTGGGCTGGCTGCGCATCGAGTGTACATCTGCCGAAAACGGTGAAAAAAAGATGCGTGCCGTGGAAGATATTCAGGCCGAGATACTTGCGAAGCTGCGGGAATTCCTGTAAAATGTATCATACCGTGAGGAGGCGACGCTATGCTGCGCGGTGCCACGCAGGATGACCTTGCAGCGCTGATCCGGCTGCGCTGTGCGGCTTACGGCGGAAGCGTTGAGGATGCCGCCGGGTGGCTGCAGAACATTGCCGGGCTGGAAAATCTGCTCGTGTTGGAGTCCGGCGATGCCGACCCCATGCCGCTGATCATGCTGGCGGCGGTTCCCATTGAGTACGGCAGCCGCCGGGGCATCCAGTTTTGCGGCCCGGCGGTGCGCCCCGGGGTGGACGGCAGCGCCCTGCTCAGCCACCTGATGGCGGACTGTGTGCGGGCGTTTTCGGCCAACGGATGTGAGTTCGCACTGGCTACCCCCCAAAGCGCCGAACTGGCCGCTCAGCTGGAACAGCTACAGTTCAAAAATCTTTTCCCGCGGCGGGTGCTGCGCCTGCCCATTGCCCGCAATCTGCTGGCCCAGGCGGAGTTCGACACCATGACGGTGCGCCGCCTGCTGCAAACCCGGGAGCGCTATCAGCCCGGGGCGGTCACTGTCAGTGAGCGCGCTCTGGCCGAGACGGTCACACAGCTGTATCGCCGCGGTATGACGCTTGTGTCCAACCGGCGGGGCTACGGGTTATACTATACGGGGGAGGATACCCTGCAGTTCTTGGAACTGCAGGCTGACAATGACCACAGCGCCGATATTCTTTTGCAGGCCGCAGGGGAGAAAACCGGCATCCGCCGGGCGCAGGTGATCCTGGCGGAAAACCAGTCCCTCTACCTGGGAGCGGGCCGCCGCTGCGGCTATGGGATGCTACGCTTTCTGCAAAAGCCCTTCCCGGTCAGTGATCTCTATTTTGGCCTGCTGCTGTAGCGGGCGACGTTGAAGCATACGGAAAAAGTAAGGGAGTAACCACCATGAGGATCAGTCGAAACGGGGCGCGGATCGAGCCGCCCACACCGGAGGAACCCAAGCAACAGCCTGCGCAGCCGCAGGCCGCCACACAGCCCGCCGGGACCGGCGCAGGGCGGGAGGCCGTGCAGCCCCAGCCCAGCCCGGCCGCCGCCGGGGCAGGCAGGCAGGAGGACGAGGCGCCCCAGGGGCCCGCCGCGCGCAGAAAGGCCGCGCCGCAGCCGTCTGCCCAGCGCAGCCAGCTGTACGATTATGAGAAGGACGATACCCTGGCGGAGCAGCTGGGGCTGAAAGCTTCCGTCCAGCGCGGGCAGGCCGATGCCTACGAGGAGGAGGACGACGAGGAGGAGGAGGCTCCCCGCCGCCGCTTCCCCGTGGGGCTGGTCATTGTACTGCTGATGCTGGCGCTGATCGGCTTTGGCGCTTTCAAGGTCTACAACTTCTACAACGAACTGGATGGTCTGAACGAGCGGGGCGATGAGCAGGAGTTCGTTGTGGAACAGGGGACTTCGGTGACGGCTATCGCTACCCAGCTGAAGGAAGAGGGCATCATTGAGTATGACTGGCTGTTCAAGCTGTACGCCAAATACAGCGGCAAAGCCAGCGGCGTGCAGTACGGCACCTTCGCCCTGCGCCGCGGTATGTCTTACAACGAGATCATCAAGGCTCTGTCTGTCCAGCAGCGCCGTGCCACCACGCGGGTGACATTCCCTGAAGGTTCCACCGCCGTGGCCGTTGCCCAGATCATTGCGGATGCCGGGCTCTGCACCGTGGACGAGTTCCTAGCCTGTGCCAACGGCTGGGATGGCTCGGATTTCAGCCAGTATGATTTCTGGAACCAGATCCCAGACAATGGCCGCATTATGAAGTGCGAGGGATATCTGTTGCCCGAAACCTACGAATTCTACCTGGATGACACCGTCTACAACTACGTCAACACCTTCTACAAAGAGTTTGACAGCGAGACCCAGGGCCTGATGGATACCATAAACGAAAAGGGGACGACCCTGGACGACGTGGTGATCCTGGCTTCCTTTATCCAGGAGGAGGCGGGCGTGGACGAGGAGGACGCCAAGGTCTCGGCCTGCTTCCATAACCGTCTGGAGACCGACGATCCGCTTTGGGCGGACCACCGGCTGCAATCCAACGCCTGCAGTTACTTCACCTACGATACAGAGAACAACTACCTCTGGAACTCCCCCACAGCCGAGTATATGGGCTGGGTGGCAGCAGGGGCGATCCCCGACGAGATCCTGGCGCTCTACGACACTTACACCATCAGCGGCCTGCCCGCCGGGCCGATCACCAACCCCGGCTATGCCGCCATTGAGGCTGCGCTGAACCCTGACGAGGAATTTATTGAGGAAGGGTATTACTTCTTCGTGACCGGCCACCCGGATACCGATGTGGCGGGGCAGTATTTCTACGCCAAAACGGCCGATGAGCACCAGGCTAATGTGGAGCGCGCAGGCTGGGGCTATTGATCTCTTGATAAACGGCAAAAGTCAAATTATCGCCCGGCCCCTGCCGGGCGCTTTTAGTAGGAGGAAGTTTTATGCTGGAACGACCGGAACTTCTGGCCCCTGCGGGTAGCCTGGAGACCCTGAAATACGCCGTGCTGTACGGCGCCGACGCCGTTTACTGTGCGCTGCCGGAATTTGGCATGCGGGCCGCGCCGGTGAACCTGACGGTGGAAGAACTGCGGGAGGGCTGTATCTTCGCCCACGCGCGCGGCAAAAGGGTCTATCTCACACTGAACACGCTGCCCACCCATGAGGAACTGGCCAGACTGCCCGGCTATATTCAGCAGGCTGCCGAGGCCGGTGTGGACGCCTTCATCATTGCCGACTTGGGGGTGCTCTCCCTGGCAAAAAAGTATGCGCCGGGGGTGGAACGCCATTTCTCCACCCAGGCGGGCATCACCAACTATGCCGCTGCCACCGCCGCCTATGAACTGGGGGTCAAGCGGGTGGTTCTGGCCCGGGAACTTCCTTTGACAGAGATCGCCCATATCCGGGACAACTGCCCCCCTGATCTGGAACTGGAGGCTTTTGTACACGGCGCCATGTGCATGAGCGTTTCGGGTCGGTGCCTGCTCTCTAGCTATATGGCAGGGCGCAGCGGCAACCGGGGGGAGTGCGCGCAGCCCTGCCGCTGGAAATATTACCTGATGGAGGAGAAACGCCCCGGCCAGTACATGGAAATCGGGGAGGATAAAGACGGCAGTTACATCCTCAACGCCAACGATCTGTGTACCGCGCCTTTTCTGGATTTGATCTGCAAGGCGGGGGTGGATAGCCTCAAGATCGAGGGGCGGGCGAAGACCTTCTACTATGTGGCTTCTGTCACCAGCGCCTACCGGCGCGCTCTGGATGCCTATCTGCGCGACCCTTGGAGCGATACCTTCACCTTGCCGGACGATGTGCTGGAAGAGCTGAACCGCACCAGCCACCGCCACTATTCGCCGGGCTTCTACTTTGGCCGGGAACAGGCTTTGCAGACGCCCAGCCACAGTTATGTGCGGGCGTGGGAGTTCATCGGCACGGTGGATTCCTGGGCCGACGGCGTGGCTCACTGCACCCAGCGCGGCAAATTTTCGCTGGGGGATACGCTGGAAGCCCTCCAACCGGACGGCACCGTTGTGGCGCTGACCCCGGCCTGGATCCGCAATGAGGATGGCACGGCTGTGGACGCGACACCCCATCCCATGATGCGGTACACCATCCCCAGCGAGACGCCTTTAATGCCCTACGCATTGCTGCGGATGTATAAAAAGTGAATGGGAGGGTGAAGCCTTATAAACACTCTAAAAGCTATAGGAGGTTTTCGTCTATAGAATCAATAAAATGGAAAGGGAAAATCAAAAATGGTAACTGCGGTACATAAGGAACACATGAAGGCCAGCCCGGAACGAATTTGGAAGGTGATTACCGAACTGGCTGAGATTGGCTGGAGAAGCGATCTGATGTCGGTTGGGATCCTGGATGACGACCGCTTTGTTGAGACGGACCGGCAAGGGTACACCACGACCTTTACTGTGACCCGCCGGGAGCCGTACAAGCGCTATGAATTCACAATGGAGAACGACAATATCACCGGCAGTTGAACCGGCCTGCTGGAGCCGGGTGGCGACGGCAATATGCTGACCTTCACCGAACGAATCAAGACCAAAAAGTTCTACATGATTCCTTTTGCAAAACCGTATCTCAAAAAAACAGCAGGAGCGGTATTTTGCCGATCTGCGAAAGGAACTGCAGAAGACCGGGAAATAACCGGTTGGCAGATGGCGTGCTGCGGCGGTCCGGCACGGTGAGGGAACGGCTGCGCCGCCCGCAGCCTATGTAGGGGGAGCGCCTTTTTATAGAGCCGAAGGCAGGGGCGCCCAACTCCTGCGCGTCAAGACGCTGCAGGGCCGCCAATGCGCCGAAGCCGACGTTGCGGATACAATACGGCTCTTCATTCTTTTGCATCCCAAAAACCGGCCAGTGCCGGAACAAGCTGCTCCTCATCCCCCAGGATTTTGCCATGCGCCCAGTGGGGCGGCATCAGGCGGCGGTAATCGGCGCCGGCAAAACGGTCGTCGATCAGCAGGACCACACCCTTATCCTGCGGCGTGCGGATAACCCGCCCCGCTGCCTGCAATACCTTATTCATGCCGGGGTAGCGGTAGGCGTAATCAAAACCGCTGCCGCGGGTTTGTTCAAAATAGGCCCGCAGCTGCTCCTGCCGCGGCCCGACCTGGGGCAGCCCCGGCCCCACAACGGCGACGCCGATCAGCCGGTCCCCCGTCAGGTCAACGCCCTCGCCAAAAACGCCGCCCAGCACGGCAAATCCCAGCAGCGAGGTCCGGGGGGCGGGGGAGAAGCGCGCCAAAAATGCGGCACGCTTCTCCTCGTCCATGGCGGCCTCCTGCTTAAGGATGGGGATGTGAGGGTATGATTCCGCAAAGCAGGCGCAGACCTGCTCCAAATACGCATAGCTGGGGAAGAAGGCAATATAGTTGCCGGCATGCGCCTGCACCATGGCGGCCAAACAGGCCGCCACAGGGGCCAGGCTGGACTCCCTATCCTTATAGCGGGTGCTGATGCCCCGCACACAGTACAAGCCCAGATGCCCGGCGGGGAAGGGGCTGCGCAGCGCGATGGCCCTCGCTTCGGGGATACCGCACAAATCCTTGTAATACCCCGCCGGAGCCAGCGTAGCGGAAAAAAGCACCGCCGCCCGCCCCTTGGCAAAGTCCTGCGTCAGAAAAGCGCTGGGATCCAGGCACAGCTGGGTCATGCGCAGTTCGCTGCCGTGGGCGCCGGCCTGCAGCACATAATGCTCATCAAAGCCTTCTGCTACCCGCAGCCAGCTGCGCACGTCAAAGTACAACTGAAGCAGGGCGGCGTGAGTCTCGTCCGGCTGGCGGTGTTCCTCCAGCCAGGCTTCCAGCGGCTCACACAGGCGGGTGAGCAGGCGATCCAGTTCCTCGTCCCGATCGGGCTGGAAGAGGGGGCCGCCCTCCTCCTCACATCGCCGCCGCCAGGCCAGCAGATGCTCGTTGATCTTGGTCAGAGCGGTTTTTAGGCGGCTTTTCCCCTTGCCAAGCGCCTTTTTGGCGGCAAAAAAATCACCCTTTGCCAGCGCGGCGCTGTGCATATCCCGCGCGCGGCCAGGCAGATTGTGGGCCTCGTCCACCAGAAACAGGTACTCGCCCTTGCCGTCAAAAAAACGGCGCAGGCAGACCACCGGATCAAACAGATAGTTGTAATCCCCCACGATGACATCGCACCACAGGCTCAGGTCAAGCCCCAGTTCAAAGGGGCAAACCCGGTGCGCCCGGGCGCAGCCCTGCAAAGCCTCGGCGGTGAGATCGGGAATATCCAGGGCGTCCCACAGGGCGGTTTTCACCCGGTCATAGTAGCCATCCGCGTAGGGGCAGGCGTCGGGGGTACATTCCCGCGTGCCGCACAGGCATATCTTATCCTTGGCGGTCAGCGTGATACTGCGCAGGCGCAGGTCAGGGGCGCTTTGCCGCAGCGTCCGCAGGGCGTTCTCGGCGGCGGTGCGTGTGGTCCCCCGGGCGGTCAGGTAAAAGATAGGGCCGGATCCGTCCTGCCCCATCGCTTTCAGCGCGGGGAAAAGAACGCTCATCGTTTTGCCGATGCCGGTGGGGGCCTGGCAGAGCAGCTGCCCGCCTTGCCGGCAGAGGCGATACACTTCCCCCATCATCGCTTTCTGGCCGGGGCGGTAGGCTTCAAAGGGGAAATCCATGGACCGCAGGCTCTCCCGGCAGTCCATCTTCCACTGAGCGGCCCGCTTGGCCCAGGGGGCGTATTGGGTCAGCAGCCCGGTGACGATGCCTTCCAATTCGCCGGCGGTATAATCGTGGGTGAAGCGCAGGGTCTGCTCCTCGTCCACCTGGTAGTAGGTCAACTGCACCCGCATGGCGTCCAGACCGTTTTGAAGGGCGTAAATTGCCGCGTAGACCTGGCCCTGCGCCCAATGTTCCGGCGCCTGTTCCCCGGTAATGGCCTCAATGGGCAGCGTGGTGGTCTTGATCTCGTCAATGGTTGCCACGCCGTCACCGCCGGTGAAAAGGCCGTCGGCGCGGCCCTCAATGGTGTAGGCCACGCCGGCGCAGAGATATTCCTGGCGCAGAGCCACCTCGGCCTTATAGTCGGCGTGTTCCCTCACGGCCATTTTTTGCAGTTTCCGGTGCAGACGCGTGCCCTCATTGGCGCGGTCAAAGCCGGTGAAACGGCTGTCAATGCTGCCGGTGCGCAGCAGAAATTCCACCAGCCGCCGAACCGGCAGCGTCAAGCTCAGCGGCATGGCGATGCACCTCCTTTATACCGGGTAGGTATGGTCGCAGATCTCGTTGATCTTGTCCCGCAGGGCCACAAAGTCCCCGAAGGCTATCGGTTTGTTGCGGGGGTTGCGCAGAAGCGCCGCCGGGTGCAGCGTTGCCATAAAAAGCGTACCCTGCTTATCGAGAAATTTGCCGTGATCCTTGGTGACGGAGAATTTTGGATCGATAAGCTGCTGGGCGGCGATGCGCCCCAGGCAGACGACAATCTTGGGGCGAAGCAGCTGAAACTGCAGGCGCAGCCACGCCATGCAGGCGGCGGATTCCTCAGGCAGGGGATCCCGGTTCTCCGGCGGGCGGCATTTGACGATGTTGGCGATGAAGACGTTTTTCTCCCGGCTCAGGTCCACCGCCTCCAGGTAGCTGTCCAGCAGTTTGCCGCTGCGGCCCACAAAGGGGAGACCCTGCTCGTCCTCATTGGCGCCGGGGCCTTCCCCGACGAAAAGAACCTCGGCATCGGGGACGCCCTGGCCAAAGACAACATTTTTGCGGGTCTCGCACAGGCCGCATCTGCGGCAGGCCAGACATTCCTGTTTCAAAGATTCAAAATCCATAAACAACACCTC
>CAZIVF010000020.1:0-26133 GCA_964542725.1 uncultured Subdoligranulum sp. | reverse complement strand
CAAAAACGACGCACGCGTGTGCGCGTGCGTCTATAGGTCGCGTATCAGGCCAGAGCCTTTTTGGCGATCTCAACCAGGGCGTTGAAGCTGGCAGGATCGTGAATGGCCATCTCAGAGAGCATCTTGCGGTTCAGCTCGACGCCCGCCTTCTTCAGGCCGTTCATCAGGGTGGAGTAGTTCATGCCCTGGGCGCGGGCGGCGTTGTTGATGCGGGTGATCCACAGGTTGCGGAACTCGCGCTTTTTCTGCTTGCGGCCAACGAAAGCATAGTTGCCGCTCTTCATCACGGCCTGCTTGGCCATGCGGAAGTGCTTGGACTTCGCGCCGTAGTAGCCTTTCGCCAGTTTGAGAGTCTTGGCACGACGCTTGTGCGTCATGGTAGCGCCTTTAATACGAGCCATAGTCTTTTATCTCCTTTATACACTCTTGAATTTCAGGTTGCCTCGTGCCGGGGCGATCAGCCGCCGTAGGGCATCATCTTGCGCACGGTGGCCTCGTTGGTCTTATCGACGTAGTGGTTCTGGCGCAGGCCGCGGGTAAGCTTGGTGGTCTTCTTGGTCAGGATGTGGCGGCGCTTGGAGGCGTTGCGCTTGATCTTGCCGGAAGAAGTCATTTTGAAGCGCTTTTTCGCGCCGGACAGAGTCTTGAGCTTCATTTTAGCCATTTTTGTTTCCTCCCAGAAATAATTCTTCTTGGTTATTTGTTCGGAGCCGGGGACAGGAACATCATCATGCTGCGGCCCTCGAGCTTGGGCTGCTTATCGACGACGGCCTTGCCCTCCAACGCCTCGGCAAAGCGCTTTTGAACGTCAAGGCCCAGGCTGGTGTGCGCCATCTCGCGGCCGCGGAACCGGATGCTGACTTTCACCTTGTGGCCCTGGCCCAGAAACTTCACAGCCTGGTTGACCTTGGTGTTGAAGTCGTTGGTGTCGATGTTCAGAGAAAGGCGGATCTCCTTGATTTCAACCACTTTCTGGTTTTTCTTGGCTTCCTTCTCCTTCTTCTGCATCTCAAAACGATACTTGCCGTAGTCCAGGATCTTGCACACCGGCGGCTTGGCCTGCGGCGCGACCTTGACCAGATCCAGATCCTTTTCGATGGCCATCCGCAGTGCGTCGCGCGGACTCATGATGCCCAGCTGGGCGCCGTCCGCACCGATCAGGCGGATTTCCTTGTCCCGGATTTTCTCATTGATTTCCAGTTCTTTGGTGTTTGCATTGCTGGCGATTGGAATACACCCCCGTTACAAATTTATAGATAGTCGGCAAAAGCGGCCGCCCGGAAAAGGCAGCCGCCGCACACAAACCCCCGCCGTAGGGAGGCGTTTGTATGACCCGGGGCCGAAAGCCCGCAAGGTGAGACGGCGGCAGATAACCGGCGCTGCTTTTTTTACAGCAAATAGTGTACCACGCTTCGCCCCCGTTGTCAACACCCTCTGCGGAGATTTTTTCCCACGGCGAGCGGCGCACAGTTTCTGCCCGGTATTTTTTTGCAAAATAATATAGCCAACCGCCGCCGAATATGCTATTATTATAAGCTGATATGGTATGTAGTTCCCGCCTGGCGGGATAGAAGGAAGGATCACGATGGAGAAACTTCGTTTGGCGCTCTTCTTTGGCGGCGTTTCCAGCGAGCATGAGATCAGCTGCGTTTCCGCCGGCAGCTGGGTGCGCGCCCTTTCTGCCGAAAAATATGAACTGACCCTGGTCGGCATCACCAAGGCGGGTCGCTGGCTGCGAACCACCGCCTCCCCGCAGGCCATTGCCGACGGCAGCTGGGAGCAGGACGGCGGCAACGTCCCCTGCGTCCTCAGCCCCGACCGGGGCGACCACGGCCTGCTGCTGCGCCGGGATGGCGCGGCCACCCTGCTGCCCATAGACGTGGCTGCACCCATCCTGCACGGCAGGAACGGGGAGGACGGCACCATCCAGGGCCTGCTGGAACTGGCGGGCATCCCCTATGTGGGCTGCGGCGTGCTGGCCAGCGCCGCCTGCATGGACAAAGCGGTGGCCAACACCCTGATGGACGCCGCCGGCGTGGCCCACTGCCGCTGGTGCTACGCCAACCGGGCCGAGGCCGAGCAGCACCGCGCTGCCCTGCTGGACCGGGTGGAGGGGCGTCTGCCCTACCCCGTCTTTGTGAAACCCGCCAACGCGGGATCCAGCGTTGGCATCTCAAAGGCGGGCAGCCGTGCGGCGCTGGATGCCGCCATCGACGTAGCCCTGGCCGAGGACGACAAGGTCATTTTTGAGGAATTTGTCGACGGGCAGGAGGTGGAATGTGCCGCCATCGGCAACCCGGACGATCCGGCCACTATCTCGGCCACCCGCCCCGGCGAAATTTTGGCGGGGGCCGAGTTCTATACCTATGATGACAAATACAAGGACGGCGTGAGCCAGACCCTCATCCCCGCCCGGCTGAGCGAAGCCAAGCTGGATGAGGTGCGGGCCATGGCGGTGCGCGCCTACACGGCGCTGGGCTGCGCCGGCTTGGCCCGATGCGACTTTTTTGTGGAGCGCGGCACCGGCCGGGTGCTCTGCAACGAACTGAACACACTGCCCGGTTTCACCGCCATCAGCATGTACCCCAAGCTGATGGAGCAGGACGGCATCGGTTTTTCGGCGCTGGTGGACCGGCTGATCGGCCTGGCGCTTGCCAAGAGAAAGGGTGCGTATTGATGGACAAACGACCCATCGGTGTGTTTGACAGCGGCCTGGGCGGCCTGACCGCCGTGCGCCAGCTTCGCCGGGTGCTGCCCGGCGAGGATATCATCTATTTTGGGGACACAGGCCGCGTCCCCTACGGCGGCCGCGGGACCGATATCCTGGTGCGCTACGCCGAGCAGGATATCCGCTTTTTGCTCAGCCGGGATGTGAAATTCGTGCTGGCTGCCTGCGGCACCGTCTCCTCCACCTACCCCAGCGAGCGAGCCGCTAGGCTGCCCGTGCCTTTCTCGGGCGTGGTGGGGGCCACCGTGCGGGCCGCCGCCGCCGCCACCCGCAACGGGCGGGTGGGGGTCATCGGCACGGCGGCCACCATCCGCAGCGGCTCCTACGCCGCCCAGCTCCGCCAGCTTCTGCCCGGCGTGCAGATCACCTCTCGGGCCTGCCCCATGTTTGTGCCGCTGGTGGAAAACGGCTATGTGCAGGACGGCGACCCGGTGACAACCCTGATTATCGCGGAGTATCTGGAGGCGGTGCGCGCTGCCGGGGTGGATACCCTGATCCTGGGCTGCACCCACTACCCGCTGCTGAAAAAGATGATCGGCGATTTTATGGGCGAGGGGGTCACGCTGATCGATTCCGGCAAAGTGACCGCCCAGGCCACCGCCGCCGCCCTGGCGGATCTGGGCCTGCTGAACGGGCGCAGCGAGGGCGGCGCCGCGCACTATTTCGTCAGCGATACGCCGGACCAGTTTGCCGAACTGGAAACGCTGTTTTTGGGCGAGTACGCCGGCGGCCCGGTGGAGCGCATCGCCATCGAAAGCTACTGAAGAGCCAATATTGGGCAGGGAAATAAGCATGGAAGAAAAATATCTTATCACCATCAAAGGCACCCTGGAGCAGGACGGCGACCGGGACCATGTGGAACTGATGACCAGGGGCGCGCTGGCCCGCAAGGGCGGCGCCTACTACATCGTCTACCATGAGACCGAGGCCACCGGCTACGCCGGCTGCACCACCACCGTAAAAGCCGAGGAGAGCGGCCGTCTGGTGACGATGACCCGTTTCGGCAAGGCGCCCAGCCAGCTTATCATCGAGAAGGGGCGGCGGCATCTCTGCCATTATGAGACAGGGTACGGCGCCATATCGCTGGGCGTAGCCGCCGACGAGATCGACCTGGCGATGACCGACGGCGGCGGGCGGCTGCGGTTCAGCTACACCCTAGATTCCGGCGCGGAGAATTTCATCAGCCGCAATTTGGTGGATATCACGGTGGACCCCCTGCCGGAGAGAGCAGACAGAAACTAGGACAAGCGGGAAGCTGGGAGCGGGACGCTGCGGGTATAGTCTGAAAACAGCGGCGCAGCCGCACCGGAACCCCTAACCCTTCCCTCCCCTTCCCCGTACTATTTTTGTGTAAGGAGCAAGGAACAATGAACTACCGGAACTACAATCCCCGCGCGGCGCTGCTGGACGAAGCCCACGCGCTGCTGGAGCAGGCGGCCCGCGCCGCCATGGCGGACGGCTCGCTACCCCAGGCCGAGCTGCCCGCTTTCAATACCGAGATCCCCGCCGACCCTAAGAACGGCGATGTGGCCGGCAACCTGGCCATGGTGGGCGCGCGCACCTGGCGCAAGGCCCCCCGCCAGATCGCCGAGGCGGTGGTCAGCCATCTGCCCGCCCTGGAGGGCGGCAGCTTTGACCGGGTGGAGATCGCCGGGCCGGGCTTCATCAACCTGTACGCCAGCTTGAGCTGGCTGTCCGGCGTGGTGGCCGCCGCCAGCGGGAACCCCGACTATGGTCGCACCGACGCCGGGGCGGGCCGCCGGTTCAACGTGGAGTTCGTCTCGGCCAACCCCACCGGCCCCATGCATATGGGCAACGCCCGGGGCGGCGCGCTGGGCGACGGCCTGGCCGCCTGCCTGGACTGGGCCGGGTATGACGTGACCCGCGAGTTCTATATTAACGACGCAGGCAACCAGATCCAGAAGTTCGGCAAGAGCCTGGCGGTGCGCTACCTGCAGCGCTTCCTGGGTGAGGATGCCTGCCCCCTGCCAGCCGAGTGCTACCAGGGCGCGGATATCGTCGCCCATGCCGAGGATTTTGCCGCCGAGCAGGGCGAAGCCTGCGCCCCCCTGGTGGAGGCCTGCCGCGGGCTGGAGGGCGAGGCGCTGTTCGGCAGCGAGGCGTTCTCCGCCCTGATGGACAAGCTGGTGGCCTATGCCCTGCCGAAAAACATTGCCGGGCTGCAGCGCGACCTGGGCAAGTACCGCATCAACTACGACGTCTGGTTCCACGAGAGCGAACTGCATAAGAGCGGCGCGGTGCAGGCCGTGGTGGACAAGCTGCTGGGGAGCGGCGCCTGCTACAAAACCGAGGATGGGGCCATCATGTACCGCAGCGCCCAGTACAGTTCCAAGTACGGCGTTGCCAACAGGAAGAAGAACGCCGACGGCAGCGAGGAGGAAGCCAAGGACGAAGTGCTGGTGCGCGCCAACGGCATCCCCACCTACTTTGCCGCCGACATTGCCTACCATTACGACAAACTGGCCGTGCGCGGCTTTGAGAAGGCCATCGACGTCTGGGGCGCCGACCACCACGGCCATGTGGCCCGCATGAAGGGCGCGATGGACGCCATCGGCCTGGACGGCAGCCGGCTGGACATTGTGCTGATGCAGATGGTCAACCTGATGCGGGATGGCAAGCCGGTGCGTATGTCCAAGCGGACCGGCAAGGCCATCACCCTGACCGACCTGCTGGACGAGGTCCCCATCGATTCCGCCCGCTTTTTCTTCAACCAGCGGGAAAGCTCCTCCACGCTGGATTTCGACCTGGATCTGGCGGTGCGCAATGACGGCGATAACCCGGTTTACTATGTCCAGTACGCCCACGCCCGCATCTGCTCGGTGCTGCGCAAGCTGGAGAGCGAGGGCATCGCCTACCAGGGTCCCGATGCCTGGGCCGGGTATGCCTTCGCGGACGCCAGCGAGCAGGCACTGATCCGGCTGCTGGCGGCCTTCCCCGCCGAGATTGTGGTCGCTGCCGACAAGTACGACCCCGCGCGCATCACTCGCTACTGCATCGACGTGGCCACCGCCTTCCACCGGTTCTATACCGCCTGCCGTATTCTGGATGCCGGGCCGCAGGCCCAGCAGGGCCGCATTGCCCTCTGCCTGGGGACCCGCAGCGTGATCCGCAATGTGCTGACCATGTTCAAGATCAGCGTGCCGGAAAGCATGTGAGGCCCGCGCCCTTCCCGCGCCCTTATAAAAGTAAAGACCGCCGCACCCCTGTCAGCGGAGTGCGGCGGTTTCTTTGCCCCAACATATTTATTGTAGCACATGGCAAATGCATTTTTCAATCTATTTTATGCACAAATATTTCTTTTTAACCTTGTGAAGTCTGCGAATAGACATTTCCGCTCCCGTCTGGTATAGTATAGTCACAGAAAGAAAATCGCCGGAGATAAGGAGCTAAGAACTCCAAGAGTCAGCCACTTTCATAAGACTTTCCAAGGTGCAAAGGTACCCGGATCGATAGCTTAAAGAACAGATTTCCTTAGATTCCTAAAAAGGGATCAAAAAGGAACACTTTAAGGACTCCGATACAAAGGGGCTGTAACCACCGGAAGCGTGAAAGATAATGTAAAGGCCGCCGGCAGGATTCGTAAGGAAGGAGGCTCAGACCCAATGGCAAACTTTAAGGATCCCATTCATCACCGGCAGGTCTGGGTCTGCTGAAGCGAAAGAACCACATCACAAGCCGCAGGTCGTAACCTGTATAATGAAATGATTGATGGATCGGTTCAAAACAAATACTGAAAGCAGAACCCAGGAACCTGCCCAAACAGATTCCCAGCGTTTAGATAGATTCGATGAGAGAAGGCGACGATGATGAAAATCATCACTCCGCCGAACAGGATACGTCCGAACATCATCTGATCCACAAGGAGAAACTCCCATGTACTAGAGTAAAGAAGGGTATCCTTCTCCCCCAAGATTTCCGATGCTGCGACGAGAGGAAGCGATGATGATGAAAGTCACCATTTCCCTACCGAGGCTTCGCCTGAACATCATCTAAATCAGAAGGAGATACTCCCATGTACTAGAGTGAAGAAGGTTCGTCCTTCAGCATCAAAGCCCGCAAAATCCAACGAAAGGATCTTCGCAAAAGATAGGATGAGGTTCTCATGAAAATGAGCAAACAGTCCGAAAAATAACGAACACGGGTAAAAGAGGCTATGACTCCGAAGAAGTAAGACCAGCGGGCCGCGCAGTGATGCGCGGTCCGCTTTCGTTCGCAGCAAAAGTTCATTGGGAAAGGCCCGCCCTACGGTTGGGGGGAAGGCTTGAGGAGGTGGCGGCTGCCGAAGGGGCGGGGGTGCTGGGGAACCCTCTACAACACGGGTAAACATATCGCCAAGCCGGTCACGGTGGGACGGCTTGGCGATGCGTTTACCTTTTGAGGGGCGGGGCTTACGCTTTGCTGTGGCGGCGCAGGCGGGAAGCCTCCATGAGTACCAGCAGCACGGCGGCGATCACGCCATACACGGCGGTGAACAGGTGGAATTGGGTGAAGATGCCCTGCATGTAACTCAACACAAAAAGCTTGAGATAAAGCGGCTCCAGGGCCAGCGTATTCAGCCTCAGCAGAGGGTAAACGGCCTGGCCGATGAACCCACAGGCCAGGGCGGCTGCCAGCATACTAAAGATCAGGCAGCGGGTGCCGTGCGCCGGGTTGCGGGCCAGACGCAGGCTCAGCACCAGCGACGCCGCGCAGAGCAGCACAGCCGCCACAACGGCGATCCACAAAACTTTGTCCAGCTTCACGATCAAGCCGCTGATCTGGCTTGCCATGGGGATCGCAATGTTGAAAACATACTTCTGCCGGCAGGCATCCGCCACGATGGAAATGCCTTCCTCCACCGTATCGGTAATCTCCAGGCCGCGCTGCTCCAAGTCAGCCTTCATCGCATTGTAGGCGTCGTCCACAATCTCCTGATGGATTTTCAGGGAGGTATCCCCCTGGTACAGATTGTCCACGGCGGCGTTCATATCCTCCGTTATCTTTTCGGGGGATATCTGCGTGGTCAGCACGGCGGGGTCAAAGCCGGTGGCGGAAGCATAGCTGGTGTAATCCTCACACAGGTAGGTGTAGGCCACATTGCTGAAAGAGCTTTTTTCCAGCTGCTTCTTCATATAACCGGCGCTGTTCACTGTGGTTGCCAGCACCAGCAGCAGCGCCAGCACCACCAGCAAGAGGCTTGTCAGCCAGGAGAGCAGCAGAGGCCAGAATATTCCCGCCGCTTTGGCGGAGCTTTTTCTCTTCGTCATTTTGGCTCCCCCTTATTCATTGGCATCCAGCACCGGGCCGGAGACGTATTCTGCATACACAAAGTACCGGTTGGGGGTGAAGCCCATCGCGTCAAAGGGGTAGCAGGTATACAGGATCAGGTTTTCGTCCGTGCGGGTAAAATCATAGGCCGAGGAATCCTGGTAATCCATAACCTTAGCGTCCACGATCTCATAGGTGTAGGTCCCATAGTGGGTCTCAAACGTCACCGTCGCGCCGATCTCCACATGCTGCAGGTCGGAAAAGAAGGTGTTGTTATGCCCCGCCACCAGAATAGTCCTGCTCTCGCCGGGGATGCCCACGCGGTAATCGTCCATGTAGGTGCCGACGCCCTTGTTCAGGATGGCGTTGGTATCGCCGTAGTACACCGGGGCATCCACCGTCGTGCCGGAGATGGTAATGTTGCCGTAGCGATCCCCCTTGGCCGGGTATTGAATGGCGCTGAGGGGAATGACCTCCGGCTCCTGCGGCTCCTCCTCCGCAGGCAGGCTGCTGTCCTCAATGGCGGCGGCAGCCGCCAGCAGATCCACCGATTCGGTGGCTGTGGTGCTGCCGTTTCCGCCCAGGAAAAGGCCGATCAGCGTCTTATAGGGGGAAACCAGCTGGTTCCCCAACAAGAACAGGATGCCTATCGTCAGCACCGCAAACAGAAGCGGCGCCGCCACATAAGCGGCGGGGTTGTTCCATACAAAAGATTTCCGATTCATGGTGTTTCCTCTCTGAATACAGGATTGGCCGGTCCAGTCTGGCCGCTCCGCCGGCTCTGCCCCCGTCCGGGGCGAGGCGGACGTTCCAAATGTATATAGAATACGGATAAAAGGGTATATAGAATACAAAACCGAAGGTTCGATTACTCTCGCCCTCGGTTTTGCCTATTGGTCTGATAGAATCAGGCAACAGAGTTGTTCTTGCGAACAGCCAGGCCCAGCACGCCGGCAACAGCCAGAACAGCCGCAACCAGAACCACGGCGCTGTTGTCGCCAGTGGCCTTGATCACAGAGCTGCTGGAAGAAACCAGAACGTTGGTGGTGGAGCCGGTACTCTCGTCGACACCCCAAGTGCCGTTGGCGATAGCTTCAGCGATCTCGGGATGCTCGCTGGCGTTGGTGATGGGGGCAGCCGCAGAAACCGCCTTGCCGTCCAGCTTGGCAGTGACAGTGGCCTTGCCGTCAGCAACCGTAACGGTGACATCAGAGATGTTAACGCCAGCGTTCTTCAGAGCAGCCTCAGCCTCAGCGACAGCCTGCTTGATGGTGGCCTCATCGCCGCTGTTCCACTTGGCCAGGCCGGCCTCGTAGTCAGCGACAGTGTAGAGTCCTGCCAGAGCATCGATTTCGGTGTCAGAAAGGCCCTGCGCCTTCAGTTCAGCCTTGATCTCGTCAGGAGTCGCTGCGAAAGCGGTGGTGGCGAAGATGCAAGCCATGACCAGAGACAGAGCAACCGCAAAAATCTTCTTCAACTTGTTCATGGGAAACGTCCTCCTTTCTTCAAAAATTATATAAAACCCCGCTGGGGAACCAGCAGTGTTTTATACCAATTTCCGATCCCTCTTATTTTCAGCGGTTTTTATCTTGTTACTGGTAACAGTAACCCATAAATCCCGCCCTGACGCGCCAAAAACGCATGCCAGAGAAAATGTACGCCGCAAAACGGCCTATGCCCTACACCCTGCTCCGCGCAGGGAAGGTTTTATAGGAGGGATCCATTGCTTAAGTATACATCAACCCCCTTGAATTTGCAAGGTTTTTCTGGAATTTGTATAATTTTTCCCCGCGCAGGAACCGGTTGCCGATTTGGCGCCGAGGTAAATTGCGGTTGAGATTGCAGGGGGGGCAGCATCGCTCGCCCGCGCCGTCAAGGGCTGCAAAGACGCGTTCCCCGGCGGCGTGTGGTTGCGGGGCGGCGCGGGGGCTTCCTTCCTTTTTTTCAAAAAAATTTCACAAATCTGCCATTGGGCTGCCCTATTGTGGTATTATAAAGTAAAGGAAGCATACAATAATAGGAGGAACGCCCTATGGCAAAAATTCTCATTGTGGATGACGAGCCTCGCATCCGGGATCTGATCCGGGAACACCTGCAGTACGCCGGCTTTACCTGTGAGGAAGCCGGCGACGGCACCGCCGCGCTGACCGCGTTGGCGGATGGCAGCATCGACCTGGTGATCCTGGATATCATGATGCCTTTTATGGATGGCATGACCTGCCTGCGGGAGATGCGCAGCCACCGCATCATGACCCCCGTCATCATGCTGACCGCCCGCAGCGAGGAATACGATAAGCTGGCCGGGCTGGAGGGCGGCGCAGATGATTATGTGGTCAAGCCGTTCTCCCCCCGGGAGCTGGTGGCCCGGGTCAAGGCCGTGCTGGCCCGCACCATGGCGAAGCCCAGCGACGACGGCTCGCTCTACCGTTTTGGGGATCTGGTCATCGACACCGCCAGCCACAGCGTCCGGGTGGCCGGGCAGGAGGCCCCCCTCACCCCCAAGGAGTTTGACCTGCTGGTGTTCCTGGTCAGCAACAAGGGCATCGCCCTCTCGCGGGAGAAGATTTTGCAGAAGGTCTGGAACTATGATTATTATGGTGAGGATCGCACGGTGGACACCCATATCAAGATGCTGCGCAGCCACCTTGGCCCCTGCCGCGGTTATATTGTGACGGTGTGGGGCATCGGCTATAAGTTCGACCCTGACACATTGTGAGGCGAACTTCCTTGAATAAAACGAAACAGCCCGGCCGCCGCCCCGCCCTGCTGGGGGTGCAGGGGCAACTGATGCTTTTTATCAGCAGTGTGACCCTTTTCACGCTGCTGCTGATCTGGGCGCTCATCACCTACTGGCTGCAGCCCCAGTACAACCGGACCATCCGGGCCTCGCTGGAAGGCAAGGCCGCCGCCATCACCGCCATGATCGACGGGGCCGAGGGGCCGGTTTCCTCCCGCATTTTCGGCATCCTGACGCTGAATGACGAGTTCTGGCAGAAAATGTACGACACCATTGAGGATGGGACCCTCAATCTCGACAGCTGCTGCGTGGACATCAGCGATTCCACCTGCCGCAACGTGCAGTTCTTCGAGGGGCTGTACCCCTGCCTGCTGCACGAGACGATGGTCTCCTACGGCGGGGAGTATGCCATCCCCCGGGATACCGCCACCGCCATCCGCCTGCGGATGCAGCTCTTTGACCAGGGCAGCATCTATGAGATTGTGGATACCGGCGCAACCCGCCAGATGGTGGTGGGCTGCCTGAGCGCCGACGGCAGCTACGGCGTTATCGTGTCGGCCAGTTTGGCCCAGATCGCCACGGCGGCCAGCGTGCTCAGCGTCATTCTGCCGCCCATCGCGGCGGTGCTGCTGCTCTTTGACCTGCTCTGCGCGGTGCTGTTCAGCCGGTGGTACACCCAGCCCCTCCACCGCCTGGCCGAGGGCGCGCGGGAGGTGGCCGAGGGCAACTACAATACCACCATCAACATCGCCCGGCGGGACGAATTCGGTCTGCTGGCCGATGAATTCAACCATATGACCAGCGAAGTGGGCCGGGCAGCTCAGCTGGAGAAGGATATCCTTGCCAACGTCAGCCACGATCTGCGCACCCCGCTGACCCTCATCAAGGGCTACGCCGAGACGGTGCGGGACATCAACGGCGACAACGAGGAGAAGCGCACCGAGCAGTGCAACATCATTGTCGACGAGACGGACCGCCTCTCGGCGCTGGTGAACAGCGTGATGGAACTGAGCAAGGTATCCAGCGGGGCGGAAAAGCCCGCCCTGGTGGATTTTGACATGAGCGAGCTTTGCTTTGAGGTGGCGGGCCGCTATGACGCCCTGTGCGACCAGAACGGATGGACGTTGCGCCTGGAAGCCGACCAGCAGTGCCTGGTGCGGGCCGACCCCGCCATGATGGAGCGGGTGCTGCACAATCTGCTGGGCAACGCCACCCACCATATCGGCGCCGACGGCGTTTTTGTGCTGCGGGCCATCCCGCTGCCCGGCGGCTGCCGCGTGGAGGTGGAGGATCACGGGCCCGGCATCCCGCCGGAGGACCTGCCCTATATCTTTGACCGCTACTACCGCGCCCGCAAGGATGCGGGCAAACCCGGCACCGGGCTGGGGCTTTCCATCACCAAGGCGATCCTGCAGCAGCACGGGTTTGCCTTCGGGGTGGACAGCGCCGTCGGCCACGGCTCCACCTTCTGGTTTGAAATGCGGAGCAGCCGCCCGCTGCCCTCCAACCCGCCCAAGTGAGAAAGGAGCGCCACGATGGAAAAGATGAACCGCGCCATGGACGAACAGCTGAAAAAGCGCACCGCCGCCCTGCACGCCGCCGACGATGAGACCGGCGACGGCAAGGTTGACTGGGCCGATATGAAAAAGCAGCTGGACCGCATCGAGGCCCAGCTGGAACTGCAGGATCAGCAGAACCGCAGGCTGCTGTACAACCAGCGGCTGCGCCTGGTGCTGACCTGTGTGCTGGCGGTGCTGCTGGCCGCGGCGGTGGGGCTGCTGTGGTACCGCACCAACGAGGCATACCGGGAAATCCTGGCCGCCTGCGAGCAGGTGAATGAACTGTCAGGCACGGTGCAGAGCAGCCTGGATGCCCTCGACCCGGCGGAGCTGGAGTCGATGGTGGAGGATCTGCCCCAGATCACCGAGCAGCTCAAGAGCGTGGATGTGGACGCCCTGAACACAGTCCTGACCAAACTGCCCGAATTGATGGACAATGTGGCGGCCATCCAGCAGCAGATCGATGCGATCAACGCCTGGTACACCAAATTCACCAGTTCCGGCTTAGGCGCATTTCTGGGCGGGCAATGAGCTTTGCCCCCGCGCATGACGCAGGGTTCCCCCGCCTGCCGGGCGCAGAAGTACCGCCAAAACAACAAAGTACGCCTCCCCCTTGCCTTTTGCCGCTGACCGCGCTACAATAGGGACGCAAAGCGGAAAGGGATGAGGGAAAGAATGTTTTGGTTCATTTTGCTGCTTTTGGCGCTGGCGGCGCTTGCCGTGCTGTTTTTGATTTGGCCCTGCCGGGGGCAGCGGGGGCTGCGCGCCCCTTTTATCCGCCGCAACTACGCCCACCGGGGGCTTTTCAGCCGGGATCAGGCCGTGCCGGAGAACAGCTTGCCCGCCTTTGCGGCGGCGGCTGAGGCCGGGTACGGCATCGAGTTGGACGTACAGTTCACCCGCGATAAGCAGTTGGTGGTTTTCCATGACGACACGCTGGAGCGGATGACCCCTGCCTCCGGCTTTGTCCATGATATGGACTACGCGCAGTTTGCGGCGCTGCCGTTGGCCGGCACCGTCCACTGCCCGCCGCTTTTCCGGGAAGTGCTGCACACGGTGGCCCAGACCGACCCCGCCACACCGCTGATCGTTGAGATCAAGTCCCGGCAGGAATACGACGACGCCTACCTGGAGGAACTGAGCCGCGCCACGCTGGGCTGCCTGCGGGATTACCCCGGCCCCTACTGCATCGAGAGTTTTGACCCCCGGGTTGTGCGGTGTATCCGCCGCCTGGCCCCCGGCGTGCTACGCGGCCAGCTGACGGACTGCTACCGGGCCTACCGCCGGGATGGCGCCGGGATCCCCCATGCGTTTGCTATCTCCCACTGTTTCGGCAATTTTTTGGGCCGGCCCCACTTTATCGCCTGGTGTCCCGAGAAGCGGAACTGGGCGGTGCGCCTCTGCGCCCGGCTGGGGGCGATGACCGTGATGTGGACGGCCCTCCCCAGCGATGACGCTGCCCGGCGGGAGGCCGAGAACGACGCGGTGATTTTCCAGTGGTACACGCCTAAGCCCCGGTACTAAAAAGCCAGGCTCCCTCATATCGTTGAATGAAGCCATCGCCTGAAGAAGCCGCGTTCGGCAGACGCTTGGATCAGATGCAAACGATAAGAGGGGGCCTTATTATGTTCCTATTTACGATCACCAAACCGGGGCTGCGGCAGGCGGGCGCGCTTGCCCTGTGCGGGGTATGCCTGTGTGGCACGGTGGCCGCCGCCGCCCACTTTGCGGGGGAGGCCGTGACCGCCAGCGCGGCGGTGGAACTGACCGTTGAGACGACACAGGATATCGGCGCTTACTTCACTGCCCACGGGCTGGAGGTGGACCTGAGCACCGCCGCGGTGGATAAGGTGAAGATCCCTAAAAAATGGGATGACAGCTTCACCGCCTTCAACCAGGTGGTGGAGGAGAGCGGCCTGACATTGGCCGACTACAAGGGCAAAACGGTGGAGAAGTGGACCGCCCTATGCCCCGCCCGCTCCGACGGGGAGAACGACAGCTACTGCGTGCTGCTGGTCTACAAAACCAAGCCGGTGGGGGCTTATATCCTGGAGAAGCCTTCCGGCGAAGTGACCGGCATTGTCACCGCTGCCAAGGCCAACGCCGAAGCCGCCCTGGCGGAAGCGGAGGAGGCCGCCGCAGACGCCGCCGGCCTCACCGAGGAAGCCGCTGAGGCGGGCGCCGGCGCGGATGCCCTGGCACAGACGGAATTTCCCACAGAATAACAGCAAAACCGGCCGCCGGATAGCTAAAATCCGGCGGCCGGTTTCGGCTGTGGCTCAGCGCTGCTCGTAGCTCTGGCAGAAGTGGGGGTTGTCGATCTTTTGACCGCAGCCCTCGCAGTGCTCTGTGACCTTGATTTGGCTCAGGTTGCATTTGCAGCCGCCCTCATTGTAGACGCAGCCGCAGACATCGCAGATAACGCCGGTATTCTCCATTTTCATTCACCTCCCGGGGGTTCCTCTTCCCCCTGCCCCTAGTATGGCCGCCCCGCCCCCGTTTCATACATTGACAAGGCCGGGCCGCGATGGTACACTAAGTAAAGGGGCAGCGCACGGCCCGGCCCAAGGACCCGCCGCCCACGGAGGTGTATACAATGAGTTTGCAGAGCTTTTTGATCTTGGCGGCAATCTTTGTGCTGCTGGGGCTGGCGGTTCTTTTCATCTGCCAAAACGGCGGCTGGCAGGGCGGCTGCGGCGGCAACTGCGCCAAATGCCACAAAAAGTGTGAAACCCGCAGCGACCCGCCCAACAAATAACCGGCCAATTCCTCCCCGGCGCCGCGCCGGGGATTTTTTGTTGCACAATGGGGCCGGATGCTGTATACTTAGAATGTATATGTGTGCCAAAGAAGCGGAGGAAAACTGTATGACGCCGATCCGGGTACTGCAGGTCATGCCGGCCATGGATGCCGGGGGGATGGAATCCTTTGTGATGAACATCTACCGCACCATTGACCGGGGAAAAGTCCAGTTCGATTTTCTCTACCATTATAATAAGCCCTGCTTTTACGACGCCGAGATCACCGCGCTGGGCGGGCGCATCACCAAGCTGACCGTCCGGCAGGACAATCATCTGCCCCGCTACCTCCGCGACCTGGACCAATTCTTTGCCGCCCACCCGGAGTATCGGGTGATCCATGGGCATTACAGCGGTTTCGGCATGTTCTATAACGCCGTTGCCCGCCGCCGCGGCGTGCCGGTGCGGGTGGGCCACAGCCACAACACCGCCTATGAGCCGAACCTGGTGGGCCGCCTGGACCGGCTGATGAGCAGCAGGTTCGATGCGGCGCTGACCGACCGCTTCGCCTGCAGCCAAAAAGCGGGGGAGATGCTCTTCCGCCATCCCTTCACCGTACTCCCCAACGGGGTGGACACCGCGCTGTTCGCCCAGCAGGATGCCGCCGGCCGCGCCGCGCTGCGGGCGGCGTTGGGCGTGGCGGAGAGCGAGGTGCTCTTTGGCCATGTGGGCCGTTTCACCGATCAAAAGAACCACCCCGGCCTGCTGCGCATTTTTGCCGCGCTGCGGCAGGCCATGCCCGCCGCCCGCCTGGTGCTGCTGGGCGGCGGCCCCCGGGATTACCAGGATCGGATGCGCGCCTTGGCCGATGAATTGGGCCTGGGCGGCAGCGTGATCTTTGCCGGGGTACGCAGCAACATGCGGGATTTTTACGGCGCGATGGATGTCTTTTTGCTTCCCAGCCTGTTTGAGGGGATGCCGGTGGTGCTGGTGGAGGCCCAGGCCGCCGGGCTGCCCTGCTTTGTGGCGGACACCGTGGACCGCGGCGCGGCCTTTGCCCGCAACGTCCGTTTCCTGCCTCTGGATGATCCCGGCCGCTGGGTGGAGGCCATCACCGGCGGCGATCTGCGGCGGGACGCGGGCGCCCAAGCGGCCGCCGTGGCCGCCGGCTTTGACATTCACACCAGCGCGGCGTTTTTGCAGGACTTTTATCTGCGCCGGCATGAGGAGGCGGAACGATGACGCCCGCGACGGTTGGCGTGGTGGTGCCGGTTTACAACGCCGGGGCCTACCTGACGCCCTGTTTGGACTCCATCGCCGCCCAAAGCCTGGCCGGATTCCGCTGCTTTTTGGTGGACGACGGCTCCACCGACGGCTCCGGCGCTGCCTGTGACGACTTTGCCGCCGGGGACAGCCGGTTCACCGCGCTGCACCAGTTCAACGCCGGGGTGTCGGCTGCCCGGGCGGCGGGGGTGCTGGCCGCCCGGAGCGAGGGTGTGGACTGGATCGCTTTCTGTGACGGGGACGATCTGCTCCACCCGCGCTTTCTTGAGACGCTGCTCCACGCCGCCCAAGTCACCGGCCTGCCGGTGGCCTGCTGCCGCTACGATACCTTCACGGGGAGCGCCCCGGCGGATGGCGCGGCGGCGCCGCCGCCCGTCCGGCTGGACCACCCGGCCCATCTGAGGGGGCTGCTGCACGACCACCGGGTGGACTTCAGCCTGTGCAACAAGCTGTACCGGGCTAGCCTGCTCACCCCCGCCCTGCTGGAAAACGGCTTCGCCTACAACGAGGATCTGGTAGCCAACTGGCAGATCTTCTGCGCCGTGCCGGGCTGCGCCTTCTGCGATATGGCGGGGTACCACTACCGCCAGCACGGCGAATCGGCCAGCCACCGGCCCCTGGCGCCCCAGAGCATCGACGAACAGCGCCGCGCCGCCCTCTTTGTGCGGGAGAACGCCCCGCCCGGCCTCCAGGCTGACGGGGATGCCTTCTATTACGAGAAGCTGGTTTACCTGGCCAGCATGATCCTCCGGCGGGAGGATGTGAACCCCTACCGGGCGCAGCTACACGAACTCTATGTGGCGGTGCGCGCCGGCCTGGGCGACAGACGCTGCGGCCGCAGCCCGCTGCTGCCCCTCCCCGTGCGGGCGGCGGCCTGGGCCACCGTCCGCTGCCCCAGGCTGTGGCGCAAGGTTTGCCGCCGGATGCTGAAGGACCGGCAGTAGACGGGCCGGGCGCGAACGATTCTGAAAAGGTCTTTCCTATGAAAATTCTCTTTCTTCTTGACAGTGTGGAGGCCCCGGCGGCGGTGAACCCGCAGCTGGGGCGGCGGCTGGCCTGTGCCTTGGCGGCGCAGGGGCATGAGGTTCATCTGCTGGAACTGTGGGACGGCGAGACGCCGCCCCCCGCCGCCGCCGGGACGGCCCGTCATACGCTGGCCTTTGCCGATGAACGGCTGATGAACCGGGCGCTGGAGAACGGCATGAAACAGGGCAGCCCCCTGCCGAAGCGGCTGGCCCGGCTGGCCGCCCACCCCACGGCGGCGGCGGCAGCCTTCCGCCAGCTGGCGCTGCATCGGCCCCGACGGGTGACGGCCACCCGCCGGGCGGTGGAAAAGCTGGATGCCGCCCACCGTTTTGACGCCGTCTGCGCGGTATGCGCTCCCTACCGGGCCGCCTTTGCGCTGGAGAACGCCCGCACCGGCGGCTTGAAGCTGCTGTGGCAGATGGACCCCTACGCCGCCAACCGCAGCTACGCCGCCCCCGGCGGCTATGAGCGGGAGCGGCAGCTGTTGGAGGCGGTGGACGGCAGCTTTATCGAGGCTTCGGCCCTGCCGGAGTACGAGGCCGGCGCGCCGCTGGCCGCCTGCCGCGGCAAGGTGCGGGTGCTGGGCCTGCCCGCGCTTATCCCGGCGGAGGATCCCCCCGCCGCCCCCCATGAGGGGGTATGGTGTACCTTCTGCGGCACCCTTTCGCCCACAGTGCGCCGCCCGGATTTTGCGCTGGCTCTCTTCGCCGCGCTGAACGCCCCCGCGCTGACGCTGACGCTGGCCGGCCCGGGCCTGGACTATTTTGACACCGCCGCCGCGCGGCGGACGCTGGGCAGCCGCCTGGTACTGCCCGGCCCGGTTCCCCCCGAGGAGGGCCGCCGCCTGCAGGCCCAGGCGGACATCCTGCTGAATCTTGGCAACGAGATGGCCAATCAGATCCCCAGCAAAATCTATGAGTACATGGGCAGCGGCAAGCCCATCCTCCACCTGGCCGCCCGGGCGGACGACCCGTGCTGCCGGCTCCTCCAATCCTACCCTCTGGCGCTGGTCCTCTGCGCCGGCGACGGCGCGACCCCCGCCGTGCAGGCCCGGCTCTCTGCCTGGCTGGAGGAGGTGCGGGGCCGCCGCCTGCCCTATGACCGGGTGGCGGCGCTCTTCCCCCGGTTCACCCCCGGGCAGGCCGCCTGTGATTTCCTGGCCGGGGTAGCCGCCTTTCAAAATAACAATTCAGGAGAGAGCCCTTATGCGTAAGATCCTTTGGCTGGTGAGCCTGACGCTGCCCCAGGCGGCCGCCGCCTGCGGGCTGGAGAACCGGCAGGTGGGCGGCGGCTGGCTGACTGGCCAGCTGGCCGCGCTGCGGGGTCTGGCGGACCTGACAGTGTGCAGCCTGGACGCCCGTGTCACCGCCCCCGCCGAGGGGGAAGCCGGGGGCGTGCGATACCTGCTGCTGCCCGACGCCTCCCACTTTGAGGCGGTGCTGGCCCGGCGCCGCCCCGACCTGGTTCACATCTGGGGAACCGAGTACGCCGCCGCCGCCGACATGCAGCGGGCCGCCGGGAAGGCGGGCCTGCCCGTTTTGGTGGGAATCCAGGGTGTGATGGCAGAGTGCGCCCGCCATCTCTGTGACGGTGTGCCGGAAAGATACCTCCGCTCCTGCTTTTTGCAGCGGTGCATCGACCGGGCGGTTCCCGGCGCGCTGCTGGATAAAAGCCAGCGCCAGTTTGACGCTTTGGCAAAGAGCGAGGCCAAGGTGCTGGCCCACGCCCGCCATGTGACGGGGCGCACTTCCTTTGACCGTCGGGCGTCGGCGGCGCTGGCCCCCCGCGCCCGGTACCACCCCTGCAATGAGACGCTGCGCCCCGCCTTTTACACCGGCACGATCTGGCATCCCCGGGAGTTCGGCAGCGCCCCGGTGCTGTTCATGCCCCAGGGCAACTATCCGCTGAAAAACCTGCACACCGCACTGCAGGCAATGCCCACCGTGCTGCGCCGCTGGCCGGACGCCGTGCTGCGTGTGGCGGGCTGGCCTCCGCTGGATAAAGGTCCTCTGCTGCGCCCCGTCATCGACTGGATGTTCCCCTACCAGCGCTGGTGCAAGCGGCTGGTCCGCCAGCTGGGCCTGGAAGGGCATTTGCAGTACACCGGCCCCTTGCAGGAGGCCGAGATGCGCCAGGCGTACCTGGACGCCGACCTTTTCCTGCTGCCCTCCAGCTGTGAGAACAGCCCCAACAGCCTGGGCGAAGCGATGCTGCTGGGCCTCCCCTGTGTGGCGAGCGGCGCGGGGGGAATCCCCGATATGATCGGCAGCGGCGAGGGCCTGCTTTACGGCGACGCCCAGGATGCGGCGGCGCTGGCCGACGCCGTCTGCACCGCGCTGGGCCTGCCGGATGGGGGCGCCGCTCTGGGCGCCGCCGCCCGCCGCCGGGCGCTGGCCACCCACGACCCCGCCGCCAACGCCGCCGCGATGCTGGCGATCTACGAACAGATCTGTGAGGGCAGTGCCGATGGAGTGTGAAAAAATTTCTGTCATCATCCCCTGCTACAAGGCCGCCGCCACGCTGCGCCGCGCGGTGGCAAGCGTGCTGGACGGCGCGCCCGCCGGGCTGGAGGTGCTGCTGGTGAACGACGGCAGCCCCGACGGCACCGGCGCTCTCTGCGACGAGCTGGCCGCAGCCGACCCCCGGGTGCGGGCGCTGCACCGGCCCAACGGCGGCGCGGGCGCGGCCCGCAACACCGGCCTGGACGCCGCCCAGGGCGGCTGGGTGCTCTTTGTGGATGCCGACGACGAACTGCTGCCGGGCCTTTGGCAGGCGCTGCCCCTTGCGATGCAGCCCGGCGTGGGGATGGTGCTTTTTGGCATGACCCGCGCCAGCGGCCCGGCCCCCTGCCCGCTGGCGCCGGGGCTGTACCCCACGGTGGCCAGCCTGGGCGCGGCGCTGGATCCGCTGCTGTTTGAGAGCGGGTATCTGGCCGCGCCCTACCCCAAACTTTTCCGCAAAACGGGGCTCCGGTTCAGCGAAACCCTGAAAATCAACGAGGACGTCCTGTTTAACATACATTTTTTACAAAATTCCTTTGCCATTTACTGCCTGCCGGGTGTATACTATAAGCAAAATGATGGTTTGCTGGGAAGTTTGTCCCGCCGGCTGCGGGGCGATCTGCTGGATGCCGAGGCGGCGACCCGCCCGGCCTTGGCGGAGATGCTGGCCCGGCACCACATTCCGGCGCAGACCTACCTGCAAAAAAGCCGGGTTCGCGCCGCCCTGAACCAGTACGGTCTTTTGACCGGCTGCCCCGGCCATATGCCGCTGGCCCGGCGCCGGGCGCTGTTTGCCCGTATTCTGGCGGACGGTGACGCCCGCGCCGCCCTGACCGCCCAACTCCGCGCCGATCCCAACCGCCTGTTGGCCCTGCCCTACCGTTTCGGCGTGGCGCTGGGCCTGCCCGGCTGGCTGGCGATGTATACGGGCCTAAAACAGCGCTTTCTGTGAAAACCCTCCGAAAATTCCCCCAAAATCGAATCGTACATTCGATTTTTCTCAAAAATACTTTTCTTTCAAGAAAAGAATCTTCCATTCCCGCCCGCCCCATCCGCAAACGCCAGGAGCCTGCCCATGACCACTGCCCGCCCCAAAATCAGCATCATTACCAGCGTTTACAACGCCAAGGACTACCTGCCCCGCACGGTAGCCAGCATTTTGGCGCAGACCTGGACGGATTTTGAGTTGCTGCTGGTGGAGGACGGCAGCCCCAACGGCTGCGGCGAACTTTGCGATGAGTTGGCCAAAACGGATCCCCGCATCCGGGTGTTCCACAAGCCCAACGGCGGCCCCGCATCGGCGGCTAATGTGGGGCTGGACAATGCCCGGGGCGACTATGTGGGTTTTGTGGACTCCGACGATCTCATTGAGCCGGCCATGTACGGCACGCTGCTCCGCGCCATCGAGCAGAGCGGCGCGCGGATCGCCGCCTGCTCCGGCGACGCCATCGATGAGCAGGACCGGCCCATCCCCGGCCAGGAGGTGGCGATCCGGCAACACGGCGTGCGGGACGCCATGGAACTGATCCTGGAGACCTTTCAGACCGGCAGCTTCTACGGGCCTTTAAGCTGGAACAAGCTGTTTGATATCCGGCTCTTCCGCGAGAAGGGCATCCACTACGACGAGACGATGTTTTTCGGTGACGATGCCAGCGTGCTGCACCTTGTGTACGAGGGGGAGCGGGCAGTCTGCCTGCCGGACGCTCTGTACCACTACCGCACCCGGGCGGATTCCATCACGGCGGCGGCCTTCCCGCCGCGCAAGCTGGATGACCTGCGGATGTACTGGGATTGGCTGCAGTACTTTGCCGCCCAGCCCCAGCGCGCCGACTACTACCAGTGGGCGGCGGTGTGGTACTGGAAGGTTTTCTACCAATTTTGGGTGCTGGCCGGGGAGGCCGGGAACCAGAAGGAACTGCGGGCCGGGTTTATGGCCCACAAAAAACACTTGGATTCGATCTTGCCGGACCTGCTGCGCGCGGCGCAGCTGCCCCGGGGCGAAAAGCTGCGCGCGGTGCTGTTCTGCGCCAGCCCCGGGCTGACTTACGGCGCGGCGCGCGCCTGGGGCAAACTGGCCGGTTTGGGGAAGGGGTAACGCAACATGGAACATATCGCGGTGAGTGTGATCGTACCGATCTACAATACCAAGCCCTGGTTGGGGCAGTGCGTACAGAGCATCCTGGGTCAGAAATTCAGCGAACGGTTTGAGGTGCTGCTGGTGGACGATGGCGCCACCGATGGCTGCGGCGCGCTGTGCGATGAGTTTGCCGCGCAGGATGCCCGCGTCCGCGTTTTCCATCAGGAGAACCAGGGCCTTTCGGCTGCGCGCAACACCGGCATCGATGCCGCCCGGGGGCGGTACTATGCCTTTGTGGATTCCGACGACATCCTTTACCCCGACTATCTGCAAAAACTCTATGACGCCTGTGAGAAGCACGACGCTTACATGGCAGTCTGCGGCGTGGAGGACGTGAACGAGGACGGCTCCAGCCAGGACCCTCCCGAGTATACCCTGCCCGCCGAGACCGGCGTCTTTGTGGGGAAGGATCTGCTCAACCGCTTCTACGCCCCCAACGGCACCTACTACACCGTGGCGTGGAACAAGCTCTACCGCGCCGAGGTGTGGAAGCTGCTCCATTACCCGGAGGGCCGCCTGCATGAGGATGACTTTGTGGCCCACCGCCTTTTCTGGCGGTGCGACAAGGTGGTCTGCCTGGACGATGCGCTCTACTGCTACCGGCTGCGCAACGGCAGCATCTGCCGCACCGAGCTGAAGCCGGAGGCTTTCGACGCGGTGGACGGCCTGGCCGACCGCTACCGCTTCTATGTGGAGAACGGCGCCGACCGGGCGGTGGTTGACGCGGCCTATGCCGCCTGCTGGCGGCGGTATCTCTTCCTGTGTGCCAAGGTGCGCCAGAACCCCACGCCCCGGCTCATCAAGGCCATCAGCAAGGAGCAGTTTTTGATGCAGGGGCTGATCAGCTATCTGCCCAACTGCCGCACGCTGAAGATGGGCGAGAAACTCTCGGCCGCCCGCTGGGCCATGATGAGCGCCGAGAGCCTTTGCCCTGTGAAGGAATGAGGCGCTGTGGATGCGCCCGTTGGGCGCAAATCTCAACAGCGGCGCCCCGCGCCTTCCCAACATTCCTATCTTTCCTATCTTTCATCACGCTCCCATCTGCGCCCCTGGGGCGCGCTCTTAACTCCTAACTTCTAATTTTTCCGGGAGGTTTTGCCCGTGCCGCTGCACAACCCCCAAAAGCCGAGGCTTCTCTTGATTCCGCCGCCTGACCTGCCTGTGCCGGCGGTGCAGGGCGGCGCCGTGGAAACGCTCGTCACTCACCTGATCCGCGAAAACGAGCGCCAGGGCCGCCTGGATCTGCTCTGCGCCAGCATCCCCACGCCGGAGGCCCGCGCCGCCGCCGAGGGGCTGGCCCACACCAAAATGCTCTATGTGCCGCGCCCCCACGGCCACCGCCGTTACTGGCCCATGGTCTTTGTGGAGCGCTGCTTCGGCATGGCCGCCCCCTACGACCCCTGGTATCAAAAGGTGCAGCTGGCTCTGGCGCTGGAACTGCCGCCGCCCGACCTCATCGTGGCCGAGGGCGGCAACCTGACCCAGTGCAGTGCCATCAGCCAGATGTTCGGGCGCAGGCGCTGCCTGGCGCACCTGCACGGGCAGACTGCCTGCAGCCCCACCATGGACGATATCTACGGCGGCGTGTTGGCCTTGAGCCGGTTTATCCGGGACGATTACCTGAAGAACAGCGCTCTTGACCCTCGCCGGGCCTATATCCTGCACAATTGTGTGGACACCGCCCGCTTCACCCCCGGCCCGCCCCCCGACGGCCTGCGCGCCCAGCTGGGCTTTGCACCGGGGGATTTTGTGGTGCTGTTCTGCGGCCGGCTGGAGCCGGACAAGGGCATCCACAAGCTGCTGGATGCCCTGGCCATCGTGCCGGAGCGGCAGATCAAGCTGCTGATTGTGGGAAGCCCCTTCTTTGGCCGCACCCAGCAGAGCGCTTTCCTGCGCAAGCTGGAGCAGCAGGCCAAGGCCTTGGGCGACCGCGTCCGGTTCACCGGCTATATTCACAATGAGGAACTGCCTGCCTACTACCGCCTGGCCGATCTGGTCTGCGTCCCCACCATGGTGGAAGAGGCCGCCGGCCTTGTGGCTGTGGAGGCCATGGCCTGCGGCCGGCCGGTGCTGGCCACCCGCAGCGGCGGCATGCCGGAGTATTTGGCCGGCAGCCAGGCCGTTCTGGTGGATCGCAGCGACGACGTGACCGGCCAGCTGGCCTGGTCTATCCGGATGCTGTATGAGCATCCCGACCTGTGCGCCCAGATGGGGGCTGCCGGGGCGCAACGGGCGCGGGACTTCTCGGTTTCTGCTTTTTACGATGAATTTGTCCGCATTGCGCAGGATTTTGGAGGCCAAGCATGAACCAAAGACCCGCCGTTTGCGTCATCGTGCCGGTGTACGGCGCGGAACGGACGCTGGACCGCTGCGTGCAGAGCATACTCACCCAGCCCGTCGACGGCGGGCTTTGCTGTGTTCTGGTGGACGACGGCAGCCCTGACCGCTGCGGTGCGATCTGCGATGCCTGGGCCGCCCGGGATCCCCGTGTGCGGGTGGTCCACAAGGAGGACGGCGGCGTGTCCAGCGCGCGCAACGCCGGGCTGGCGCTGGCCGAAGCCGACTATGTGGTCTTCCTGGATTCCGACGATGCGCTCCGCCCCGGCGCCCTGCAGGCGGCCCTGACCGCCCAGGCCGCCGACCCGGACGCCTTTGTGCTGTGGCATTACACCACCGATGAGGCCGACCCCGCCCCGGTCACTGCCGGCGCGGCCCCCCGGGGGCAGCAGGCTTTGGCCCGGCTTTGGCTGGACTGCCTGCTGGCGATGCCCTGGAACAAGCTCTACCGCGCCGACCTGGCCCGGGAGCTTCGCTTTGACGAGCAGTATACGTTGGGGGAAGATTTACAGTATGTACTGGATTATATCGCGCTGCTGGGGCAGCGGCAGCCCCGCTTCCGCTACGCCGTGCTGCACAGCGCGCTGACCTTTTACGACTGCAGCCAAAGCGGCACCCTCTCCACCCGCTACCACGGGGATTACTGCGAGATCTGGCCCCGCCACTTTGCCAAGCTGAACGCTGCCTGCGACGCGGCGGCCTGCCCCGCCGCCGATCTGGCCCCGCTGCACCGGGCGCAGCTGCGGGTCTTTGCCGAGGGCGCGGCGGACATCCTGCGCCGCGATCCGCTGCCCGGGCCGCAGCGCCGCCGCAAGGCCGCCGCCGCCCTGCGCCACCCCTGGCTGCGGGACCTGCTGCGCCGGATGCGGGCTGAGAGATGCATCAGCCCCTACTACCTCCCCTGCCTTTGGCGCTGCCTGCCGCTGCTGGCCGCCGCCGAGGCCTCTGCCCGCAGCGGCAGCCCGCTCTATGGCCGGCTGGACTGGCTGGGGTACTACCTCTTCCTGGGCCGCCGCGCCAGGGAGTGAAGGCGGCCCGCGCACCGCCCCCCCTCTTCAACACAACGCCCCCGCCGCCGGACTGCTGTTCCGGCGGCGGGGGCTTCCCTTGTTTTACTCAGCTGTGCGCAGATCGGCTCACATCAGGCCGCGGTACAGCGCGGCGATCTCCTCCACACTGGTGTCCCGGGGGTTGCCGGGGCGGCAGGCGTCGGCAAAGGCGCTCTCCGAGAGGAACTGCACATCCTCCTCCTTCAGGATGCCCTTCAGGTCGGCGGGGATGCCCACGTCGGCGGAGAGCTTCTTGACGGCGGCAATGGTGGCGTCGGCGGCTTCCTCGGCGCTCATCGCGTCGATGCCCTCCACACCCATGGCCTTGCCGACGGCGCGGTACCGCTCGCCCGCCACGCTCTTGTTGTACTCCAGGCCGGTAGGCAGAATGATGGCGCAGGCCACGCCGTGGGGGGTGTCGTACAGGGCGGAGAGGCCGTGGGCCATTGAGTGAACGATCCCCAGCCCCACGTTGGAGAAGCCCATGCCCGCGATGTACTGGCCCAGGGCCATGCCCTCGCGGCCCTCGGGGATGTTCTGCACGGCGCCGCGCAGATTCTCGGAAATCAGGCGGATCGCCTCCAGGTGGAACATGTCAGAGATGGTGCAGTGGCCCTTGGTGATGTAGCCCTCAATGGCGTGGGTCAGCGCGTCCATGCCGGTGGCGGCGGTCAGTCCCTTGGGCATGGAGGCCATCATGTCCGGGTCTACGACGGCGACCTCGGGGATATCATTGGTGTCCACACAGACGAACTTGCGCTTCTTCTCC
>CAZIVF010000019.1:0-26154 GCA_964542725.1 uncultured Subdoligranulum sp. | reverse complement strand
CTCGCTACCTCCACCTTGGCAAGGTGGCGCTCTACCAGATGAGCTACGGCCGCAGGGCGTGTTCTCTTTGAGAAGAGAACACAAGAGAAACATGGTGCCTCCGATCGGAATCGAACCAATGACACGGGGATTTTCAGTCCCCTGCTCTACCGACTGAGCTACAGAGGCATATGGCGACCCGAATCAGGCTCGAACTGACGACCTCTAGCGTGACAGGCTAGCGTTCTAACCAACTGAACTACCGGGCCACATGGTGGGAGTTAACGGACTCGAACCGCTGACCCTCTGCTTGTAAGGCAGATGCTCTCCCAGCTGAGCTAAACTCCCTTGATGGAGCGGCCGACGAGGCTCGAACTCGCTACCTCCACCTTGGCAAGGTGGCGCTCTACCAGATGAGCTACGGCCGCACATTGGAGAGTTTAGCTTGTCGGCTCTCTCCGGGCGACGGGTATTATTTTAGCGCATTATACCTATTTTGTCAAGCGTTTTTCTCCAATTTTTTCATAAAATTTATCGCCTTTATTTTTCTTCGTCCCGCGGCCAATTTTGCAGCAATTCATTCAAGTCCACGCGGTATTTTTTGTTGCAGAACTGGCAATTCACCTCAGCCGTCGGGTCTTCGTCGCGCAGGCGCTCCACCTCGCTCCGTCCCAGGGAGCGCAGGGTCCGCCGCACCCTCTCCTCGCTGCAGTCGCAGCGGTAAGCCACATGGTAACTGTCCAAAATATCCGGCTGGAAACCGTCCAGCGCCATATCCAGCATATCCCGGATGCTCTTGCCTGCCTCCAGCATTGCGGTAACGCTTGGCATGGCCTGGATGTTGCGCTCCAGGCGGGTGATCTCCGCCTCGGTAGCGCCGGGCAGAAGCTGCACGATAAAGCCACCCGCGCACTTCACGCTCAGATCGGGATTGACCAGCACCCCCAAGGCGCAGACGGTGGGAATCTGCTCGCTGACGGCAAAATAAGCGGTAATATCCTCCGCGATTTCGCCGGAGGTCAGCGGCACCTGGCCGATATACGGCTCCCGGAGGCCCAGATCACGGATCACATCCAGCGTGCCGTCGCGGCCCACCGCCGCGCCCACATTCAGATGCCCGTCCGCCCTTGGCGGCAGTTCCACAATGGGATTTTCCACATAGCCCTTCACATTGCCCGTCCCGTCCGAGATCGCCAGCAAACGCCCTGCGGGGCCGCCGCCGCAGATCTGGATGGTGATGGAGTCCCGCGTGCTCTTGAGCATAATCCCCATCATGGATGCGGCGGTCAACAGCCGACCCAGTGCCGCCGTGGTGACGGCGCTGGTGCGGTGCAGCCGTTCCATCTCCCGCACGATCCCGGTGGAATCCACACCGTAAAATACAATGCCGCCGTTTTCAGAAATGCCGCGCAGCATATTGTGTGCCTGGTTCATTCTTCCCGATCCCCTTCCTGGGTATATTGTTTGACGGCGGTAATGATCCAGCGCTGGCTGTCTGGCCGCAGCGGGCCGAAGTCCTCGCCATCCGCCACCTTGGCTACCGCAAAGCCGTTTTGACGCAGCAGGTCCGTCACCGTCTCCAGCGGGTAGCTGTATTCCGAGAATTCCTCATGGAAATGCTCCCTCGCGCCATAGTAATCGATATCGATGGCAATATCCACCCGCTGCGCCGCCTCGTCATAGCGGTTGCTCCAATGGCAGGCGGCGTCCTCCTCCTCAAAATCAAAGCTCTGCCCGGCCAGGACACGGCTGTGCTTATAGGGCGTGTTCAGGTCAAAGAGGAACACGCCGCCCTTCTCCATAAAAAAGCCCGCCCGGCGGATCGCCTCAGCAAAGTTTTCCAGCGGGCCGATATGGCTGTAGGTGTCAAAGGTGGACACCGCCGCCCGGATGGTGCCATACAGATCCAGCGCCAGCAGGTCCTGCTGCAAGAGCAGAAGCCGCCCCGCCAGCCCCAGTTCGTCGGCCTTCTCCCGCAAAACCTCCAGCATCTCCGGCGAGCGGTCGATGCCGATGACATCGTACCCCGCCTGGGTCAGCATCAGCGTCAGATCGCCGGTGCCGCATCCCAAGTCGGCCAGGATGCCATCCGCCACGCCATGGGCGCACAGTTCGGCGGTGACATAGCGGAACAGCGCGCCGTAATCCGCCGCGCCGTTGAACTCATCGTAAAAGTAGGCGAACTCATTGTAAGCCATCGGCTCATTCCTCTGCCAGGCAGGCGTCTAGGCAGGCCCGCAGTTCCTCGATACCCTCCCCCTTCTCGGCGCTGGTCAAAAAGACTTTGCGGCAGCCGTAAGGCGCGCAGAGCCGCTCAAAGCCGGCCAGTCGGACGGCCTGTTCACTCTTTTTCAGTTTGTCCGCCTTGGTCAGCACCGCCACAAAGTGGATGCCGTGGTAGCGCAGATACTCCATCATCTGCACATCGTCGGCGCTGGGGGCGTGGCGGCTGTCCAGCAGCTGCACCAGCAGAGAGAGGGAGCGGTCCGCCTCAAAATAGCTGTTGATTAAGTCGTCCCACCGTTGTCTCTCGGCGTTGGAGACCTTAGCGTAGCCGTAGCCCGGCAGATCGACAAAATAGACGCCGTCCACCCGGTAAAAATTGATGGTAGCCGTTTTGCCGGGGGTAGCGCTGACCCGGGCCAGTTTTTTGCGGCAGCACAGCTTGTTGATCAGGCTGGATTTCCCCACGTTGGAGCGCCCCGAAAAGACAAATTCCGGTCTGTCGCTGGCGGGCAGCTGGCTGGAAAGACCGTAGCTTGCCTGAAATTCCGACTTATTATAGTTCATACTGCCCTCACATCACAGCCGCAGGCTGTTTCTCGTTGGCGATCAGGCTGGTGGCCTTGGGAACCGAGTGGGCGGTGCGGCCCACCGCACAGCTGTACATAACGAGCGCCTGCTTGAGCACCTGCTCCAGGCTGCTGACCGGCACAAACCGGATCTTCTTTTTCACTTCCTCGTCCACCTCATACAGGTCCGGCGCATTGTTTTTGGGAATAAGAACCGTGGTGATCCCCTCCCGATAGGCGGCCATGCTCTTCTCTTTCAGGCCGCCGATGGGCAGCACGTTGCCGTGCAGCGTGATCTCGCCGGTCATGGCAAGGTCGCTGCGCACCGGCAGGCCGGACAGCGCCGAGATCAGCGCGGTGGTCAGCGTTACGCCTGCGGAAGGGCCGTCCTTGGGTACGGCACCCTCGGGGGCATGGATATGGATATCCGAGGTTTTGATCTTATCGGCGGGGATGCCGTAGGCGTCGCCGTGGACGCGGGCATAGGTGACGGCCAGCTTGGCGCTCTCTTTCATCACGTCGCCCAGGCTGCCGGTGATCTCGATTTTGCCGCTGCCCCCCGGAATAACGCTGACCTCCACCGGCAGCATCTCGCCGCCCACCCGGGTCCAGGCCAGGCCGTTGGCGATGCCGACCGCGTTTTCACGGGAAATAAAGGTGGGCTTGATCTTCTCCGGCCCCAGCATACTTTTGACCATGGCGGCGGTGACGCTGATTTTATCGCTTTCCCCCGCCGCGACCTTTTGGGCGCACTTGCGCAGCACCGCCGTGATGGTTCTCTCTAAGCTGCGCACTCCCGCCTCGCGGGTATAGCCATCGATGATCTGGTATAGCGCGGCGCTGTTCATGCTGACCCGGCCTTCCAAGCCGTTGTTCTTCAGCTGTTTTGGCAGAAGATGCCGCTTGGCGATGTTAAATTTTTCGGTGCGGGTGTAGCTGGGCAGTTCGATCACCTCCATGCGGTCCAGCAACGGTCCCGGAATGGTGGAGGCATCGTTGGCGGTGGTGATAAAGAGCACCTCGCTCAGATCAAAGGGGATGTCCAGGTAGTTATCTTTGAAATTCCGGTTCTGTTCGGGGTCCAGCACCTCCAGCAGCGCGCTGGAAGGATCGCCCTTATAGTCGCTGGCCAGTTTGTCAATCTCATCCAGAAGCAGCACCGGGTTGGAGGATTTTGCGGTGGTGACAGCGCTGATGATGCGCCCCGGCATGGCCCCGATGTAGGTGCGGCGGTGGCCGCGAATCTCGGCCTCATCATGGACGCCGCCCAGGCTCATACGGGCGAATTTGCGGCCCATGCAGTCCGCAATGGAGTGGGCGATGGATGTTTTGCCCACGCCCGGAGGCCCCACCAGGCAGACGATCTGCCCCTTGACTTTCCGGTTCAGTTTGCGCACCGCCAGAAGTTCCAGAATACGATCCTTCACTTTTTGCAGGCCATAGTGCTCCCGGTCCAGCACCTTGCGGGCGTGGGCCTGGTCCAGATCATCCTCGGTGGCGGTATGCCAAGGCAGCGCCAGGCAGGTATCCAAATAGCTGAGGATCACGCCGGTTTCCGGCGCGGATGCCTGCATACGGGCCAGGCGGTCACATTCTTTCAGCAGCTTCTCGGCGGATTCCTCGGCCAGGTTCAGGGCGAGTATCTTTTCCCGGTAGGTCTCGGCTTCGCTACGTGTGTCCTCACTGTCCCCCAGTTCCTCGCTGATGATGTGCAGCTGCTCCCTCAGATAGTATTCCCGCTGGCTCTTGTCCATCTGGACATTGACCTTATCGTCGATGTCCCGCTCGATGGCAAGCACCTCGCACTCCTGATGGAGCAGAACCAGCAGTTTTTCCAGCCGGCCCAGCAGGGTGGACTCGTTGAGGATCGCCTGCTTGTCCTCATATTTGAGGAGCAGGTTGGCGGGCATATACTCGCTGAGATAGAGCGGGCTGTCTGACGAGACGATGTTGTAGACCACATCCTTGGAGATCTGCGGGCTGAAGGAGAGATATTCCTCAAAGCAGTCCTTCAGGCTGCGGATCAGCGCCTCCGTCTCGGGCGCCTTATCGGCGCTGATGCCCCGCACCGCCGCGCTGCGCACGGTGGCCTGCAGATATTTGCCTCCCGGTTCCAGTTCCAGCAGGCGGGCACGGGATTTACCCTCCACCAGTACCTTGACCAGATTGTCCGCCACGCGGAGCACCTGCTTGATCTCCGCTATGACGCCGTAGGCATAGAGATCCTTGACGGTGGGTTCCTCGGTATCGGTATCGCGCTGCGCCACCAGGAAAACGCTGCTGTTGGTGCGCATAGCGGCCTCAATGGCGGCGATGGACTTGGCGCGGCCCACCTCAAAATGAACGATATTGTTGGGGAAGACCACCAGCCCCCGCAGCGCGATGGCCGGCAGATGGATCACATTCCGTGCGATCTTGACCTTGACCTTTTCAGACATAAACTTTTCCCTCCCTGGGTTTTTCGCTTCCCAACGGGCGGCCTCAATAGGCTGCCGCCAAGGAGCGGGATATAACATTCGGCCGGGCCTGCATAACGGCTTCCGGAAGCAGGATGCGCAACTGGCCCGGCGCCACCTCGGCCCAAAGTTCCATGCGCGGCGCACATTCCCCATCCAGCGTGGTGACAATAGGCTGGCCATCCAACACCTGAAGTTCCACACGGCGCACCCGGAAGAACTGCAGTTCCCCGCGGTATTTTTCCAGCACCGCTCCATCCTGGGGCAGATGCCCGCCTTTCCGGTAATACGTCAAAAAGCGAAGCACACGGGGCAGCGGCATGGGCCGGACAAGCACCACATCCAGCAACCCGTCGTCCATCGCCGCGTGGGGCGCGGCCAGGTAGCCGCCGCCGTACAGCCGCCCGTTGCACAGGGCAGCCAGCATGTACTCCCCCTCCAGCACCCGGTCATCCAGCGTCAGGCGCAGGCGATGCCCGTACCTGCTGAAGGCTGTCTCGGCGATGGACAGGGTGTAGGCCATGCTGCCCCCGCAGAAAGGCAGGCGGCGGAACTTGGGGATACCGTAGGCCACCTGCGCATCCAGCCCGGCGGCACAGATATCCACCCCGCAGCCAAAGGGGGTTCGGATCGCGTCCACCGGCACCGCCGCAGCCCGCAGCTGCGCCTCCAAATCCAGGAACGCCTCCTGCCTGGGGAAATTGCGCACATAATCATTGCCGCTGCCGCAGGGGATGCAGCCGACAGCCAAGTGTGGGCAGCCGACGGCGCTCTGCAGAAGTTCGTTCAGGGTGCCGTCGCCGCCGCAAGCGTAAAGGCGCACTTCCTCCCCGCCGGCCGCCGCCTGGGCCGCCAGCTGGCGGGCATGGCCCGCGTGGGTGGTGCGCACGATCTCCGCCGTGACGCCCGCCGCCGCTGCGGCCCGCTGTATTTGGGGCGTCAGCCATGCGCCGGCATCCCGCTTGCCCGCCGTAGGGTTAATCACAAACAGATACCGCATCCCGTGCCCCCGTTCCGCCGACTTCGGCGTTATAAAATACAGTATATATTGTAACGATTTTATGCCCAAAGTGCAAGTGCCTGGGATAAACTGTTACAAACGGGACACAATATCTTCCGACGAGGAGGGATATTCATGGGGCAGATCGCAAACGAGATCGCACAGGTATTTGTTTTCAGTATCGTATCGCTGGTGGCCATGTTTCTGATGAGCCGTTTGGGCGGCAAGCGTCAGATCGCCCAGATGAGCATGTTTGACTATGTGAACAGCATCACCGTCGGCTCCATCGCCGCCGAACTTGCCACCAATCTGGAGGAATGGTATCGCCCTCTGACAGCGCTCTTGATCTACGGTGTCGCCACCTGGCTGGTGCATTACACATCCTGCAAAAGCCTGAAGATCCGCACCCTGCTGAGCGGGCGGACCATCACCCTGATGGAAAACGGTACCATCTACAAGCAGGCGCTGCAAAAATCTTCCATCGATCTGAACGAATTTCTGGGCCAAGCGCGCATTGCAGGCTACTTCGACCTGAACGAGATCCAAAGCGCCATGCTGGAGACCAACGGCCAAATCAGCTTCCTGCCCAAGAGCCAGAACCGACCCGCCACCCCGGAGGATTTACAGCTGCAGCCGGAGAACGCCTCCACCTGGCGCAACCTGATTCTGGATGGCGAAGTCCTGCACGGCGAACTGCAGAAAAGCGGCTATGACACCGCCTGGCTGGACAACCAGCTTCACCGCCAAGGCATCGGCCAAAGCAGCGAGGTGTTCTACGCCGCCTGCGATAAGAACGGCAGTTTCTTCGCCTGCCGCGGCGAATAAACAGCCAAAAGCGGGGTCTGGCGAACCAGGCCCCGCTTAACGTTATGCGTTGGGATTATTTGAAGTAACGGTCCAGCAGGCCCTGCATACCGCGGCCATGGCGGGCCTCGTCCTTCGCCATCTCATGGACGGTGTCATGGATCGCGTCCAGATCCAGCTTCTTAGCCAGCTTGGCCAGATCCATCTTGCCGGCGCAGGCGCCGCACTCGGCGTCAACGCGCATACGCAGATTCTTCTCGGTGCTGTCGGTCAGAACCTCACCCAGCAGTTCGGCAAACTTGGAGGCGTGCTCGGCCTCCTCAAAGGCGTAGCGCTTCCAAGCCTCCGCGATCTCGGGGTAGCCCTCACGGTCAGCCACGCGGCTCATAGCCAGATACATGCCGACTTCGCTGCACTCGCCGGTGAAGTTCTCACGCAGGCCGTCGATGATCTCCTGCGGAGCGTCCTTGGCGATGCCGACGATGTGCTCGGTGACGTAAGTATTCTCGGTCTTCTCGATGAACTTGGAAGCCGGGGCCTTGCAGACCGGGCAGAAATCGGGCACGGAACCTTCTGCGACATAGCCGCAGATCGTGCAAACATACTTAGACATAACGTTTTACCTCCTGATACGGTATTCCTGATACACATGAGACACATTCTTGTGCTCTGAACAGATTATACCGAAAGCAGCCCCGCTTGTCAAGAGCTTTTGCTGTCATTTTTAGGATTTATTCTTAATTTTAGAAAATTCTTTTCCCTCTTGGCTTGTTCCCTGTGGCGGCGGCCAGCGCGGGGAACAAAGCGCGGGAGACAAGGCTTGTCAGCGCCCCTACACAGACCCCCGCCACCAGCAGAACAGGGGCGTAGCCCAGCGCCATGGCGCTGGAGAGCAGCGCCGCCGCCCCCAGCAGCTGCCCTACGTTATGGGCCAACGCGCCGCAGACCGAAAAGATGTACCCCGTGACCCGGAACGGTGCGCAGAGTAGCCCCCACAGCACCAGGAAGGACGCCAGCCCCCCGCACAGCGAAAGGAACCCGGCGGTGGCGCCCCGCGTCAGAAGGGCGAACAGCGCTTTGAGCAGCACCAGCGCCAGGGCCGTGCGGCCGCTCAGGAACAGCAGCGCGTACATCACCACGATGTTGGAGAGCCCCAGCTTCATGGCAGGCATCAGCCCCAGCAGCGGCGCGGCCATCGATTCCAAAAAAGAGAGAGTGATCGCCAAGGCGAACAGCATCCCGGCCGTCGCCACTTCCTTTGCCCTTTGGGTACGCATAACCGCCCTCCCCTTTTCTCGTTTTCTCGTATAAAAGTGTAAGCAATCGGCCCGGGTTTGTCAAGTAATGAATTTTTTACTTTTGTGTACGACAAAAACACCTTGAAAAAACGCCCGGAATAGTGTATCCTTAATACGTTACTCATCCACAAATTTCCCGCCCGCCGGGCGGTCGTCTTGAAAAGGAGATTCTTATGAAAAAGTTGCTTTCTGTTTTGGCTGCCGCCGCGCTGTGCGCTGCCATGCTGGCCGGCTGCGGCTCCTCCGCTTCCAGCGATGCGGCCTCCACAGCGCCAGCGTCGGAGGCTACGTCCGAAGCGGTTTCCACGGAGCCTGCGGCTGACAGCGCCGGGGAGGCTCCCGTCGAAACCGCCAACACCGAATTTTTGGAGGCGGTCGTCGCCTCCATTGAGGAGGTCAACCCGGTTGCCAACCCCCGCGCCATTGATGATGATTCCGCCCAGTACGAGATGTTTTTGACGCTGGACAACCTGGTGGCCAGCCGGGGCGACGTGACCAACAACCAGTCTGACTGTGCTCTGGTCTTTGCGGCCCAGGCCAAGGAAGGCTGCGTTGACGCCGTGCTTGCGGAGCTGCAGACCTATAAAGACAGCCTGACGGCCAACGATATGTATGCGGAGTATGCCGACAAGATCGCCAAAGCGCAGGATGCCCGCATCGTTTCCAAGGGCAACTATGTGGTCATGGTCATCTCCGGCGTGGAGGGTCCCGACTACACCGCCATCGACAGCGCCATCGACGCCGCCCTGGCCGGTTGATTTTCCCGCACTGACCCAGCAGGCCGCTGCCGCCCGGCAACGGCCTGCTTTTGTAAGAATCGTTTTGTGAAAATAAGGGAAATGCGGTTCCGTTCCCCCGCTGCCGGCCGCCTTTGCGGGGCGCGCCTGCGGGGGATCTGATCGGCACTTTGTGAGGAAGGAGGCTGTCGCGTGGACGTCAGCAACATGGCTTTCAACAGCGTCGTGTTTTTGTTCTGTTTCTTGCCCGTGGCATTAACGCTCTATTATTTGGCGCCGGGGCGAGCCAAAAACGCCGTCCTGCTGGCGGAAAGCTTGGTTTTCTACTGCTGGGCCGGCATCCAATATCTGCCGCTGGCGGCGGCGCTGGTTGCGGTAAACTATCTGGTCGGCCTTCTGCTGGAACGGTTGAAAAAAAAGCGGCTTGTGCTGGCGTTGGCGGTACTGGCGGATCTTTCGGTGCTGTTCTATTTCAAATACGCCAACTTCCTCATTGATACGCTGAACCAGATCGCCAAGCTGGGGCTGGGCGCGCTGAATGTGGGGGCGCTGCTACCGCTGGGCATCAGCTACTATACGTTCAAGCTTATCAGCTACCAGGCGGATATCTGCACCGGCAAATGCAAAGCGGAGCGCAATCCCATCACCTTTGCGGTTTATGTGCTGCTCTACCCGCAGCTTGTGGTGGGACCCATCGTCAAATACCGGGAAATGGCCCCGCAGCTGCATAACACCGGCAAACGGTACACCCTGCCCCAGATCGAGGCCGGCGCCGAGATGTTTGTTTTCGGCCTGGCCAAGAAGGTAATCCTGGCCGACTCCATCGGCGCCCTGTGGAGCGGCATCGCCGGCAGCGGCGGCGTGGGCCTGGCGAATGTGTCCACCCCGCTGGCTTGGCTGGGAATCCTGGCCTACTCTTTGCAGCTGTACTTTGATTTTGCCGGCTACTCTGAGATGAGCAACGGTTTAAGCCGGATGATGGGCTTCGACTGCCCCGCTAACTTTGATTTGCCCTACATTTCGGCCAGCATCACCGAGTTCTGGCGGCGCTGGCACATCTCGCTCTCCGGCTGGTTCCGGGAGTACATTTATATTCCCTTGGGCGGCAACCGCCGCGGCCAGGCCAGGCAGCTCTTCAATATGTTTGTGGTGTGGGTCGCCACCGGCATCTGGCACGGGGCCAACTGGAACTTTATCTGCTGGGGCCTATACTACTTTGTGCTGCTTACTGCTGAGAAACTGTTCCTTCTGAAGTATCTGAAAAAGAGCCGGGTTCTCTCCCGCATTTACACGCTGTTCTTCGTGGTGCTGGGCTGGGGCATCTTCACCGCCAACCTCCCCGGCGCGCCGCTGGGCCTTTTGGCGCAAAAGCTGTTTATTCCCCAGGGGGGGATCTCGCCGCTGTACTATCTGCGCTGCTACGGGGTATTTTTGGTGCTGTGCATCCTCTGTTCCACCCCGCTTCCCGGCGCGCTGTGGCGCAGGATCAGCGGCAGCACCGTCCTTCGTCTGGCGGTGTTCGCCGGTTTGTCGGTGCTGTGTACCGCCTATGTGGTCGCCGCCACCAATTCCACCGCTCTGTATGCCAATTTCTGAGGAGGCGCCGCTATGTCCAAACAAGTATACCGCAAACCCGGGCGGCGGGCCGCCGTCCCGCTTCTGGCACTTTTCTTCGTGCTGCTGTTTGGGTTTTCCGTGATGAACTTCTTCTGGCCCAAGCGCACCGAACTGCCGCTGGAAAACCGCAAGGCCGCCCAATTTCCCACCTTCACCGTGGAAAGTCTGCTGAACGGCCGCTGGGCCGCCTCCTTCTCCACCTGGATGCAGGATCAGTTTGCCCTGCGCGACCAGTGGATCAACCTGCAGCGTGCCGCTGACGAACTCCTTTTTCAAAAGACCGAGGAGGGCGGCATCCTGCTGGGCCGCAACCACCGTATGTTCACCGAGCAGTTCAGCGTGAGCGATTCCACTGCCGCCCAGCTGCAAAAAAATCTGGACGCTGTCAGCGGGTTTGCCGCCCGTTACCCCGGGCGGGTGACTTTTCTGCTGGCGCCCTCCGCTGCCGTGATCTATCCGGAGGATCTGCCCGCCGGCGCACCGATGATCGACGAGAACGCCATGCTGGATGACATTTTCGCCCAGATCTCCCAAACGGCGGATGTCATTGACCTGCGCTCCACCTTCACCGAGCGGAAGAGCGAATATCTCTACTACGCCAACGACCATCACTGGACCAGCAACGGCGCCTACCGGGCCTACGAGGTCTTCTGCCAACGGCAGGGTCTGGTTCCCTTTGACCGGATCAACCTCCATCCCGGGGTGGAGGTGCCGGATTTCTACGGCACCCACTATTCCGCCACGCGGCGCTGGAACGCCCAAAGCGACACCATCACCTACTACCCGCTGGATAACCTCATGACCGTCTACCAGATCACCGGGGAAGCCCAATACACCCCCATGAGCACCGGCAGCATGATCAACACAGACAAGTTTGAAACGCGGGATAAGTACGCTGCCTTTTTGGACGGCAACAACGGCTACTCCACCATTGAGGGGGATGGCGAGGGCAGTATTCTGGTGGTGAAAGACAGTTACGCCAACTGCTTTGTCCCCTATTTGACCGCCAACTATGCCAAGATCGGTGTGGTGGACTTCCGCAGCTTTGCCTACGGCCTAGATTCCACCATCGAGGCGGAAGGGTATGACCATATTCTGATCCTGTACAATTTCCAGACCTTCGTGGCTGATAAAAAGGTGATCTATATCGACCGCCCCACCACGCTACAATGATTTGTTTTACACGGCAAGCGCCCCAGTCCCCGATTTGACGGGTACTGGGGCGCTGATTTTATTCAAACAGGATCTGCAGGCTGGGCGCTGCCGCCCGCGCGCCGGGGCCGTACCGGCAGGCCGCCCAAAAATCCAGCCGCAGCGGGTCGGAGTCCTGCTCCGCCAGCACGGCGAAGGTCTGCTGCCACTGGCGGCATAACGCGGTGCGGGCCTGCGCCTCATCGGGGAAGGCATCCGTCAGCAGGGTGAAGGAGGCGTCGGTCAGATGCAGCCGCACCACCGTTCCGGTCTCCTCCACCCCGGTGCTGGTTCTGGCGTCGGCGCGGAAGGCCGCGTCCTTCTTTCCGAACGTAAAATCCAGCGTGTCGCTCTGCCCGCACAGTACTGCCGCAAGCTGGGCGGCTGCGGCCTCCTCGAGCGGCATCGGCTCCCCCTCCCGGGGCAGCAGCCGGATGCCGTAGCCGCTTCCCTGCCAGACCGGCAGAAGGCTGACATCGCTCCGTACAAAAAGCTGCTGCAGACCGCAGTGCAGGCCGTAGGCGCTTTCCGCCCCCTGCATCCCCTTGTACAACGTCTCCGCCTGCTTTTCCAGGGAGGAGGCAGGCAGGCTATCCAGCGCGAAGAGCGAGACTTCCGGCGAAGGCTGGGCTTTCTCGTACAGGAGCGCTCCGATCTCTGCCGCCAGCGCCCAGTCGGATGCCTGGGGCAGGGCGGCTACGTCCATCAGGCCGTAGTAGGCTTCCCCCTCCAGCCGGGATTCGGCGCTTTGCAGCGCCTGGGCAGGGGTCTGCCCCTGGGCGGCAGCCGTCTTATAGCCCTGCTCGCCCTCCGGCGCCTCTTTATCCTCCAGCAGAAGACAGGCGGTGTAGCGGTTCCCGCTGCGCTCAAAAAACACCGCGCGGATAATCTCTCTTTCGCTCAAGGGGCGTCCGGTACAGCCGCACAGCAGCAGCGCCGCCGCCAGGCTCAGCAGCAGGGTTTTCGTTTTGGCAGCAGCCATGCGATACCACCTCCTATCCACACCGCTGCGGCCATCCCCCAGGCCGCCTGGTTGCGCACCGCCAGCATTTGGGTCACATCCACTTTGCGCAGCACCACACAGAGAAGCAGCATCCCGCCGAAATACAGCGGGAACCGGTTCAGCCCCACCGCCGTGTTCTCGGTTCCCCCCGGCATGTTCCACAGGCGGCAGAGGGCGTACAGGTAGAGCGCCAGCTTGAGGGACACCGCCATCGTCCACAGAACCAGCTGTATCCATTCCATCCGGTTAAAGATGGACAGCACGCCGCAGCGTGCCGCAGCATGGATAGGATCGCTTTGCCCCGGCATTGCCGCGCCGAAGAAAAGTTCCAGCAAAAAGTGCGCGCCCACGTCCACTAGGACCGCACAGGCCGCTAGTCGTGCCAGCGTGTGATCGCCGCGCTTTTCGTGCTCAGGCCAGAGGGCGGGCAAAAGATACTCCGGGTAAAGCACCAGCTGGGCGCTGGCAGCGTCCCGCAGCTTCCCATACTCCAGGGCAGGCATCTGCAGATGCACCACCCGCAGCCGCGGCGATACCGATAGGACCATCCCAACCGCCGCCGCTGCCAGCAGACAGAGCAGCACGTTGGCCGTCTGTGAGATAGCCGAGACGCGGCGCAGATAGATGACCGGCAGCAGGACCATCAGGCAGATGGTCGCCAAGGTAACAGTATCCGGATAGATCCGTGCCGACAGACGCCACAGCCGAAGCAGCTCCAGCACCGAGCTGAACACCAGCAGCAGCGCCAGCATCCAGCGGAACACCGCATTGGGCCAGGCGCGCCAGCAGCGGGCAAACAGCCAGCCCGCTCCCGCCAGCGCCGCGATGGACAGCGGCGCCATGGCCGCCCCCGCGCGGGTCCAGAACCCGGTCTGCGCCCGCAGCAGAACATTGGAGAGCAGCCCCACCAACAGGGCACCGAACAGGCTGGGGGTATTATTTTTCGTCATCGCCTACCACCTCCCCGGCGCGGGCCAGCCTGCACCAGATGCTCCGCACAAAGCCATCTTGCCAGGTGGCCCGGCTGGGCGGCATGAGCGGGTAGAGATAATCGTACCCAAAGGGTTCGCTGCCGCAGGCCATCGCCAGGATCACCAGCGCGCCGCAGGCCATTCCGGGTATCCCGAACAACCCCGCCAGCAGGATAACAACAAAACGGAACAGGATGGACTGCTCATACAGGGACGGTACCGCCAGCGTGGCGATGGTGGCGGCGGCGGCCATCGTCAGCACCGGTACGCTGACGATGCCGGCGGAAACTGCCGTCTCGCCAATGATGAGCGCCCCCACCAGGCTGACGGTATGGCTGATGGATTGCGGCGCACGAAGCCCTGCCTCCCGCACGATCTCCAGCAGTAGCGTCACCGCCAGCATCTCCAGCATAGGGGGCAGCGGCGTGTTGGTTTCGGCCTGAGCCAGCTTTGCCAGCATCCGCACCGGGATGATCTCCGGCGCAAAGCCTACCGCCATCACATACAGCCCAGGGCCGAACACCGCCAACAGAAAAGCCAGATATTTCAGCAGCCGGATCAGCCCGGCGAACACCGCGCCGGAAGCGTAGTCGTCCAAACATTCAAAATGCTCGGCAAAAAAGCTGGGCAGCACCATGGCCGTGGGGCTGCCGGATACCAGCACCACAATCTTGCCCTCGCACAGACGGGCGCAGGCGGTGGCGGGCCGCTCTGTGTAGGCCGCAGCCGGGAACAGATTCAGCTTATCCTGCTTCAAAAAGGAGGCGAAGTAAGCGGTATCCAGCAGCACCGGCAGGGATATTTTCGCCAGCCTTCTGCGCAGCCCTTCCACCATTTTGGGGTCGGCCAGCGCCTTATCATAGCACAGGCAGTATTCTGTCTTGGCGCGGGTGTCGGCGGCGGCGATCTCGGCTACAAAGGTCCCGGTGCGGAATTGGCGGCGCAGAAGCGCCACATTGCTGCGCAGGAGCTCGGTGAATCCCTCCTGGGATCCGCGGATATCCCCTTCCCCGCTGGGCTTGCCGACGGAGCGCTGGGGCATTTCTTGGGTGGAGAAGGCCACCGCCTCCCCGCAGCCGTCTATCAAAATTACCGACATACCGTTGGAGAGCATTTCCACCAGGCCTGTCCTGTCGGCAATGGGGTTCGGTTCGGCGGGGATGCGGCTTTGGGTCAGCAGATACTCCCGCAGTCCATCGCCCCCGTTCACCACCACCGGGTTTCTGTCCAACATCTCCAGGGCCATCACGCAGAGTTTCTCCGGCGAAGAGATGCCGGTAAACAGCGCGATGGCACAGCGGATGCCGCACGGCGCGATCTCCTTGGTATAAAAATCCGAGGAATCGCCAAAAATGCTTTGCAGAAACGCCAGATTTTCCTGTAAGTCCCTGCTGAGTTTTTGCTTTTGCATACATTTCCCTCCCCTGCCCTTTAGTTTGGACAGCCGGAGGAAAAAATATCATGCGCCGCCAAAAACAAAGCCGCCACCAAGGAGGTTGCCATGCTCTCTTCGATCTATCGCACCATCATCGTTTACATTGTGGTCATCATCGCCATGCGCCTGATGGGGAAACGCCAGCTGGGGGAATTACAGCCCGCTGAACTGGTCACAACCTTTTTGATCTCCAATGTCGCCTCCATCTGCATCGAAGAACCGGATCTGCCACTTCTTTCCAGCGTTGTCCCTATCTTTTTGATCGCGGCGCTGGAGATCCTAAACTCCACCGCCGCCTGGTACTGCCCCCGCTACGCCCAGCTTTTGTTTGGCAAGCCGGTCACTGTGGTGCGAGACGGCCGGATCATCCAGACCGCCCTGGCGCACCTGCGCATCACCGCCGCCGATCTGGCTGAGGCGCTGCGGGGCAAAGAGATCTTTTCCCCGCAGGAGATTGCCTGGGGCGTGGTGGAGCCCAACGGCAGCATCAGTGCGGCGGTCCGCTCGGATCCCAGCCAACCGCCGCCCATGCTGCCGCTTCTGGTGGATCAGATGGTCTACCAAGACAATCTGCACGCCCTGGGGCTGGACAGCCAGTGGCTGGAAGAAACCCTGCAGGCCCGCCACCTGACCAAAAAGCAGGTGCTGATCCTTCTCCACAACGGCCAAGAACTGCTGCTGATACAAAAAGAGGCCGCTTCCGGGAAGCGGCCTTGAGAAAGGATGGTTTTGTATGAAGCGCAACTGGTACGCGCTGATCATTCTTGCCGTGCTGACGGCTTTTTTGACGGGGGCGGGGTACTATGTGGACACTGCCGCCGAACGGATGCAACGGCAGATCCGGCAGGCTTACGCCTGCACCCAGACGCAGGACTACGACGCCGCGCGCACCGCCTTCCAGACAGTGGTGCGCAGCGGGCAGCAGCACAGCCGATGGCTGGTGCTGCTGATACGGCGCAATCTGGTGGACCAACTCAACCAAACGCTGGCCGTCCTTCCCGGGTACGCCACGCCGGACAACCAGGCGGATCTGGAAGTGGAGGTGGCCCGCGCCTGCGCGCAGCTTCTTCAGATGAAACAGTCCTTTTTCGGTGGCCAGTGACGGCCGCCCTTTGCGGGTTCCGTCAGCGGCTGCCGGCGCGATTGTCCAGCATATCCTTCAACTCTTCCATGAAGGTGTTCACATCGCTGAACTGGCGGTAGACGGAGGCAAAACGCACATAGGCCACGTCGTCCATCTGCTTGAGTTCCTGCATGGCCAGGTCTCCGATATGGATGGAGGACACCTCGCGATCGTAGGAGTTCAGCAGCAGCTGCTCAATCCGACTGACGGCAGCGTCCAGCTGCTGGTAGCTGACAGGGCGCTTCTCACAGGCGCGCAGCATACCGTTGAGCAGCTTTTGGCGGTCAAACACTTCCCGCGAGTGATCCTTTTTGACAACCATCAGGGGGACCGTCTCAACGATCTCATAGGTGGTGAACCGCTTTTTGCAGCTGAGGCACTCGCGGCGACGGCGGATCTTCTCGCCGTCCTCGGTGGGGCGGGAGTCAATCACCTTGGAATCCACTTCTCCACAATAGGGGCATTTCATCGGGCATCCTCCTTAAACAGGTCACGCCTTCTTGGGGGCGGACGGTTTTTTGCGCAGTTTCCAGTCGACCCACAGCTGGGTGGCAATGCAGATGGTGCTGTACACACCGCTGATCATGCCGAACAGCAGCGGGAAAGCGAAGGTGAAGATGCTGTCCAGCTTGAACACCAGCGCCACCACGCAGACCACCGCCAGCGCCACGCAGGTGGTGATGGATGTCATCAGGGAGCGGGAGAAGCTCTGGTTGACGGAAAGATTGACCAGCTGATCCAGCGGCATTTTCTTGCCGTACAGGGCGGTGTTCTCCCGGATACGGTCGTAGATAACGACGGTATCGTTGATGGAGTAGCCCAGGATCGTCAGCATCGCGGCAATAAAGTTGCCGTTGAGGGGGATGCGCAGCAGCACAAAGACGCCGTAAACCACAAACATATCGTGCAGCAGCGCCACCACCGCCATAGCGCCGGCGGAAAGGCCGCCGATCTTGCGGAAGCGGTACGCCACATAAAGCAGGATCAGCACGCAGGCCGCGGCCACAGCCACGATGCTCTTAAACAGGAACTCTTTGCCGATGGTGGGGTTGACATTGCTGACCTGGTTCTGCACAAAGGCGTTGCCGGGGTACTGGGCGTTCAGATCGTTCAGCAGGCTGTCCAACTGTTCGGTAGTCACCGTCTCACTGCCGGGCAGGGTGATGGTGAGGGTCTGGCTTCCCATGATATCCTCGCCGGTCTGCAGGGTCAGGTTGCTCTGCCCCACCGATTCGCCGATGGTCGTCTTGAGTGCATCCAGGTCGGCCTCGCCCTCGTAGCCCAGGGTGATCATTGAGCCGCCCTTGAACTCCACATCCATCGTGACGCCAAACGCCGCCGAGAAGACCAGCACCACAGCGATCAGCGCGCAGGAGAAGGTGTAAAACTTTTTGCGGTTGCCCACAAAGTTGATAGCAGGCACCTTATGGGCGGGGGCGCCGCCCTGCTTTGCGCCGCCGTACAGCACGGGATTGCGCAGCGCTTTGCTCTTGGAAGCGCCGCGGATCATCACACGGGTAGCCGCCACGCCGAACACAAAGTTCAGCAGCACGCTGGTGAACAGTGTAAAGCCGAAGGAGTAGACAGTGCCGGCGGTGGAGGGACCGAACCAGAAGAAGATGGGGTACAGAACCTTGGCCCAAAGCCCGTCGGTGGGGCCGAAGGCGCCCATCAGGATAGCGGCGACAATGACGATGGTGACGTTGCCGTCAATGATGGGGGTCAGCCCCATCTTAAAGCCGCTGGCAATGGCGCCGTCCAGCGTTTTGCCCTTGGCAAGCTCCTCACGGATGCGCTCGGCCGTGATGACGTTGGCATCCACCCCTATACCGATGCCCAGGATAATGCCGGCGATGCCGGGCAGGGTCAGCGTGGAGCTGGGGAACACCGTGAAATAGCCGGAGACAACCGCTAGCGTGGCCGCCACCTGCCCCAGCAGAGACAGGGTGGCGATGGCGCCGGGCAGCCGATAGTTGAAAATCATCAGGAAGGCCACCGCCACAAAAGCGATGACGCCCGCAATCACCATGACCTCCAGGCTCTTGGCGCCGAGGGTCGGGCTGATGGTGGAGTAGCTCTCCGCCGAGAGGGCGAAGGGCAGCGCGCCGGAATTGATCTGGTTGGAGAGGGTGGTCACATCCTCCTGGGTGAAGCTGCCCTCGATGATGGCCTGGCCGTCGGTGATGGCGGACTGGACCGTCGCGGTGGAGATGTTCACGCCGTCCAGCCAAATGCTGATAACGCCGTTATCGGGCGCCAACTCGGTGGTAGCCGCGCCGAACGCCTTCGCCCCCTCGGTGCTGAACTCCAGCTGGACAACATAGCCCTGCTGAGAATCGTAGCCCGGTGTGGCCGATGTCACGTCGTCGCCGGTCAGGATAACCTCGCCGTCGGCGGTGGAGCCTTTGCGGAAAACCATCTCGGCGGTGGTGCCGATCTCATCAATGGCGGTCTGCGGGTTGAAATCCGACTCGTCGCTCTTCCAGGGGAAGCGCACGATGATGCGGTCCTTGTTGTAATCAACATAGTCCTCGTAATCGGTGATCCCCAGGCCGACCAAGCGATCCTCAATAACCGTCTTGGCGGCGGTCATCTGATCGTCGGTGGCGTCCTGCCCATCGGCCGGCATAAAGGTAACGTCGACACCTCCGCGGATATCGATCCCGAAGCGGATATCCGCCGCGCCCTTGATGTAAACGTTTTTGGTATCGCCATATTGATAACTCACGCCAAAGATCGCCGTGACGGAAAACACTGCGATCAGCACGGCCACAAGGTATAAATGCCATGCCTTCCCTTTTTTGTTCATAGGTACCTCCAAAATTTCGCCCACATGGGCGGGAATCCTTTTTCGGGATCCTCTGAGTCAAGCGACGTGCCAAGCCCACGGGGCGGGATTGGTTCAGAGGGTTCCTCGGCGCGGCCTCAAAGGCCGGACATCCTGTTGCTGCATGCCAGCCCGATGCGGCGGTTTACTCCGCCTGGGTCAGCAGCTTTTCCACCACGGCCAGCCGCACGCAGACAGTCAGCAGATAGGACGCCTCCTCGACCTCGCCCAGGCTGGGGTAGGTCGGCGCGATGCGCAGATGGGAATCCTCGGGATCAAGACCGTAGGGGTAGCTGGCGCCCGCGCCGGTCAACTGCAGGCCGCACTCCTTACACAGCTGGGCCACCCGCTTGGCGCAGCCCGGCATCACATACAGGCTGATAAAGTAGCCGCCCTTGGGGTTGGTCCACCGGGCGATGTCGCCGTGGGGCAGCAATTCCTGCTTAAAGGTGGTCTTGACCGCATCAAAGCAGGGTACCAGGCGGCGGCGGTGCTTCTGCATATGGGCCAAAACGCCGGCCTTATTCTTCAGGAAGCGCACATGGCGCAGCTGGTTCATCTTATCGTAGCTGATAATCATGGGAGAAAAACGCTTGCAGATATATTTCAGCATCGCCTCACTGCAGGCAATGGCCGAAACGCCCGCGCCGGGGAAGGTGATCTTGCTGGTGGAGGTGAACATAAAGACGCGGTCTTCGTTGCCGTAGGCTTTGCTCTCCTCCAGCAGGACGGGGGTCTCGATGACCTTGCTGGTCAAGTGGTGGACGATATACGCCTCGTCCCAAAAGATCTTGAAATCCGGCGCGGCGGTCTTGAGAGAGGCGAAGCGGCGCACCGTCTCGTCACTGTAAGTATAGCCGTCCGGGTTGGAATACTGGGGTACGCACCAGATGCCTTTAATCGTATCGTCCTCGGCCACCAGCTTCTCGATCAAATCCATGTCGGGGCCGGTCTCGCTCATCGGGATGGGGATCATCTCAAAGCCCAGTTCCTCCGTGATGGCAAAGTGGCGGTCATAGCCGGGGGTGGGGCAAAGGAACTTGCGGTGCTCCACCTGGGACCAGGGGCAGGGCGACTCCGGGAAGCCGAACATATAGCCTATGGTGACAAGATTGTACATCAGCTGCAGGCTGGAGTTGCCGCCCACAAAGATCTCTTCCGGCTTAGTCCCCATCACATCGGCGAACAGGCAGCGGGCCTCATACAGACCTTCCAGGTTGCCGTAGTTGCGCGCGTCGGAACCGTCGGCGGCGGTATAGTCCTCGATGTGCAGCAGTTCCATCGCCAGATCCATCTGGTGCGGGCCGGGCTTGCCGCGGGCCATATTCAGCTGCAGGCCCTTAGCCTGGTACTTGGCATAGATTTGTTCCAGCTTCGCCTTCTCGGCTTCCAGCTCCGCGCGGGTCATCTTGCAATACTCTCCCATAGCAGTTCCCCCTAACGTGTATTTTCCGCCCCGTGCCACCCTCTATCTTGGCACCGCAACAGGCGTACACTACATTATATACGATTTCCGGCGAAGAAACAAGCACTTTCCGCACTTTTTCAGGGGATACTCGCAAAAAAAGCCGCCCAGCCGGACGTGGGAGCGACGCGGAAGAGGGCGAAGCCCTCTCTCAGTCGGATATCGGCCACTTTTTGTTCAGCGCGAGGGTCATGCACTCCGCCGAGGCGGTGAAGCCGCATTTCTGATAGAGGGGCCGCTCTTCCTCCGTCGCATCCAGGCTCACCTCGGTGACGCCGCGCGCCTGCGCCTCCTTCAGCAAGATTTCCACCATATGGGCGGCGATTCCCTTGCGGCGGAATTCCGGGCGGATATACACGTTCATCAGATGCGCTCGCCTGCGGCTTGTGCTCCAAAAGAAAAGAGCCGAAACGTGCCGTTTCCACGGCTGTTTTCGGCTCCGGATGCCGCCGACCGGGATCGAACCGGTACGGTATCGCTACCGAGGGATTTTAAGTCCCTTGCGTCTGCCAGTTCCGCCACGGCGGCTTGAACGTACTTATTTTAGCGCACGGCGGGGCAAATGTCAATCATAACGGGGTACTTTTTAGGCACGGCCTAGCCAAACGGGGCGTTTCGTGTTAAAATAGGAGCATGATCTTTCAAGAAGGGGGTGTGGCCATGGCGGGCGTTCCGAATAGAAGCCGGACGCTCCGGCTGTTTTTGCTGGGCGGGCTGCTGGGCGCGGCTGTGTTCGTTCTGATTTTCGGCTTAGCGCCGCTGAATCCCGGCAATGACAGTTTTTGCCGCGGCGGCTTCATTGAGAAGGACATCCAGCAGCACTACGCAGGCTGGCTGTTTTACCGCCAAAGCAGTGCGGACTGGCCGCTCTGCGTCACGCCGGAGGTCAACGCTCCCCAGGGGATGAGCATCGCCTACACCGATTCGATCCCGCTGTTCGCCGCGCTGCTCCGCCCGCTGGCAAACGCCCTGGGCGGGACCTTCCAGTATTTCGGCCTGTTCACGCTGCTCTGCTTTATCCTGCAGGGGGGCTTCGCGGCGCTGCTCTGCGGCCTGTTTGCCGAGGGCTTCGTCAAGCCGCTGTTCGGCACGGTCCTTTTTGCCACCAGCCCGGTTCTGGTGGAGCGGGCGTTCCGCCATACCTCGCTGGGGGCGCAGTTTTTTGTGCTGGGGGCGCTGTACTACTATCTCCGCGCCCGGCGGGAGGGGCGGTACCGGTACGCCGGTCTCTTTCTCCTGAATGTGCTGGCCATCGGCATCCACCCTTATTTTCTCCCCATGACCTACGCCATCACGCTGGCGATGCTGCTGGATCATGGCCTTCGCACCCGCAGTTGGCGGGGGCCGGCGGTGTATCTGGCGGCCAACCTGGCCGGCACTGCCCTGCTAGGCTGGGCGCTGGGGCTATTTTATGGCACTGCGTCCAGCGGCGGGCAGGCGCTGTACGGTTACTTCGGCATGAATCTCAACGCTCTGTGGAACCCTGCCGGGGTGAGCGGCGTGGATTACAGCCTTTTTCTGCCTGTGCAGAACCAGGTCGGCGGCAATTATGACGCCTTCGCTTACCTGGGCCTGGGGGTCCTGCTGGCCCTGCCGCTCGCTCTCCCGCTGCTGTGGCGGCGGGCAAAGAGCCACTTGCCGCTGTGCGCCGTCTGCCTGATTCTGACGCTGTTTGCCGTAAGCCATGTGGTCACTGCCAACGGGGCGACGCTGTGTACCCTGCCCCTGCCGGGAACGCTCATCCAATTTTTTTCGGTCTTCCGCTCCGGCGGGCGGCTGTTCTGGCCGGTCTATTATCTTCTTATGCTGGCCGCTTTTGCGGGGCTGTGCCGCCTGCGCCGGTTTTCCGCCGCCGCGGTGGTGCTGGCTGCGGCGGTGCAGCTGCTGGACATCACCCCGGGGCTGGCACAGCGCCGGTCTGCCATGGCGGAGGCAACGCGGCAGGACGCCTTCCCCACCGCGCTGGAAAGCGATTTCTGGCAGCTGACGGCAGGGCGGTATGAGCATCTTGCCTCCATGGATGGCATCCAGGACGACGCCCTGCACCTGGCCCTTTACGCCGCCGACAGCGGGATGACCACCAACGACCCCTTTGCCGCCCGCTACGACGCCGACGCCCTGGCCGAAACCCGCGCCGCGCTGACCGAGGAGTTGGCCGCCGGGATATTGCGGGAAGATACCCTCTACCTCTTTGCGGAGGAGAGTGCTTTTCTGCAGGCGGTGGAGCCTGTGCAGGGCGGCGCCTGGTGCGGTATGGTGACTGGCGCGGGTGGCGCCTGCTGGTATGTGATCGCACCGGGCATGCAGAACACCGCGCCGGATGAGCTCTGCATCCCCTACGGGGAGGAGTATCCGCTGCGCCTGGCAGATTACACCGACGCCCTGTGGAACCGGGGTGTGCTGGACGAGACCAAGCGGACGGTGTGCTTTGCCGATTCGCCCTTCACCCGCGCGCGGCTGGAAAACGCCGCCGCGCTGTGTGCCGACGGGCAGACATACGACATCCTGCTGTTTGACGACAGCGACCCCGGCTGGCTGATGCTCACGCTGGATATTGAGGACGCAACGGTTTTGTGGGGCAAGGAGTTGACGACGAAGTGAAGGAGATCCGTGTGACCAGCCTGCTGCCGGTGCGGCTGGATAAATACCTGATGCAGCAATACCCCGCCCTGACCCCCGGCCGCCTGAACAAGGCCTTGCGGGAAAACAAGCTGAAACTGAACGGCAAAAAGCAGCCGCTCTCCACCCGGGTGCAGAACGGGGACGTCATCAAGCTGTTTTTGCTGGACGATCAGCTACAGGCCGCTCCCCTGCCCCCCGCAGTGTTTGTGTATGAGGATGAGGAGATCCTTATCGCCAACAAACCCGCCGGCATCGCGGTGGACGGGCCGGAGGCGGATACCCTGCTGAACCGGGTGCGCCATACCCTGCAGGCAGGCGGGCAGCCCGCCCGCGCCGTTCTCTGCCATCGGCTGGACACCGGCACAAGCGGCCTGGTTCTGCTGGCGAAAACGCCCCGGGCAGAGGCTTTCCTGACCGACGCCATCAAAGCCCGGCTGATCTCCAAGCGCTATCTCTGCGTCACCTTCGGGCGGCCCGTACCGCCCGAAGCGGTTCTGCACGACTATCTGGTGAAAGATGCCGGGCGCGGGCTGGTGCGCATTGTACACAGCCCCGCAGGCGGCGCCAAGGAGGTCGTTACCGGCTATGAAACGCTGGCGGTCAGCGGCAGGCTGGCGCTGCTAAAGGTGGAGTTGGTCACAGGCCGCACACACCAGATCCGCGCCCATCTTGCCAGCATCGGCTGCCCGATCCTGGGGGATTCCAAGTACGGCAACAACGAAGCCAACCGGGAACTGCGCCTGAAATACCAGGCTCTCTGCGCCTGGGAGCTCGCCTTCCCCGCCCGCATTGAGGATGAGCGCTTCGCCTACCTGGCGGGGCGCGTTTTCCGTGCGGAAAAGCCCTGGTACTGTCGGCAGGTCACGGAAGGAACGCTGAAGTAGAGCGCGGTCCCCTTTGGATTTCCCTCCGGCAAAATTTTGCCTAAGGCCGCACCCCCGCCGCCATGTCTTCGGTACACAATCTGCCGCAGCATTCCGCCGGCTGCATCGGTGCCGGCGGTGATTTGAACTTTTAACAGGCTGAGGCGCGGCCGGGGCTGCGCCTTTTTCTTATTCTTGAGACTTTTTTGAGAATTGGATTCTACCCTGAGAAAAAAGGAGGGTAGAAAGATGAACGAAACGCTGCTGGTGGTGGATGACGAGCCGGGCATCGTCGCTATGATGCGGGCATATTTTGAGATGAACGGCTACCGGGTTGCCACCGCGCAGAGCGGCGAGGAAGCCCTTGCCAAAATTTCCTGCCGCCCCGATCTGATCCTGCTGGACATCCCTTCGTCCGGCTCCGTCACCTATGACGGGCAGGATATCCACAGCGGCAGCGGGTGGCGATCGCCCGCGACCTCATCGCCCAGCCAGATGTCCTCTTTGCAGACGAACCCACCGGCAACCCGGACAGCAAGAGCGGCGGCGAGGTCATGTAGCTCCTGCAAAACGTCTGGTCACAGCTTGGCAAAACCGTCGTTATCATCACCCATGATGAGCGCATTGCCCGCGCGGTGCCCGGGCAGTTCGCCATCGTGGACGGAATCTTGACGGAGTGACGGCGCGATGAGATCCTACCGCTCCCTGGCGGGATTACGCCAACGTGAACATCCGCACCGCCCGCAAAGCGGGGTTCCAGGAGGTCGTGGATGATTTGGTGCTGACTCTGGGCATCCATGAACTGGATATAATGTACAACATGCCTTATCTGAACGCGCTGGGTATTGACTGCGACGCCGGCGAGGCGGAGGATGCGCTGTCAGACGAAGGGTTCCCTCTCATGGCGGCGGGGGTGATGGTGGGCGGCCTTCCCTACCCGGCGTCGCCGCCGTCGATGTCGGCGCGGGCATCCTGAAGCGCCGAATTCAGTTCGGCCCCCATGATAAGGATCCCCGCCGTCATATACAGCCACATCAGCAGAACGATCACAGCGCCCAGCGTACCGTAAATGATGGAATAGTTGGCGAAATTCTCCACATAGAAAGAGAAGCCGATGCTGACCATCATCCACACCGCCAGCGACGCCGTGATCCCCGGCAGGATCGATCTGACCGTCTGGCGGCTGTCCAGCGAGACGGTGTACAGGCTTCCCAGCGCGGCGAACATCAACACCGCCACCAGAAGGAAGCGGAGATACTGCCATCCGGTGAGCAGATAATCGGATATCTGCCAGGTACTCCCCGTGAGGAAATTGACCAGATAACTCACCGCATGCTGACCCATCGTGGTAAAAAACAGGGTCAGCGCAATGACAAGAAGAAGCACGACGGTGTATGCCAGCTGCCGGATGCTGTAAGCCACCGGATGCGCGGGTTTCCCCAGATGGTAGGCCAGGCGCACATCGTCCATCAGCCCTTTGGCCGCCCGCATCGGGAACCAAATTGAGAACACCAGGGCAAACCACAGCAAAGAGTGGCTGGACGTTTGGGAGACATACCCAAGGTATGTTCCCACCAGATCCACAATATCTTTGGGAAGGAACTGCTGCAGCGCCTGCATGACGCCGGCCACATCCAGGTCCAGCAGGCCCAGCAGGTTACTCAAAAAGATCAGCAGCGGGAACAGGGCAAACAAAAGATAGTAGGCTAGCGCGGCCGCGTTTTTCCCCACATCATGGTCAAAGAAATTTTTGACCAGCAGCACGACGGTCCGCCTTGCCATCCTTTTTCCGGGGGATGCCTGTCTGCTTGTTCCGTTGTTTTCCGTCATGGTTATCCTCCCTCGTCTGTTATTGCGAGGCAGCCCTCGCTGCGGGACTCCTTAATAATATAATCACATTTTCCGGCCCACTGCAAGGGGGAAATTGCAGTGGCGTTCTCCTCGCGGCTGATTTTATTCACGGCACACAAA
>CAZIVF010000018.1:0-26551 GCA_964542725.1 uncultured Subdoligranulum sp. | reverse complement strand
GTTTGGTGGGGCCGCACGCCGAACACGGTCTCGATTCTGCCGCTCTCGTAGAGGGCCTGCGGCGTGCCGCAGGCGGCAAGGCGGCCTTTTTGCAGCAGCGCCACCTGGCTGCTGTACTGCAGGGCCAGCCCCAGATCGTGCAGCACCATCACGATGGTTTTGCCCTGCCCGTTCAGGCTGCGCACCAGCTCCAGCAGGGCGAACTGGCTGCCCAGATCCAGGTAGGTAGTCGGCTCATCCAGGAAGATCACGCTGGTATCCTGCGCCAGCGCCATTGCCAGGTAGACCCGCTGCCGCTCCCCGCCGGATAGTTCCCGCAGATCCCGCTGCTGCCAATCCGCCACGCCGACCGCCTCCAGCGCGCGGTCGATGACCTCCCGGTCGGCGGCGCGCAGCTGGCGGGTCATCCCAAGGTAGGGGAAGCGGCCATGGCTGACCAGCGCCCGCACGGTGATGGCGGGAACCTCCCGCACCTGGGGCATCAGGGCGGCGGCGCGGGCAAACTCTTTCCGATGATAGTCCTGCACGGGGCGGCCGTTCAGGGTGATCTGCCCCCCCTGCAGCGGCAGACGGCGCATAGCGGCTCGCAGCAGGGTGGTTTTGCCGCTGCCGTTGGGGCCGATGATGGAGGTGACGCTGCCCGCCGGCACCGCGAAGCTGATCTGATGCAGCACCGGCGCGCCATGGTACCCGGCGGTAACTTGATGAAATTCGATCACGTGCGCCTCCTTCTGGAACGAAGCAGTAGGTGGAGGAAGAACGGCCCGCCCAGCAGAGACATAACGATGCCGACCGGAAGTTCAAAGGGGGCGAAGAGCATCCGGGCCAGCACGTCGCACCCCAGCACAAAGGCCCCGCCCAGCAGGGCGCATCCGGGCAGCAGCCAGCGCAGGTCCCCCCCGAGGAAGCGGCGGACGATGTGCGGCACAAGCAACCCCACAAACCCCAGCAGCCCCGCAAAGCTGACGGCGGCCCCCGCCAGCAGGGCGGCAGCCAGGATGGTCAGGAACCGGGTGCGCCCCACCGCCAAGCCCAGGGCGGCGGCGCTCTCCTCCCCCAGGCGGAGCACATTCAGATCGGGGGCGAGGAGCAGAGCCAGCAGCAGCCCGGCCAGCAGATAGGGCGCGGCCCGCCCCACCGCCGCCAGCGTCACGCCGGAAAAGCCCCCCAGCCGGAAGGCGTTGGCGCTGACGGCAAGATCAGGATCCAGCAGGCAGACGGCGTCCACCCCGGCGGTGAGGATGCTGCTGACGGTGACGCCCGCCAGCACCAGCGTGGTGCGGGAAAGGCCCATCCCAGCCGCCAGCCCATAGATGAGCAGCGCGGCGCAGAGCGCCCCCGCAAAAGCCGCCGCCGGCTGCACGCCGGGGGCCGCCGGCAGCCACAGCGCCGCCAGCAGCACAAAAAAGCCCGCGCCAGCGTTGACGCCGATCACATTGGGGCTTGCCATGGCGTTGTTCAGCACGGTCTGCAGCAGCGCCCCGGCCACCGCCAAGGCTGCCCCCGCCAGCAGGCCCGCCGCAGTGCGGGGTAGCCGCACATGGCGCAAAATGCGCCCGGCGGCGGAATCCGGCGCCGCCGCCAAAAGTTGGAGCATGGTATAGTTTTGGCTGCCGCACCGCAGGCTGAGCAGCAGCGCCGCCGCCAGCAGCGCCGCCATGCCGGCCAGCGCGGCGGCGGGCGGTATCGATTTTTTCATGGAATTCCCCTACCAATCGCCGGGTTTTTGCCGCCCGGCGTTATTGAAGTGATTTTGCGGATATGCTATAATCATAGCACAACTTACCGTTGGAAGAAAGAGGGAGCGTCTATGAAAACCATCGATCCGCTGGAATGGAAGCAGAATCTGCCCGCCTTTGCCGAGAAGACCCGCGCCTTCTATGCTGGGGAACTGGACAGGAACGCCTACAAGGGATTTTCTGGCTATTACGGCAGCTACGCCCAGAAGGGCGGCGCCGCCAGCCTGTTTGAGACTTTGGTGAACTGCATCGGCGCGGCCACCTGCCGGGTGGGCGTGCGGGACTTCCAGGCGTTGCTGGCCGCCAGCGTGGCCGCCTGCGGGCTGGGCTACGCCGCCTGGGCTGCCGATCCCCAGGCCATCGACCGCGTGGCCGCCCCCTTCTTGGCTTGAGCCTTGAGGTGATGACGATGCGTATTTTAATCATCGACGGCCAGGGCGGCGGGTTGGGCCGCCAGCTGGTGGCCGCGCTGAAGAAGGCGCTGCCCCAGGCAGAGCTGACCGCCGTGGGTACCAACACTGCCGCCACCGCCGCTATGCTGAAAGCCGGGGCGGACCGCAGCGCCACCGGCGAGAACGCTGTCCTGGTGGCCTGCCGCCGGGCGGATGTCATCGTGGGACCGCTGGGTATCGCCATCGCGGATTCCCTGCTGGGGGAAATCACCCCCGCCATGGCCGTGGCCGTGGGGCAGAGCGAGGCGGTGAAGGTTTTTCTTCCGGTAAACCAGTGCTGCCACCTGGTGGCGGGGGTGCCGGAGCAGCCGGTGGGCCGGCTGGTGCAGCAGGCGGTGGAACTGGTGCTCAAGCAGGCGGAGCGCGCCTGAGAGCGCCGCACTGCAGGCCGCCGATCCTGTTTTCTTGTTTGGAGGGGGCATCAGCCCTTTCTGCCCCCCGCCGCAGCGGGAGGCGGGCCAGAAGGCCCATTCTGTAATATCCTTATATTTTATACAATTTGTATTATTTCCAGGAAGGCAATCAGGTCGGCGGCGCGCCGATCTACTGCCTTTTTGGCAATTTTTCTATAAAGGAACTATTACAAGATGAAACGAATCCTCCCTGCCCTGGCCGCATTGGCCCTGACGCTGACCGCCTGTGCGGCTCCCGCCGCCGGCAGCGCCTGGGGCTGGACGAAGCGCTGCCCGGCCAGTATCTGCGCTGGTTGCCGGACCGGGCGCTGCCCGGCGGCAGCCTGCTCTAACGTTTTTGAAAGGTGGCTTTTTTATGACCTTACAGGATTTTTTTGCCGCCCATCCCCGCACGGCGCTGGGCTTCTCCGGCGGGGTGGACTCCTCCTATCTGCTCTATGCCGGGGTGCAGGCGGGGGCGGATATCCGGCCCTACTACATACGCACCGCCTTCCAGCCCGCCTTTGAGTTGGAGGATGCCCGGCGGCTCTGCGCCCAGTTGGGGGTGGAACTGCACTGCCTTGAACTGGATGTACTCTCTGACCCCGCCGTGACCGCCAACCCGGCGGACCGCTGCTACCACTGCAAGCGGGCGCTTTTCGGCGCGCTGCGGGCGCAGGCGGCGGCGGACGGCTACCCCCTGCTGCTGGACGGCACCAACGCCAGCGACGACGCTTCCGACCGGCCCGGCATGCGCGCGCTGCGGGAGCTGGAAGTTGCCTCCCCCCTGCGGCTCTGCGGACTGACCAAGTCGGAGATACGCGCCCGCAGCCGCCAGGCCGGGCTGTTCACCTGGGACAAGCCCGCCTACGCCTGCCTGGCCACCCGCATCCCCGCCGGTCAGGCCATCGACGCCGGGACGCTGCGCCGAGTGGAGGGTGCCGAGACCGCACTGTTTGCCCTGGGCTTTACCGATCTGCGGGTGCGGGTCTTCCACAGCGCAGCGCGGGTGCAGCTGCCCGCCGCCCAGCTGGTTCGGGCCGCCGGGCAGGCGGAAACGCTGCGGGCGGCGCTGGCCCCCTACTTTGACACGATACTGCTGGACCTGAAAGGGAGGTAAACGATGGATCAGAACGAGACCAGGGCGCTGCTGCAGGGCGTTGCCGACGGAAACCTCCCCGTGGAGGAGGCGCTGCTGCGGCTGAAGGAAGCGCCGTTTCGGGAGTTGGACTTTGCCAAATACGACGCCCACCGCGCGCTGCGCCAGGGCGCGGCGGAGGTGATCTACGGCGCGGGCAAGACGCCGGAGCAGATCGTGAAGATTGCCGCCGCCATGCGGGACGCCGGGCAGCGGACGGTGCTCATCACCCGCCTGTCTGCCGAGGCCGCCGGGGTACTGCAGGCCGCCGGGCTGCCGCTGGAATATTCCGCCGAAGCGCGGGTGGGCCTTGTGGGCGAGCGCCCCGAGCCGGACGGCAAGGGCTTCATTGTGGTGGCGACGGGCGGCACCAGCGATATCCCGGTGGCCGAGGAGGCCGCCCTCACCGCCGAGGCCCTGGGCAACCGGGTGGTGCGCCTCTACGATGTGGGGGTCGCCGGGCTGCACCGGCTGCTGGCCCATCTGGACGAACTGATGTCGGCGCGGGTCATCATCGCCATTGCGGGCATGGAGGGGGCGCTGGCCAGCGTCATCGGCGGGCTGGCGGACTGCCCGGTCATCGCGGTACCCACCAGCGTGGGGTACGGCGCTTCCTTCGGGGGGGTGTCGGCCCTGCTCTCCATGCTGAACTCCTGCGCCAGCGGGGTCAGTGTGGTCAACATCGACAACGGTTTCGGCGCCGCTTACCAGGCCAGCATGATCAACCATCTGTGAGGTGATTTTTCCATGAGAACGCTGTATTTGGAATGTAAGATGGGCGCGGCGGGCGATATGCTGATGGCCGCGCTGTGGGAACTGCTGCCCCCGGCGGAGCAGGCGGACTTTCTGGCGCAGATGAACGCCCTGGGGCTGCCCGGCGTGCGGGTGGAGGCCCAAAGTGCCGAGAAGTGCGGTATTCGCGGCACCCACATGGCGGTGACGGTGAACGGCGCCGAGGAGGGGGAATCGCCCGCGCCGCACGGCCAGGGGCATCCCCACAGCCATGGGGCGGAGCAAACCGCCCTCACCGCGCCATGCCCGGGGGAAGTGCAACACGCCCACGGGCATCCGCATCCCCACGGGGGGCATCACCACCATGCAGGGCTGGCGGATATCCGCTGCCTGATCGGCGCGCTGCCCGTGCCGGAGACGGTGCGCGAAAACGCGCAGGCGGTCTACGACCGCCTGGCCGAGGCAGAGAGCGCCGCCCATGGCCGCCCGGTGGAGCAGATCCATTTCCATGAGGTAGGCACCGCCGACGCGGTGGCGGACATCGTGGGTGTCTGCTGGCTGCTGGCGCGGCTTGCCCCCGATCAGATCGTGGCCTCCCCCGTGCAGGTGGGCGGCGGCACGGTGCGGTGCGCCCACGGCGTGCTGCCGGTACCCGCGCCCGCCACGGCCTGGCTGCTGCGGGGCGTTCCCAGCTGCGGCGGGGCCGCGCAGAGCGAGCTTTGCACCCCCACCGGCGCGGCGCTGCTGACCCACTTTGCCGATGCCTATGGCCCCCAGCCGGCGATGACGGTGGCGCAGGTGGGCTGCGGCCTGGGCCGCAAGGACTTCGGCCAGGCCAACTGCCTGCGGGCCTTCTGGGGCGAGAGCGGTGCCGGGGATGGCGACGAGGTGTGGGAACTGCGCTGCAACCTGGATGACATGACGCCGGAGGCGGTGGCCTTCGCCGCGGAGGAACTGCTGGCGGGCGGTGCGCTGGATGTTTTTACCACCGCCATCGGCATGAAGAAGGGCCGCCCCGGCGTGCTGCTGACCTGCCTGTGCCGCCCGGAAAACCGGCAGGCCATGCTGGGGCTGCTGTTCCGCCACACCACCACGCTGGGAGTGCGGCAGACCCTTTGCCCCCGCGCCGTGCTGCGCCGGGGGGAGCGGGTGGAGCAGACCGCCCGCGGCCCGGTGCGCGTCAAAACCGCCGAGGGCTGGGGCGTCCAACGGGAGAAGCCGGAGTATGAGGACCTGGCCCGCCAGGCCCGTGACGCCGGCCTGCCCCTGAAGGAAGTGCAGCCCTAGGCCCCGCCGGGTGCCAAACAAAGCAAAGGGCCGCCCCAATGGCGGCCCCTGCTGCAGGCCCGTCTGGCCTGCCCTGTAATAATTGAAGCAAACCGCCGCCCCCTGCCGAGGGGACGGCGGTTTCTTTTTTACCTGGCGGCTAATTACTTGGCAACCTTTTCCTTCAAACGGCCGCTGGCTTTGAAGCCAGGGATGGCGGTAGGCTCCAGCTGACTGGTGACCTTGGTCTTGGGATTGGTGAAGTTTTTGGTCTGGCGCTCACGCATCTCAAAGCGGCCAAAGCCCGCGATCGTGACCTTGTCCCCTTCCTTCAGCACGTCGCCAATAGTACCAAAAATGCCATCCATGACCTTTTCCACTTCCGAAGCGGTAATGCCTATGTCATTGGCAACCTTGGTAATCAACTGCGATCTTGTCATAATCTTCCTGCTCCCTAAATACTGGGTGTCTTAACCCGATATGATTATAAACTCTATTATAAAAAATTCTTGGCGCAGAATCAAGCATTTTCCGCAAAAACGTACCATATTTGAACAGAAATCGGCAAAATTTCCAAAAATGGTTTTCCCTTGCGGTGAAAAATGGGTATTTGCGCGCGTGCGGCAGCTTTCAGCGCCCCTTCGCCTCCCGGTGCAGCCGGGCCACGTCCACCAGTTCCATCTCGCTGATATCATGCTCACCGCGCAGCGCGTCCACCAGCACGCGGGCGGTATCCAGCGCGGTGATGCAGGGGATGGAGAGCTCGGTGGCCTTGCGGCGGAACTTGACGGAATCCCGGTGCGGGTCCCGCCCATGGGGCGAGGTGGAGATGATGTAGTCCACCAGTTCGCTCTCCAGCAGGTCGATCACGTTGGGCCGCGCGCCGCTCATCTGGCGCACCATCGAGCAGGGGATCATCTGGTTGTTGAGGTAGCGGGCAGTCTCGGCGGTGCCGTAGATCTTGTAGCCGTAATCGTGCAGCTTCCAGGCTAGGTCGGCGGCCTCCCGCTTATCGGAATCCTTGACGCTGATGATAACGCAGGAGCCAGGGCCGGGTTTCTTGAACTGGTAGCCCGCCCCCACCAGGCCCTTCATCATCGCCTCGTGGAAGGTAGGGGCGATGCCCAGCACCTCGCCGGTGGACTTCATCTCGGGGCCGAGCATCGTGTCGACGCCGTGCAGCTTCTCAAAGCTGAACACAGGCACCTTCACCGCCGTGTAGGGGCTTTGGCCGCCGCGCCACAGGCCGGTGCCGTAGCCCATATCCTTCAGCTTCTCGCCCAGGGTGCAGCGCACCGCCAGATCCACCATCGGCACGCCGGTGACTTTGGAGATGTAGGGTACCGTGCGGGAGGACCGGGGATTCACCTCGATGACATAGACCTTGCCATCCTGCACTGCGTACTGCACGTTGACCAGGCCGACGACCTTCAGTTCCCGGGCAAAGCGGCCGGTATAATCCACTAGGGTATCGATGACCTTCTGGGGGAAATCGTAGGGCGGGTAGACGCAGATGGAATCGCCGGAGTGTACGCCGGTGCGCTCCACCTGCTGCATGATACCGGGCACCAGGTAGTCGGTGCCGTCGCAGATGGCGTCCACCTCACACTCAGTGCCGTAGATGTACTTGTCCATCAGCACCGGATGGCTCATGTCCACATGGGCGGTGATGACCCCCATATACTCCACCACGTCGGCAGAGTTGTAGGCCACGATCATGTTCTGGCCGCCCAACACATAGCTGGGGCGCATCAGGACCGGGTAGCCCACCTCCTTCGCGGCTTTCAGCGCCGCGTCCAGGGTGTAGACGGTGCGGCCCTCGGGCCGGGGGATACCGCAACGCTCCAGCAGCGCGTCAAACCGTTCCCGGTCCTCGGCTTCGTCGATGGCATCCGCCGGGGTACCCAGGATGGGCAGGCCGATCTCATCCATATGCTTGGCCAGCTTGATGGCTGTCTGGCCGCCGAACTGCACCACACAGCCGTCCGGTTTTTCGGTGGCGATAATCTGATCCACGCTCTCGGGGTTGAGGGGATCAAAGTAGAGGCGGTCGCCTGTATCAAAGTCGGTGGAGACCGTCTCCGGGTTGTTGTTGACGAGAATCGCCTCGCATCCGTGCTGTTTCAGCGTCCAGACCGCGTGGACCGAGCAATAGTCGAACTCAATGCCCTGGCCGATGCGGATAGGGCCGGAGCCGAAAACCAGCACCTTTTTCTTATCGGGGTCGCTGCGCTCGGCAATGAACTGGGCGGCCTCGTTGTCGCTGTCGTAGGTGGAGTAGAAGTAGGGGGTGCGGGCGGCGAACTCTGCGGCGCAGGTATCCACCATCTTGAAGGCGGCCTGGGGGTGGGCGGGCAGTTCCTCCACGTTGGCCAGGCGTTTGACGGTCCTATCCAAGAAGCCGAATTTCTTCGCTTCCAGGTATTTTTCGGCGGTCAGCGGGCCGTTTTTCAGGCCGGTCTCCAGGTCGGCCAGGTGCTGCAGCTTATCCAGGAACCACCAGTCGATCTTGGTGATATTGTAGATGGTCTCGTGGGGTACGCCCCGCTTGAGAGCCTCATAGACGCAGAAGGCGCGCTCGGAATCCTGCACATGCAGATGATCGATGATCTCCCGGGTGGGCAGTTTCTCAAAGCCGGGCAGGGTCATGGTATCCAGGCCCAGCTCGGTGGAGGAGACCGCTTTCATCATGGCGTGTTCAAAATTGTTGCCGATGGCCATCACCTCGCCGGTGGCCATCATCTGGGTACCCAGGGACTTATCGGCGTAGACAAACTTGTCAAAGGGCCATTTGGGGTATTTGACCACCACATAGTCCAGCGCGGGCTCAAAACAGGCGCAGGTCTCGCCGGTGACGTCGTTGGTGATCTCGTCCAGGGTGTAGCCCAGGGCAATCTTGGTGGCAACCTTGGCGATGGGGTAGCCGGTGGCCTTGGAGGCCAGCGCCGACGAGCGGGAGACGCGGGGGTTGACCTCGATGACGGCGTACTCAAAGCTGTCCGGCTTGAGGGCGAACTGGCAGTTGCAGCCGCCCTCGATTCCCAGCTCGGTGATGATGTCCAGCGCGGCGGTGCGCAGCATCTGGTACTCCTTGTCCGAGAGGGTCTGGCTGGGGGCCACGACGATGGAATCGCCGGTGTGGATGCCCACAGGGTCCAGGTTTTCCATATTGCAGACGGTGATGACATTGCCCTTGGAGTCCCGCATCACCTCGTACTCGATCTCCTTCCAGCCGGCGATACACTTCTCCACCAGGATCTGGTGGATGGGGGAGAGCCGCAGGCCGTTGGTGGCAATCTCGTGCAGTTTTTCAGCGTCCTCACAGATGCCGCCGCCGGTGCCGCCCATCGTGAAGGCGGGGCGTACGATGACCGGGTAGCCGATGACCTCCGCAAAGGCCATGGCCTCCCCCAGGTTCTCCACCACCTTGGAGGGGATGATGGGCTGGTGCAGCTTCTCCATGGTATCCTTAAAGAGCTGGCGGTCCTCGGCACGGTCAATGGTGTCGGGGCGGCAGGCCAGCAGCCGCACGCCGCTGCGGTCCAGGTAGCCGGAGCGGGCCAGTTCCATCGAGAGGTTCAGGCCCATCTGGCCGCCCAGGTTGGGCAGGATGGCGTCGGGGCGCTCCTTCTCGATGATGCGCTCCACCACCTCGGCGGTGAGCGGCTCGATGTACACATGGTCGGCGATATCCGGGTCGGTCATGATGGTGGCGGGGTTGGAGTTGACCAGCACCGTCTCGACGCCTTCGCTCCTGAGGGCGCGGCAGGCCTGGGTGCCGGAGTAGTCAAACTCCGCCGCCTGGCCGATGATGATGGGGCCGGAGCCGATCACCAGTACCTTTTTGATACGCGGGTCCTTCGGCATTTACCCTACCCCCTTTGCTTTTTTGATGTTGGCGATAAAGCGGTCAAACAGGAACTCGGTATCCTTGGGGCCGCCGCTGGCCTCGGGATGGAACTGCACGGTGAAGCAGTTCCACTTGGTGTAGGCGATACCCTCACAGGTTTTATCGTTGGCGTTCACATGGCTGACGACGCCCGCGCCCCGGGGCAGCGTATCCCCCACGATGGCGTAGCCATGGTTTTGACTGGTGATGAAGGTGCGGTCCAGCGCAAAATCGGTGACAGGCTGGTTGGCGCCCCGATGGCCGTATTTCAGCTTGGTGCTCTTGGCTCCCGCCGCCAGGGCAGTGAGCTGATGGCCCAGGCAGATGCCGAAGGCGGGGATGCCGCTGTCCAGCATCTGGGCGATATTGGCAATGATCTCGACGTTTTCCGCCGGGTCGCCGGGTCCGTTGGAGAGCATCAGCCCGTCGGGCGCCAGCGCAGCCAACTCCGCCGGGGTGGTGGCTCCGGGCAGAACCGTCACCCGGCAGCCCCGCTTTTGCAGGCATCGGACGATGTTGTTCTTGCAGCCCAGATCCAGCAGCGCCACATGCAACGGAGCCTCCCACTCCGCCGGCTGGGCGGTGGGCTCGAAGGTTTGGGCGGTCCGGCAGGTGACGGCGGCCACTGCGCCGGTGACGGCATAGCTTTGGATCTGGGGCAGCAGGGCGGCCAGCCTGGCCGGCTCGGCGGCGGGGTCAAATTCGGTGGTGATGGCGCCGTTCATAACGCCGCTTTCCCGCAGGGTGCGGGTGAGGTAGCGGGTATCGATCCCCTCGATGCCAATGATGTTCTGCGACTGCAGAAAGCTGTTCAGCGTGGTTTCGCTGCGGAAATTGCTGGGGTTCCGGCATGCCTCCCGCACAATATAGCCCCGCGCCCAGATCCTGCCGCTCTCCCTATCCTCGCCGTTCATGCCGTAGTTGCCGATGAGCGGGTAGGTCTGGGTGATGATCTGGCCGTAATAGCTGGGGTCGGTCAGCGTCTCCTGGAAGCCGACCATGCCGGTGGCAAAAACAACCTCCCCGATGGTGGTGCCTTGGGCGCCTACGCTCTGCCCAGCGAAGATCATGCCGTTTGCCAAAATCAGATATGCCTGCATATACTTTACTTCCCCTTTGTCAGGTTGGTGATGGCCGGGGCCGCAGCCCCGGGCGCACGGAGGCGCAGCCGATGCCGCAAGCGGCGTCCGGCGCAAGGAGGCCGCGTTCCCGCCTTGGGGCGCGCCTTCCTCTCCTTTTCTTGCTCTGCTCAGAGCGTCTGTCTCGCCTGCTCCTTCATTTTGCGGCTGCCAAGATGGACCAGCGGGAGTTTGCCCTCCCTGCAGAGGGGACATTCCTCCGGCAGGTAGCTCGGCAGATCCAGCTTGAGCGCGCTGGCCACAATGGGAATGGGCGACGGGGCCTCGGCGCAGGTGCGGTCCACCACGCAGGCGATCCCCAGGCAGACGCCGCCCGCCTCCTCGATGACGCGCTTGGATTCCAGGCTGGAGATGCCGGTTGTGACCACATCCTCGGCGATGATGCAACGCTCACCCGGATGGATCCTGAAGCGCTTGAGCGTCATCACGTTGTCCACCCGTTCCAGAAAGATGGCCCGCTTCCCCAGCTGGCGGCCCAATTCGTAGGCGTAGACGATGCCGCCCATAGCCGGGCCGACGACTACGTCCACATCCAGTTCCTTCAGCTTTTCAGCCACCGGGGCCATGACCTCAGCGCAGGGGCCGGGGTACTGCTGCAGGAACGCCATCTGGCAGTAAGCGCCGGAGTGGCGGCCGGAGGAAAGCAGGAAATGCCCCTCCAGGAACGCTTCACAGTCCTTCAAAACTTCGATTGCTTCTCTTGCCATAGCTTCGTCCTCCTGTCGAATACTTACTATACCACGGTTTGCATAAAAATTCAATAGTTTTGCATAAATATACCAGTAAATTCCCGCAGCCCGCTTACCCTCTTGCGCAGCCGCGGATCTCCTCCAGGCTGCGCACGCCGTGGGTGTCCATCCACTGGGCGATCTCTGCGGTGATGCGCACACAGGCGGCGGGATCCAGGAAATTGGCGGTTCCCACCTGCACGGCGGCGGCGCCCGCCATGATGAATTCCAGCGCGTCCCGCCCGGTGAGGATACCGCCCAGCCCCACCACGGGGATGTGTACCGCCCCCACGGCCTGCCAGACCATCCGCAGCGCGATGGGCCGCACCGCCGGACCGGAGAGGCCGGCGAAGACATTATCGAAGACGGGGCGGCGCTTTTCCAGGTCGACGGCGCAGGCCTGGAAGGTATTGCAGAGGCTGACGGCGTCCGCACCGGCGGCCTCCACTGCCTGGCACATGGCGGGGATGCTTTCAGCCTGGGGGCTGAGCTTGACGATGAGCGGCACGGTGCAGACCTTGCGCACCGCGCCCACCACCTCGGCGGCGTCCTGGGCGCGGACCCCGAAGGCCAACCCGCCCTGTTTGACGTTGGGGCAGCTGATATTCAGTTCGATGAAATCCACCCCGGCGGCACAGAGTAGCCGCACACCCTCCACATTTTCCTCAATGGTGTGGCCGCCCAGGTTGGCCCACACGGTGGTGCCGCAGCCGCGCACGGCGGGCAGTTCATGGTCAATAAAGTGCTGCACCCCGGGGTTTTGCAGCCCGATGGAGTTCATCAGGCCGGCGGGGGTTTCATACAGGCGTTCCCCCCGGTTGCCAGGTTGGCCGTGCAACGTCAGCCCCTTGCAGGAGATGCCGCCCAGCAGGCGCAGGTCCTCGATCCCCGCGTACTCCGGCCCGAAGCCGAAGGTGCCGGAGGCTGCGATGACCGGGCCGGCCAGCCGCTTGCCGAGGAAATCCACATGCAGATCGCTCACAGTTCAAACACCTCCTCCGCTCTAAAGACGGGGCCGTCCTTGCAGACAGTCCGGGGTCCGACCTTGGTGTGGCAGGTGCAGCCTAGGCAGGCCCCCAGGCCGCAGGCCATCTTCTGTTCCAGGCTGGCTAGGCAGGGGGTGCCGGCGGCGGCACAGAGTTTGGCCACGCCGCGCATCATCACCATGGGGCCGCAGGTCAGCACCACGGCGTAATCCGCTGGGTTGACCAGATCGGTGATGAGGCCGTGGTGGCCCACCGCGCCGGAATCGGTGGCGACGCTGACGGTATTGCAGTACGGCACAAATCCCTCCAGCCCATAGGGGGCCTCCCGGAAGCCTAGGTAGAGATCAGGCCGCGCCCCGGCGCGGGCCAGCGCCTTACAGAGCAGCAGCAGCGGCGCGCTGCCGATGCCGCCGCCCACCACGGCCACCCGGCCCAGGCCCGCCAGCGCGGCGGCGTCAAAGCCGTTGCCGCAGGGGCCGGTAACAGTGAGGGATTCCCCCGCCGCCAGCGCCGCCAGCTTTTGGGTTCCCTCGCCCTTGATCTGGTACAGGAAGGTCAGCGCGCCGGTCCGCTCATTAAAATCGTTCACGCTGATGGGGCGTGAGAGCACCGGCGTCTGGTCCGCCGCCCAGGCCCGCAGCATGTAAAACTGCCCGGCATGGGGTTCATGGCTGGGATCCTGCCATTGTACGGTCAGGCGGCGGATATCGGGGGCGACGCTCTCCTGCGCCAGCACCGCCAGCTTACAGTTTATCACATTCACTCTGGATATCCTCCCTCATACGCAGGCACTCATTGTAGGCGGCCTCGTCGAACGCCACGCCGGGCTGCTTCTTCCACGCCAGCAGGATCCCCCGGCTGGAATTGACTACGCCGCCGTTGCCTCGGTTCATATACCGGGCGATATCGGCGGCCTTGCCGCCCTGGGCGCCGTAGCCGGGAATCAGGAAAAACGTATTTTTATACGCCGCACGGATGGCGGCGGCCTCCTCGGTGTGGGTGCCGCCGATGACCAGGCCGATGCTGGAGTAGCCGTGCTCGCCGGCGTAGGCCGCGCCCAGGGCGGTGAGGCTGTCCCCCACCAAGTCGTAGACATGGCGGCCGTCGGCCAGGGGCTGGTACTCAAAGTCCTTGGCGCCGGGGTTGGAGGTGCGGCAGAGGACAAAGACCCCCTTGCCCTGTTCTTTGCAGTAGGGCAGGTAGGGGCTGATAGAGTCCAGGCCCATGTAGGGGGCCAGCGTGATGAGGTCCGCCTCAAAATCGCCGGTGAAGTGGGCCTTGGCGTACATTTCAGCGGTCTTGGCGATATCGCCGCGCTTGATATCGGCGATGACCGGCAGGCCGGTGGTGCGGGCCAGGCGCAGTGTCTCGGCATAGGCGCGCATACCGTCCAGGCCCAGGCTCTCGTAGTAGGCAATCTGCACCTTGTAGCAGCCCGCCACACCCTTGGTGGCCTCGATCAGAGCCCTGTTGAAAGCGACGACGTTCTCCCCCGGCGTCAGGGCGGTGTCGGTCTGGGGCAGGTAGGAAAGTTCGGTATCCAGCCCCACGCAGACGGGGCCGTTTTTCGCAACGCTCTCATAGAGGCGGTCCATGTTGGTCAGCATTGTTGTTCTCCCTTCATCGTTTGTCGTTTCCGGTTTCCCGCTTGCCGTCTCACTCTTGGATCTGCCAGGTGATTCTGCCGCCCTTGATGGTGGTGATCACCCTGCCGTACAGATGCTCCCCCTCGTAGGGGCTGTTCTTGCTCTTGCTGTGCAGTTCGGCGTTGTGGACCTCATACATATAGTCAATATCCACCAGCACCAGGTCTGCGTCATAGCCGGGGGCCAGCAGGCCCTTGTGGTCCGCCAGGCCCAGAACGGCGGCGGGGCCTGCGCTCATCAGGAAACTCAAAAGTTCCAGCGGTAGCCCCTCATAGCGGCAGAGCTTGGTGTAGCAGACGCCGAAGGCGGTCTCCAACCCCACCATGCCGCAGGCCCCCTTGGCCTTCTCCTCCTCGGTGTGGGGGGCGTGGTCGGTGCCGATGCAGGTCACGGTGCCATCCTTGATCGCCTCCACCAGGGCGGCCACGTCTTCGGCTTTGCGGATGGGCGGGTTGACCCGGTACTGCAACCGCTTATCGTCAAACCACAGGTGATGGGGCGTGACCTCGCAGCTGACCCGCGCGCCCCGCCGCCGACTTTGGCGCACCATGTCCACCGCTTCCTTGGTGGAGACGTGGCACATGTGCAGCCGCGTGCCGTAGTATTCGGCCAGATGGCAGTTGCGCAGCGTCTCGATATTCTCGGCCAGGCGGTAATCCCAGGGGGAGATCTCCCTGTCTTCCGCGTGGGACATGACGGTGAGGCCCCGCTCGGCGGCGATGGCAAAGGCCCGCGCCATGACGGCGTTGTCCATCACGCCGTTGCCATCCTCGGTGATGAACTTGATATCCTTGGGAAGGTCCAGCAGATGATCCAGTGTTTTCCCGTCAAAATCCTTGGTGATGGAAACCGTCTGGTTGGCATCGCACAGGCCGATCTCCCGCGCCTTGGCCTGTACCGCCCGGACGATTTGGGGCGTGGAGCAAACCGGCTTGGTGTTTGGCATCAGGTTGACGAAGGTGTAGCCGCCCGCCGCCGCCGCGGCGGAACCGGTGGCGATATCCTCTTTATATTCCAGGCCGGGGGTGCGCCAGTGGCAGTGGGTATCAAGGAAAGAAGGCAGGATGGTGCGGCGCTTGGCGTCCAGCACCATCTCCCCCTCCGGCACCGGCAGGCCGATGCCGATGGCCGCGATTTTGCCGTCACGAAGCCATACGTCGATGGGGCGGCCGGTGCAGTCTTTGGCGTTTTGGATCAACATAGGCGGGACCTCCTTGGATCGTTTGGATGGATTTTGGGCAAAAAAAAACTTTTCCCGGTGAGGAAAAGTCAGACAAAGCTGCCCAGGGCAGCGCCGGGAAAAAACACCCCGCCGTAGATCTTACAGCCGAACGAAGAAATTGGCACGGCGGTACGCTCCTTCCCGGTGAATTTTTACTATTGTACCATGGAGCCAAGCCGCTGTCAACTTTTGCGCCAAAAGTAGCACTTTAGGGATTTTATAGATTTATCGCCCAAGTTTTGGCTAAAATGACCAAAGGCAGCGGGGGAGCCTGCCACGCCGAAGCTGTTCACCAGGCCCTGGATCATCAAGATGCCGAAGCTCATCACCGACTGCTGCAGCAGATTCCCCAGGATCATGGGGCGGCAAAGCGCAGCATGGTGGCGGCCACCCCGCCCTGGGTCAGGTTCCGGGTACGGCGTCTATTTGCCACGGTACACCTCCGCCGCGCGCAGCAGGTCCTTGACTGCCTCGCTGCCGCAGACCAGGCCGCAGGCTGCCGGGACAAAGGCGTTGGAGGCAGGCACGCTGCGGCGGGCGGAATCGAAGGGGTCTCCGCCCTCCTCCTCCAGCGGCGGCAGCGGCGGTTCCTCCGAGTAGACAACCTTCAGCTTGCCCAGGCGGCGCTTGCGGCACTCGATACGGACGATTTTCGCCAGCGGGCAGACGCTGGTCTTTGAGATATCCGCCACCCGGAAGGCTGTGGGGTCCAGCTTGTTGGCCGCCCCCATGCTGGACAGAATCGGCACCCCCGCCTGCTTGCAGCGGGCGATGAGCAGCAGCTTGGCGGCGACGGTATCAATGCAGTCCACCACATAGTCAAACTGCGTCAGATCCACCTGATCGGCCGTGCCGGCGTTATAGAACAGGCGGTGGGCGTGAACGACGGCCTGCGGGTCGATATCGCGTATGCGCCCGGCCATCACATCCACCTTGTACTGCCCCAGGGTGGAGTGCAGCGCCACCAGCTGGCGGTTCAGGTTGGAGAGGGCGACGGTGTCACTGTCAAACAGGCTCAGTTCTCCCACCCCGCTGCGGGCCAGCACCTCGGCGGCATGGCCCCCCACACCGCCGAGGCCGAACACCGCCACATGGGCGGCGCGCAGCGCTTCCATAGCAGAGGTTCCCAGCATCCGCCGGGTGCGGGTGTATTGATCCTGGTTCTGTGTGTTTTCCGGCATACAAAGCTCCTTCTGCCCGGCAGCCCGCCGCCGGGCGGGACTGCCGTTGTCTCAAAGTCACTTCCTATTGTACACCATTTTGCGGAAACATCAAGCGGGCGCCTTTGCCCTCAGCACCACAATGCCGTCCGCCTCCGTCACCGCGAACTCGGTCCGGTCTGCGCAGCCGATGGAGCCGGAAAAATTCACCCGATACCCCAGCCTGCCGGGGTACCCGCAGACGCTGGCGGCCACCCCATCGCCCTGCACAAAGAGCAGCTGCACCTGCCCTTCGCTGACCGATTCCTGGATCAGATGGCTGGAAAAGCCGACGGTCGCCTCAATCTGCGCCCGGCTGGTGTAGGGTTCGAAGGTATACACGGCATCCCAGGCGAAGGGAGCCACCTCGTTCAAGGTAGACGCCGTGCGCCCCTCTGCCGCCAACTCCAAAATATTTTTTTGCAGCTGCCGCCCGTACCAGGCTGGCAAAAGGCGCCCCTGGCCAGGATGGCCGCCGCCAGAAGGGCGGCGAGCAGCAGGAACAGTGCTGTCTTTTTCGTCTGCCTCATTGTTTTTCCTCCTGAATTTCATGGAGCCGCCTCAAGGGAGGCGGCGGTGCAGCGGCCATTTTCCAGCGTAATGCTGAGCCGATGCCCTTCGTCCAGCCGGGCGGTGATCGTCCCGTCGGGGGCTTCGGCCTCGCCGGAGCCAAACAGATAGAGACGGCAGAGTTCCTCATAGGAGCGGCCCTCGAACCACCCGGCGTCGAGGAGCCACTGGGTGTACTCGGCGAAGGATCTATCGTCGGCGGCCAGCATCCCGGTATCCCAGGGGGTCAGGCCGCACTGCCGCAGCACCGAGGTGTCCAGCTCGGCATCCACCCCGGCGGCGTAGCGGTCAATGTTGGCACGGATGATCCGGCGGTTCATGTTCACACAGCTGAGCAGCGTGAAGCTGACGGCCAGCACGGCGATCCCCCACCGCGCCGCAGGGATGGGGCGGAACAGACGCACCAGCGCCAGCACCGTCCAGATCAGCAACACACAGAGGAACCAGCCGGATACCACCCGCCGGGGCGTGTAGCCGTACAGCCGGATGTAGGTCAGCAGCTTGGCGCCGTCCAGCAGGGCAAAGTCCACGCCGAAGGCCGCGAAGAGCGCCAGCAGCGGGCGGGGGGCAGGGCGGGCGGCGAAAAACCGGATGGCCGCCAGCACAGCAAAGTTCAGCAGCAGGATGCGGCACAGTTCCCAGAAACCGTCCACCGCGAAGGAGGCAGCGTCGGGGGCGGAAAGCCCGGCCCGCCCGGCGGTGAGGAAAACCGCCGCCTGCAGGCCGAAAAACAGCGCATACACCCCGCACAGGGCGGCCAGCACCGTGTTGACCGTGAAGCCGGGCAGTTTTTGGAGAGGGGCGATCCGCCGCCAGAATGCCGCCGCGGGGCAGGGCGGCTGGCTCCGCAGCAGGCTGCCCGCCACCAGGCCGTACAGCCAGGCCCCCACCGGCAGCGAGAGGAGGAAGTACACCAGATAGCTGAGCAGCTTGGAATCGGGCCGGAGGGAGCGCCACCAGTCCCCTATCGCATGGCTCAAAACGGCAAAGTTGGCGTCGGCGGCAACCAGCTGCCCCCAGGCAAAAGCGCACAGCGCCAGCGCCAGCAGCGCGCTGCCCAGAACGGCCAGCCGGTGGCGGGTGTTCTCGCCGCGCCGGGCGGTCAGACTGCGGGCCGTCTGCCAGATGATCCGCAGGCGGCGCAGGAAGTCAGCCCAGGGCAGGATGAACAGGCCGGCCAGACCATCCAGCCAGAACAGGATGCCGCTGCAGCCGGCGGCCAGCATACCGCAGCAGGCCAGCACATACCAGACGGCGAGGAAGTGCCAAGCCAGCGCCTGCCAAGTTGCCAGCCCGCCTGCCTGCGCCCCCCACAGCGGCATCACTGCCGAGAGCGCCAGGTAGCAGCCTGCCCAAAGCGGCGTTTCCTTTGCCGGGGCGCGGTGCAGCGCGTGGGCAAAGCAGCCCACCCCCAGCACAAAGAGCAGGGCAAAGGCCGGCATCCCCCACCCGGCAAAGCGGCCGGCGAGGAGGACTTCCTTGGTGTAAAGGTAGGCCAGCGGGTAGCTGACCAGCGCCGCCGCCGTAAAGGCGGGGTGCAGCGGTTCCGTCTGCCCGCTGGGCAGGGCGGGCGGGGCGGACTGCTCGGGCGGGGCGGCAGGCTGTTGGGCGGGGGCTTCGGCGGCAGATGCCGCCGGGCGATCCGCGTTTTGGGGCGCAGTTGAGCAGAGGGGGCGGTCCCCGCCCTCTTTCGAAGTTTTATTCATAGCAAAGTCTCCTTATTTTGTTGCCGCAAGGCTGCCGCGTTCGTCCGGCGTCGCACCCGGCTCCTCCCCCGGGCCGGGCCGATATTCCAACAGGTCGGCGGGCTGGCAGTCCAACGCCCGGCACAGCGCTTCCAGGGTGGAGAAACGTACCGCCTTCGCCTTATTGTTCTTCAAGATGGACAGATTGGCGGGGGTGATGCCGATCTTATCGGCTAGTTCCCCCGCGCCGATGCGGCGCTTCGCCATCATAATGTCCAGATTGACGATGATTGGCATAGCCGCCTCCTTCAGATGGTGTAGTCCAGTTCGTTTTTCATCTTGACCGCCTGCGCAAAGGCATTTTTGATGACCCGCACCAGCAGGGCCATAAAGCCAGCCGCCACGCCCAGGAACAAGAAGGGCAAGTAGATCACCACCCCCGCGAACAGGCAGAGGGCGGCGGCGCAGGCGCAACACCAGCTGATGCGGCGCAACGCGGTGACGTTCTGCGGCACAAAGACCTCCCCCGCCTCCAGCCGGCGGAGGAACTGGTACAGGTTGCAGAGCATCCAGAACGCCAGCGCGGCGCAGCAGTAGCCCAGCGCCAGCAGGATCCACCCCACGGCTGCGCCGTAGAGGTTCATCTGCCGCTCCCGCATCAGCCAGCGCACCAGCGCCGGCCCGCTGAACGCCGCCGCCACACAGGCAGCAAAGATTGCCAGCACCAGATACTTGGTGAGGGTGATGCTTTTCTGGTCGTCCCAGCGGAACAGATTCATAGTTGCCACTCCCTTGGTTAGATTGGCAATAGTATAGCACAGAGTATATCGTTTTGCAAGTGTTTTTTATTGTTTTTCAATAATTTTATTTTGTAAAACAGAAAACCGGCAGGATTCAAAGCCATGCCGGCGCGCAGGGGGACAAAACACCCCCGCTCCGGGCGGAGCGGGGGTGTTTGGCGGTTTGCCTTTCAGCCGATGGGTAAGCTTGCCCCTCGGCCAGTTTTAGGCCAGGGCCTCGGCCAGAGCGGCGATCTGGGCCTGGGCGGCGGCATCCAGGCCGCCCTTTACGGTGACGGTGGGATCCACCAGTGTCAGGTTCTTGCTGGTCTCCAGCATCTTCTTCATCACCTTGGCGGCGGTGGGCGCCCAGCTGCCGTTCTCGATAAAGCCCACCGTGCGGTTCTGGTAGTTGCGCTCGGTCAGGTGGTCAATGAAGCTGCGCATGAAGGGGAAAACGTCGGCGTTGTAGGTGGGGGTTGCCAGCACCAGCTTGCTGCAGCGGAAAGCCTCCCCCACCGCCTCGGCCATATCGTCGCGGGCCAGGTCGGTCACCGTCACCTCGGGGCAGCCCTTGGCGCGCAGGGCTTCGGTCAGCGCCTCCACCGCCTGCTTGGTGTTGCCGTAGATGGAGCAGTAGGCAATCACCACGCCCTCGCTCTCCGGCCGGTAGGCGGACCAGGTATCATACAGATCCAGGTAGTACGCCAAATTCCCGCTCAGCACCGGGCCGTGCAGCGGGCAGATGGTCTGGATGTCCAGCGCCTTGGCCTTCTTCAGCACATTCTGCACCTGCACGCCGTACTTGCTGACGATGCCGATGTAGTAGCGGCGGGCCTCGCCGGCCCAGTCCTCCTCCCCATCCAGCGCGCCGAACTTGCCGAAAGCGTCAGCGCTGAACAAAACCTTATCGGTCTCATCGTAGGTGAAGATGACTTCCGGCCAGTGGACCATCGGCGCAGCGATGAAGCGCAGGGTGTGGCGGCCCAGTTCCAGGGTACCGCCCTCCCCCACCGCCACCTTGCGGTCGGCATAGTCGTTGCCGGTGAACTGCTTCATCATCACGAACGCCTTGGCGGAAGCCACGATCTTGGTCTGGGGATACGCCGCAGCAAACTTGGCAAGGCTGCCGGAATGATCCGGCTCCATATGCTGCACCACAAGGTAATCGGGCTGGCGATCCCCCAGCACGGCGGCCAGGTTGGCAAGCCACTCCTCACCGAAATGGACATCGACGCTGTCCATCACCGCGATCTTATCGTCCAGGATCACATAGGAATTGTAGGACATGCCGTTGGGAACGCTGTACTGCCCCTCAAACAGATCAATCTGGTGATCGTTCACGCCGACATAACGGATATCGTTGGTTATCGTCATGGGTTATAAAACCTCCTTATTGATTTTCAGCAACAGTATAGCACAAACCACCGGTTTTGTCTGCTCTTTTCGCAAAAATTTCGGCTCCCACCGGGAAGGGCGGGAGCCGAAAAAGGGCTGTTTACAGGACCTCGTGCTTGGGAACGGCAGAATCTGCCGGGCGGGGCGCACCCTCGACCCAGTGGATGACCTTCTTGGGGCATTTGGTCACGCAGGTACCGCAGCCGTTGCACTTGGTATAGTCGATGACGGCCACGTTGTTCTTGAGGAAGATAGCCTGCTGCGGGCAGTTCTTGACGCAGAGACCGCAGGCAATGCAGCCCACCTTGCAGGCTTTGTTCACCGCAGCGCCGCGCTCCGTGTTGGAGCACTGGACGGTGGGCTGCGGGGCGATGGGCTTCATGTCAATGACATGGCGGGGGCAGACGACGGTGCAGGCGGTACAGCCGGTACATTTCTTCCGGTCCACCACTGCCACACCGTTCACCACATGGATGGCGTCAAACTTGCAGGCGTTGGTACAGTCGCCCAAGCCCAGGCAGCCGTAAGCGCAGGCGCTGGGGCCGCCGGCAATGGCAGCCGCCGCCGCGCAGGTCTGGATGCCCTGGTAGTCGTACCGTTTGCCGCAGTTTTCGCCGCCGGCGCAGAGCACCACAGCGCGCAGGCTTGGGCGGTCGGATTCCTCCGCCCCCATAATGCGATTGATAGCGTCGGTGGCCTTATCGCCGCCGGGCGCACACTTGAAGGTGGGCGCGCCCTGCTCCACGATGGCCTTGGCGTAGTCGGCGCAGCCTGCATAGCCGCAGCCGCCACAGTTGGCCCCGGCCAGACATTCATTGATCTGCGCGATGCGCGGGTCCTCGTACACGGCCATGAACTTGGAGGCGAGCACCAGGATGATGCCGCCGGCCAGGCCCAGGATCACCAGGACGATGACCGCAAAGACGATAGGATTCATACTCTGTTACCTCCCCTTACATCAGCGCGCTGACGATGTTCTCGATCAGGCCGCCGAAGCCCATGAAACTCATAGAGGTGATGGCGGCGGAGACCAGCGTGATGGGCAGGCCCTTGAAGCTTTCCGGCGGGTTGCAGTTTTCCACGCGCTGGCGCACACCGCAGAACAGCAGCATGGCGACCAGGAAGCCGACGCCCGCGCCGGCAGCGCAAATCAGCGCCTCGGCATAGGCCAGGCCAAAGCCGTACTCCGCAATCACCGGCACATAGTCCTGCGCGGCCAGAATGGTGACGCCCAGCACACAGCAGTTGGTGGTGATCAGCGGCAGGTAGACGCCCAGCGAGGAATACAGCGCTGGAATGTACTTTTTCAGGGTGATCTCAATCAGCTGGACCAGGACGGCAATGACCAGGATAAAGATGATGGTCTGCATATAGCCCAGGTCGTTGGCATCCAGCAGGAACACCTGCAGCGGGAAGGTGACAGCCGTGGCGATGACCATGACGACGATGACCGCCATGCCCATGCCGAAGGAGGAATCAAATTTCTTGGAAACGCCGAGGAACGGGCAGATGCCAAGGAACTGCACCAAAACATAGTTGTTCACCAGGATCATGCTGAAGAAGATGGTGGCAAAGGTTGCGATCTGGTTGCTCATGCCTTGGCACCCCCTTCCTTAGACTCCGCTTTGGAGGCTTCGATCTCCTCCAGCATCACGTCGCCGCAGCTCTTGCGCTCAATGGGTTTGTTGAGTTTCTTCTCAACCCAGACGCAGGCGGCCATCAGGCAGCCGAAGACGAAGAAGCCTCCGGGAGCGGAGTTCATCACGGTCATGCGGTCGACGGATTCAGGGATGATGGTGATTCCCATCCAGCTGCCGTTGCCGATAACCTCACGGATGGAGGACATCAGCACCATGGTGATGATGTACCCCACGCCCATGCCCAGGCCGTCAATGGCGGAATCCACGACGGTGTTCTTGCAGGCGAACATCTCGGCACGGCCGAGGATGATGCAGTTGACGACGATCAGGGCGATGAAAACGCCCAGCGTCTTGTACAGATCCGCCATGTACGCCTGCAGCACCATCTGCACCACCGTGACGAAGGTGGCGATGATGACGATGTAGCAGGGCAGATGAACCTTGGCGGGGATAATCTTGCGCAGGGCCGCGATAAAAATGTTGGAGCAGACCAGCACGAAGGTCATCGCCAGGCCCATACCCAGCGCGCCGGACACAGTGGTGGTAACGGCCAGCACCGAGCAGCAGCCCAGCACCAGGCGAAGGACCGGGTTCTCACGGATAATGCCGGCGGTAAAGATTTTCCACTTGCTTTGTTTTTCAGCCATGTTACGCCACCCCCTTGATCTCGTTGTTGTAGCAGTCGATGGCCGAGTTCACGGCGGTAAAGACAGCCTTGGAGGAGACTGTCGCGCCGGAGATCGCGTCGACGGGCGAGCCGTCGCTGACAGCGCCGCCGGACCAGCCGACGAAGCCGCCGTAGAAGCTCTCCTCACCGGTTTTGGAACCGATGCCGGTGGTCTGGGTGGAGGCGTCCACCACAATGTTGGAGACCGCGCCGCTGGCGTCAAACGCGACGTAGACGACCACATCCTTGCCGGAATAGCCGGCAGCGGCGGCCTTGACGGCGGCGACGCCGTCAGGCGAGCGGACCGCGCCCTCCACGTTGGCGGTGGTCAGGCCCTCAATATCCGTCAGCGCGGCGGCCTCGGTGCCTTCCGGCATGACCGACAGGTAGGCGGCCAGCGTCTCGGCCTTGGAATTTGCTTCAATGATGGGAGCCGTCACACTGTTCAGCACGGCCAGCAACGAACTGCAGACCAGGCAGATGGCGACCAGCACGATGACCGGGATCACCATCGACTTTGCGACGCTCTCCTGCTCCGGGACTTGGTTTTCAGCCATTACGCGGCACCCCCTTCCTCTTTCTTCGCTTTCTTGGGCTTGCGGTAGCCCAGCGCGACCTGGTGGCCCCAGCCGTTGAACCAAGGCGTCATCAGGTTGCCCAGCAGAATGGCGTAACTCATGCCTTCATTCATGCTGCCGAAATGGCGGATCAGGAAGGTGATAAGGCCGATGAAAACGCCGTAGAACAGCTTGCCCTTGGTGGTGAAGGGGCTGGTCACATAATCGGTCGCCATAAATACGGCGCCGAACAGCAGGCCGCCGGACATGCACTCGATCAGAGCAATGTAGGGATCCTGCACATACAGCGCGGTAAACAGCCAGCAGGATCCGACGATAGCCGCCGGGATGGTGATCTCGATGGTCTTGGTGAAGACTAAGTAGGCCAGGCCCAGCAGGATGGCCAGCACGCAGGTCTCGCCCAGCATACCGCCGTGGATGCCCAGCAGCATATCCAGGAAGCTGACATTGTAGCGGTTGACCGTGGAGGTCAGCGGGGTGGCGGAAGCCAACGCGTCCACCGCCATATCCGGGTAGACGTAGGCCGTCATGCGGGAGGTGAAGCCCAGGAACAGCACAATACGACCCACTAGGGCGGGGTTGGCAAAATTGAAGCCCAGGCCGCCGAAGAGCTGCTTGGTGATGACGATGGCCACAAACGCGCCGACGATGGCGATCCACAGCGGCATGCCCACCGGCATATTCAGCGCCAGGATCACGCCGGTGACACAGGCCGACAGGTCCCCCACCGGGTTGGGCTTTTTGAGCAGCAGGCAGTACAGATACTCAAACCCCACGCAGGCCGCCGTGGTAACGCCGATGAGCAGCAGGGCGCGCACGCCGAAGATAAGCGCCGAAGCCACAATGGCCGGCACCATGGCAATGAGGACATTCCCCATCAGGCCGCGGGTGGTGGTGTTATCACGAATATGCGGCGAAGCGGTTACGATCAAACGTTCATCCATAGGTCATTTGCCCCCTTTCCGCACTTCGCCCAGGTACCACGCCTTGGCCAGCGCCATGGTCTGGCTGACCGGGCGCTTGGCCGGGCAGACATAGGTGCAGCTGCCGCAGGCGACGCACAGGTCAATACAGCGGGCCTTGAGCGCGTCAAAGTCCTTGTTGTTAAAGTCCTCCGCGATGACCACCGGCTCCAGCCCCATGGGGCAGGCGTTGATGCAGCGGCCGCAGCGGATGCAGGGCTCGGGATCGGGCAGGGTGGCCATCTTCTTGCTGAAAAGAAGCAGGCCGTTGTTCTGCTTGAGGACAGGGAAGTCCGCACTGGGCGAGGCGCCGCCCATCATGGGGCCGCCGAAAATGATCTTGCCCAGTTCCACGTCGGGCTTGATGCCGCCGCAGGCCTCGATCACGTCACGGTACAGTGTGCCGATAGGCACCTCGACGTTCTGAGGCTTGGCGATGGCGTCGCCCTCCACCGTGACCCGCTTTGTCACCAGCGGCAGGCCGGTTTTGAGGTATTTCCCCAGTGTGGAGACAGAGGTCACGTTCATAATGATGCAACCGCAGTCGGCAGGCAGGCCGGCCTTGCCCGCATCGTTGAGCTGAGGCACCTCCCGGCCGGTGCAGGTCTCCACTAGGGTCTTTTCTGCGCCCTGGGGGTAACGCATGGGAAGCGGCTTGACCGAAACGCCCTTCATCTCCCGCACCAGGGAGCACATCAGGTCGATGCACTCCGGCTTATTGCGCTCGATGCCGATGATGCAGTTGGGGATCTCGCAGTACTTCATCACCGCCTCGATGCCCGAAATGATGGTGTCGCTGCACTCCAGCATCTCGCGGGCGTCGGTGGTCAGGTACGGCTCGCACTCCGCCGCGTTAATCAGCAGAGTGTCGATGGTTTTGGCGGCCAGTTTGACATGGGTGGGGAAGCCGGCGCCGCCCACACCCACCAGGCCGCAGTCTTGGATCGCCTTGAGCAGGCTGTCCTTGTCGGTCACAGTGGGCGGCACACAGGCCGGATCCACCGTCTGCTGGCCGTCGGTTTTGATCGCAACGGCGGTGGTCATAACACCGTGTACCATCCGCATCGGCGCAACGCCCTCCACGGTACCGGACACGCTGGAATGAATGTTGGCACTGACAAAGCCGCCGGCCTTGCCGATCAGAGTGCCAACCATGACAGTGTCGCCCTTTTTGACGACTGGCTCCGCCGGGGCGCCAATGTGCATCGACATGGGAATAACGACATGCTCCGGGACCGGCATCTGTACGGTTGCCGACCCGGCTGTCGCTTTCTCATGCGGCACATTCGCGCCCTGAGCAGAGCGTTTCAGGGATTTGAACATGGAACGTGTTTCCCCCATTTCTTTTCTGCTTCGGCAAAGTCTGCCGCACTGTGCGGCATTATCCCTCTTTACCAAAAGCAAATAACTATACGATAATATTTTAGCATTTTTGCGGCATAAGTCAAGGACAAATCTGCACCGTGCGACAGGGTTCGCAGTATTTACCAAGGGAAAATCCAACAATGTGTCCAAAATAACCAGCGTTGTATGCGTATTCCGCGTATTTACCGTTGACAAGCAGGCCCATTTCTGGTATCTTAATATAGCTTTTCAGGGCATAACGCCCGAAAAAAAACAGCAGATTTTGGAGGATACGACAATAAGGAAAATTTTCGTAAATTGCAAGTGCAAATTGAACACATGAGAGGTAGAAATTTAGCCCCGAAACCCTCGGGCCCGGATGAAGCCTTTGGCTTCTTCC
>CAZIVF010000017.1:0-27365 GCA_964542725.1 uncultured Subdoligranulum sp. | reverse complement strand
CGGAATGTAGACCAGAAAATGCCCGCCGGGGCGCACGCCCGGCGGGCATTTTCTGTCATAACTCTGCCGCGCCGGAAGGCGGTGGGGCGGCGGCCCCCGCGTGAAGCGCCGCCAGATGCAGGTATTCACGGCAATTCGCGGCAATGGAGGCGGTCTGCCCGGCGCTGACGGGGTGCAGAACCCGGCCGGGAACCCCCACCACCAGGCTGCCCGGCGGCACAACGGTCTTTTCCAGCACCAGCGCCCCGGCGGCCACCAGGCTGCCCGCACCGATCACCGCGCCGTTCAGCACGGTGGCATGCATGCCGATCAGGCAGCCGTCGCCCACCGTGCAGCCATGGACCACCGCGCTGTGACCGATGCTGACCCCTTTGCCGATGCACACATCCAGGCTCGGGCCGGTGTGAAGCACCGCATTGTCCTGCACATTGCTCTGCTCCCCGATAGTGATGCGCCCCGTGTCGGCCCGGAGCACCGCGCCGTACCAGACGCTGCTGCCCGCCTGCAGCTTTACGCTGCCCGCCAGAGTGGCGTTTTCCGCCACAAAGGCGGCGGCGTCGGTTTCCGGCGTGCTGCCGTTCAGCGTAATGATTGCCATATTGGAACTCCTTTTTCTCTGCTATGTGGTGCATACTATCATCATACACGGTTTGCGCCCGGTTTGCAATGCGGCGGCGCGTTTGGTATACTGATAAAACAAAGCCGCGCCGCCGGAGCGGCGCGTAGGAAAGCGGGGAAGTGCAGTGGAGATCAAGATGGTTTGCAGCGACCTGGACGGCACGCTGCTCCAATACGGCAGGAAAACGATAGAGGGGGAGATCTTCCGCCAGATCGAGGCGCTGGCCGCACGTGGCATCCTATTCTGCCCGGCGTCGGGGCGGCAGTATACCAGCCTGCGCAAGCTGTTTGCGCCGGTGGCGGCGCACTGCGCTTTTTTGTGTGAGAACGGAGGCGTGCTCTACCGGAATGACGCGGTGGTGGGGAAGACGCCGATGCCCCGCGCCCTGGCGGAGGAGATCGCCTGGGATATGTGGGAGCGCAGCGACGGCCAGGGCGAGGTGATGCTCTCCGGCGAGAATACATCCTACCTGATGCACCGGGGCTTGGGGATGCTGGATCGGGTGCGCTTCATCGGCAACCATTACCGCTTCATCAGCGATCCCGCCGAGATACCGGAGGAGATCGTCAAAGTTTCGGTCTACCTCCACGAGGGGGTGGGGGCCTATGTGGATCGCTTTGTGCCGCGCTGGGCCGAGGCTAACTGCGCGGTGGCCGGCCCCTACTGGATCGATACAACCATGGCCAACAAGGGAACCGGCGTGCGAACCCTCTGCGCGGCGCTGGGCATCGACCCCGCCCAGGTGATGGCCTTCGGCGACAATTACAACGACGTGCCGATGCTGGATCTGGCGGGCGTGCCGTACATCATGGAGAGCGCCGCCGCCCCGCTGCGCGCCCGGTACCCGCGCCATACCCCCAGGCCGGAGGATACGCTGCGGCATTTTCTGTCTCAGCCGACCGATTATTGACCCCGAAGGCGGCCCGCCGGTAGACTCTGGACGAAAAATTTTGGAAAAAGTAACAATTTTCGCGCGAATATTCCCTCCGTTTTGGTTGACGGTGCGGCGAGAAAATGGTACTATATCTATGTAAATTATTATGGTCCGAGGACCATAGGATATTTAGGAGGAAAAAGCTATGAAGCAGTTTGAGTATACGATTCAAGAGGCCGTGGGGATCCATGCCCGCCCCGCCGGGCTTCTAACCAAGGAAGCAAAGAAGTATCAGAGCACCATCACCGTCTGCAAGGGGGACAAGGAGGTCAATGTCCTCAAGCTGATGGCGCTGATGGGCATGGGCGTAAAGTGCGGCGATACCGTCACCGTTAAGGTGGACGGTGCTGATGAGGATGTGGCGGCCCCCGCCATGGAGGAATTCTTCAAGGCTCACCTGTAAGCAGCACGGGCGGTCGGGCGCACAAGCGCGGCCGCCCTTTGCAATGACCGTCGGCCTGAGGCCGATCACGCAAAATGAGGGAAAAGCATATGATTACCATTCAGGGCAAGGGCGTTTCCGCCGGTGTTGGCATGGGGCCGCTGTATTTCTACCGCCGCGCCGCCACCGAGATCGAACGCATCACGATTGAAGATACCGATGCCGAATGGCATCGTTTTAAGGGCGCGCAGACCGCCGCCGTGGAGCAGCTGGGCGAATTGGCCGAGAAGGCCCGCGCCGAGGCGGGGGACGAGGCCGCCATGCTGTTTGAGACCCACCAGATGATGGCGGAGGATCTGGACTATGAGGAGGCCATCGAGACGCTGATCAACGAGGAGCATCTCAACGCCGAGGCCGCCGTATCAGACACGGCGGAGCAATTCGCCGCCATGTTCGCCGCGATGGACGACAGCTACATGCAGGCCCGCGCCGCCGACGTGAAGGATGTTTCCCAGCGCATCCTGGGGATCCTGTGCGGCGTTGTGCAGGGCGGCATCGATTCCGAGGTGCCGGTACTGCTGGCCGCGGACGACCTGGCCCCCTCTGAGACGATCCAGCTGGATAAAACGAAGATCCTGGGCTTCATCACCGCCCACGGTTCCGGCTCCAGCCACACCGCTATTTTGGCCCGCACCATGGGGATCCCCGCCATTGTGGGTGTGGGCAACGCCCTCAAGCCGGAGTATGAGGGCCGCCCCGTCATTGTGGACGGCGCCACCGGCGCGGTCATCGTGGACCCCGATGATGACACACGTGACCGCATGATGAAAAAACGCGAGGAGCAGCTGCGCCTCCAGCGCCTGCTGGAGACCCTAAAGGGCCAGCCCAACATCACCAAGGACGGCAAATCCATCCGCATCTACTGCAACATCGGTTCGCCGGAGGATGTTCATGCCGTGCAGGTCAACGACGGCGGAGGCATCGGGCTGTTCCGCTCGGAGTTCCTCTACCTCAACAGCAAGACCTACCCCACCGAGGAGGAGCAGTTCGAAGCCTACAAGTCGGTCCTATCCGACATGGACGGCAAGGAGGTCATTATCCGCACCTGCGATATCGGCGCGGACAAGCAGATTGACTACTTTGAACTGCCGAAGGAGGAGAACCCCGCCATGGGTATGCGCGCCCTGCGCATCAGCCTGGCCCGGCCGGACTTTTTCCGCACCCAGCTGCGGGCGCTCTACCGCGCCTCCGCCTATGGCAAGCTGGGGATCATGTTCCCCATGGTCACTAGCGTATGGGAGGTCCGTGAGGCCAAGAAACTCTGCGAGGAGGTCAAGGCGGATCTGAAGAAGGCGGGTATCCCTTACAGCGACGACGTGCAGATCGGCATTATGATCGAGACCCCGGCTGCCGCCATCATGTCGGACCGGCTGGCCAAGGAAGTCGACTTCTTCAGCTGCGGCACCAACGATCTGACCCAGTACACCCTGGCCTGCGACCGCCAGAACAATGACCTGGGCCGCTTCTACAACCCGCACCACCCGGCGCTGCTCCGCCTGCTGAAGCTGGTGGCGGACAACGCCCACGCCAACGGCATCTGGGTGGGCATCTGCGGCGAACTGGGGGCTGACCTGGAACTGACCGAGACCTTCCTGGCGCTGGGGATCGACGAACTGTCTGTGAGTCCCCGCGCGGTGCTGCCGCTGCGCAACGCCGTCCGCATGACCGATACCCGTGAGAACGCCCAGCGCATCCTCACCTCCATCACCGACGATTTCACCCCCCACGTCTGATAAAAAAACAACGATCCGCCGCGCCCTTCCAACGGGGCGCGGCGGATCGTTTTGTTTGTTTATTCTTCCAACTCAAAATCCCCGGGCAGCAGCAGTTCCAGGCTGGCTTCGGGGTCGGCTACCAGGCGGCGGGACTGGTTCAGGATCGCTTTCTCCAGCACATTGCGGGCCATGCGGCCGTTGCCGTTGGTGGCGGCATCCTCCGCCTGCTTGCGGTCAAAGTAGGTCGTCAGGGGCAGGGCGCAGGCGTCATCCAGCGTGTAGCCCTTGCCCTTGGCGGTCAGCTGCAGGATGTTGTATAACTCCGTTCCGGTGTAATCGGGAAATTCGATCTGGTTGGGGAAGCGGCTGGCCAGGCCGGAGTTGGCGCTGAGGAACAGCTGCATCTCCTTGGTATACCCGGCCAGGATCACCACCAGATCGTCCCGGTGATCCTCAATGCCCTTCACCAGCGTGTCGATGGCCTCCAGGCCAAAGCTGTCCTCCCCGCCGCGGTACAGGCTGTACGCCTCGTCGATGAACAGCACGCCGCCCAGGGCGCTCTGGATCACCATGTTGGTCAGCGGGGCGGTGTGGCCCACATAGCGGCCCACCAGGTCGGCGCGGGTCACTTCCACCAGCTGGCCGCCCCGCAGCGCGCCGATGGCCTTGAGGTATTTTGCCAGGATCCGGGCGATCGTCGTCTTGCCGGTGCCGGGGTTGCCGGTGAAGATCATGTGCATATTGACCTCGGCAACCTTGAGCCCCTGGGCCTTGCGGCGCTGCTGGGCCTGCACGTTCTTGGCGATGTCCCGCACATACTCCTTGATCTCGCGCAGGCCGATGATGGTATCCAGTTCGGCCTCCACGGCCTCCACGTCGCCCCGGTACTGCTGGGGCAGCAGCGCCAGCAGGTCAAACGCCTCGCCGCCGCCGACAGAGGCGGTCAGCCGCCCTTCCTCCACCGCCAGGGCGGCGGGTGTGCCGGGGGCGGGCGGAGTTTCGGCGTCCAGCACATACTCGGCCAGGGCGCGGTAGATGGTATCGGCATAGTCCCGCATGGCCTGCATGCCGCTGGTCTTGCCGTACTGAGCGGCCAGCAGATCCCGCACATCGGTGCCCATCGTCAGGGCCAGCCCGCACTGCTTGCGCACCTTCTGCGCCAGATAGTTCAACTCCCGGGCGGCGATAGCGCTCAACGCCTCCGGGGTGAAGGGCTGGGTTTCGCAGATATCGCCGGCCAACGCGTCGACGAACCGGGCGCCGAAGGCTTCCGCCATGGCGGCCTCCCCCTTGGCGGAGAAAAAGACGAAATACTTCCCGGCGGCCTGCAATTCCCCGATGGCCCCCGGCGCCAAAGCGGTACCCACATCCACCAGGATGCCCCGCTGTAGCACATACCGGCTGGAGAGCGCCAGGGTCCCCTCCATCGTCAGTGTGGCAAGCATGGCGCGGTAGTTGGCGGCGCAGCTCTCGTAATGGTCGAAAGCCAGCACCTCGGCGTCGGACTGCAGCGCCGCGTACAGGTCCTGCAAAAACAACTTCTCCTGCGCCGGGCCGGGGTAGAGGGCCAGATCGATCTCCTCCACCGCCTCGCTGCGCAGCAGGCCGCGGTCGGCCATCTCCCGCACCACGCAGTCCAGCGCGTAGTGGCGGCCGGTGCCGCCCGGGCCGCAGAGCAGCATAATGTTCTTAGCGTGGGCGGTGTCGCCGTTGGTTCCCATCACAAAGGGCCGGCGGAACGCCTTGACCACCGCGCCCACGAAGGCATCCTGGCCCAGCACCTGGGCGCGGACTTTGTCGGCCAATCCGTCAAAGCTGGCGGTTTTGGGCGGCTGCACCGGCGCGGGAGCGGGTTGGGCGGTGGTGCCGCCCAGCAGGCCGTCCTGCCGCAGGGTGCGGGTCAGTTCGCTGCTCATCCGGCGCACATTGTCGGCGGTGGCGGCGCTGGCCCGCTGCACGGCATCCAAAGCGCTGCCTGCCGTTTTCTGGCGCTTTTGGGCGCTGCTCAGGGTGTCCAACTGGGCCTGCATCTGCTCGATCGCATCGCTGGCCGCCTCGGCCTGCTGGGGGGTGGCGGCGTACTTGCCGCCGCCCATCAAACCGCGCACCCAGGCATCATACTCACTTTCCAGGCTCATGAAGCTCCTCCTTGTTATTGCCACTGTAGCTTGATCGTACCCCATCCAGCGCAGCCCCGGGCCGGGAACGCCGGGGCCGCCCTGTATTACCGGGAATATGCATCCCGACGTCCCATGGAACCCGCCTTCCGCCCGCTTAAGGTGCGGCGCGGTCCTGCCCGGCGGGCAGCTTCACCCGGTACAGTTCTTTCATGCTGCATCCGGCCCGGCCGCCGCCCGCGCAGGCGCAGGCGCACGCGCAGCTGGAAGCGCAGGCGCAGCTGGAGACACAGGCGCAGCCGGAATGGTGGTTGTTATCGTTGCCACGCCGCCCCACGCCGCCGCCCCGGGCGGAACCGCCGCCCGCACGGAACTGCTTGGGGGGATCCACCTTGTGGTAGCCCTGGGGCGGGGGTGCGCTGCGCAGCAGCCGAACCGTGTGGATGCCGTTGGAGTACCAGAACCAGTCTTCGGGGTCAATATTCCCCCCAAAGCCGCCGCCCCAGCCCGCCGTGAAGGAGGTGAGCAGTACCGCCAGCACAACAACAAAGGCCACCAGCAGGAGGAAGGCGGCTAGCTTGTCCGCCAGGTCGTCCTCGTCCGGTAGGGACGGGCCGGGCAGGTCGGCGGAGGTCAGCGCCTGGCCGGGGTCAAAGATCTCGGTGGTCTGGGCCGGCACGGTCACGCGGACGGTGGCCGCCTGCCCGTGGCTCAGCGGCCCGAACTCCCAAGTCAGGTAGCCGTCCTCCTCACCGGTATTGTCGGCCACAAAGCCCTCGCCGTTTTTCCAGCGCACCGTCAGCCTGTCCACACAAAGGTCGTCAAACCAGCCGGGGGTGAAGACAAAACTGGCCGTCCCGTCGTCGTTCAGGGTGAACAGATGCGACTGATGAACCGTGAAGGCGAACCGCACCCGGCTTTCGCCGCCGTTTTCCGCCGCCACGGCGGGGGAGTAGTACCGGCGGGAAAATACCACCTTGGCGTAAACGCCGCCATCCTCCAAGAGGGAGAGGCCGGCGATGGTGTCGGTCAGGGGGGTCAGATCCTCGGCGTAGGAATTGGCAAGGCCGATCTTCACCCAAGAGAGATACTCGTTCTTCTCCCCGGCCAGGACCTGCCAGTCCACGTCGTAGGTGATGTCGGCACTGCCGTCCTGGCGCAGATCGACGGTGATCTGGTAATCGGTGATTTCGTCGTAGTCGCCCTCATCGGCGGCGGCGGGCAGGGCCAGCAGCACAAGGCCAAGCAGCAGGGCGGCCCAAAGCAGAGCAAAGCGTTTTTTCATGGGCGGTTCTCCTGTGCGAGTGTGGGGCCAAGCTGGCAGCGCTGCAGCATCTGGGCGCTGGTCTCCCGAACAGCGCGGCAGTCCGGGCTGGCCCAGATTTTGCGCCAAGGCGTTTTCAGCAGGTTGCCTAAGCCTGGCCCCTGCAGCCAACTCTGGCAGGGCAGCACGGTGCCGTCCGGCGCTACCGCCATGTTGGATAGGCAGGCTCCGCAGTTGGGTACCTGGGTGAAGCCCAGGCCCCGCAGCGTATCCTCCGGCAGCCAGCCGGGGCTGGTAAAGCTGACTTCCATGCCGTGCGCCGCTGCGAAGGCCATGGCGTCCCGCAGCACGCCGGTCAGTTCGCCGGGGGTCAGGCGGGTGGCCATCGATGCCTCGCAGGCCGCGCCGCCCGCCGGGATCAGGCCGCTGCAGCTCAGGTAGCGGATGCCCAGGCTGTGGGCAAATTCCACAGTGGCCCGGTAGTCCCTGTTCAGGCTGCAGAGGGGGGTGTTCAGGCTGACGTTCAGCCCGGCCGCCAGGGCGTTCTGGATGCCGTTTACCGTATCCGTATACCCGGCGGCCCCCACCAGCTTGTTGTGAATCGCCTCATCGGCGGAATAGAAAGTGATCTGCACCGAATCCAGGCTGGCGTCACATAGATCCTTGCAGAGCAGGCTGGTGAGCATCCTACCGTTGGTGTTCAGGCGGGTCACGAACCACCGTGCCGCCCGCACCAGTTCCACCAGATCACGGCGCAGCGTCGGCTCGCCGCCGGTGAAGGTCAGCTGGGATACCCCCGCCGCCCGGCATTTCTCAATGATCGCCAGCCATTGGTCGGTATCCAACTCCGGCGCCTCGGCCATCGGCTGGCGGGCGGCGTAGCAGTGCAGGCATTTCTGGTTGCAGTGCCAGGCGCCGTCGTGCATCATCGAACTGACCAGCAGATCCATGCGGTGGGGGGCCAGCATGTGGGGGGCATACTCCCCCAGACGCATTGGCTGCACGCGCACCGGCGGGGTTTGGCCCCGGGCCACCGCCACAAGGCTCTGCAGCAGCAGCTGGAGGTCGGCGTCGATCTGCAGGGTGGGGGTGGTGCGGTAGACCTTGGCGGTAGCCGTCACCGCCCGGCGGCTCAACTCGGCCCACTCGGCTTCGCCCGGCTCTTTGCCCTCATAGGGGCGCAGCGCCTCGATCAGGTTGGTCAGCAGGATGGCCCAGCTGACGTTCAGCGGCAGGATATCCTGCCCGTTCAGCACCGCCAGATAGGGGGTGCTGCGGGATCCCTTTTGGCAGGGGACCAGATGGATGCGCACCACGCCCGGCCCGCCCGGGTCCAGCGTGATGTGCCGCACACGGTCCAGATGCCGGTGCAGGAAACGCTGCTCTGCATAAGAAAGAAATTTCATCGAAGGAACACTCCGTGCCTCTATAAAATAAGGCCGCCGTTCTGCGACCCGGAGGAATTGTTACAGAATTGAAACCATTATAGCATAGAAAAGGTGAAATTACAACGGGCAGCGGGAATAGTTTGGCGGGAACTGCGGGCCGAAGCCGCAAACCCGCAAAACGGCAAAAAATCCCGCCGCAGGGGAGCGGCGGGAAGGCCGGGAAGGCGTCGGAGCCTCCCTCAGAAGGTCAGATTGCCGAATTCGCTTAGGCGAAGCTGCTCGTTGTGCTGCTCGGCCCAGTTGATGCTCCAGGGGCTGCCGAAGAGCAGCAGATGGTTGCCCTTCAGGTCCTCTATACAGCGGGTGTCGCTGGTAACGTCCAGCGTTTTGGGGTCCAACTCGTCGGGGTTGTTGAGGATCCAGCGCAGATGCTCATAGGGCAGCGTCTGCATACGGATGTCCACATTGTACTCGTTTTTCAGGCGGTACTCCAGAACCTCCAGCTGCAGAACGCCCACCACGCCGACGATGACCTCCTCCATGCCGGCGCCCAGATCGCGGAAGATCTGGATGGCTCCCTCCTGGGCGATCTGCTCCATACCCTTGACGAACTGCTTGCGCTTCATGGTGTCCACCTGCGTCACCCGGGCAAAATGCTCCGGCGCGAAGGTGGGGATGCCCGCAAACCGCACATGGTTTTTGCCGGTGCAGAGGGTATCCCCGATGGAGAAGATGCCCGGGTCGAATAGGCCGATGATATCCCCGGCATAGGCCTCGCTGACGATGGCGCGGTCGTCGGCCATCAGGCTGGTGCCGGTGGCCAGCTTGATGTTCTTGCCCTCCTGCACATGGAAAGCCTCCATGCCGCGCTCAAACTTGCCGGAACAGATGCGCAGGAAGGCGATGCGGTCCCGGTGGTTCTTGTTCATATTGGCCTGAATTTTGAAGATAAAGCCGGAGAAATCCTCCCCGCAGGGATCCACCGTCCCGCCGCCGGCAGCGTCGGCCCGGGGCAGCGGGGTGGGGGTCAGCCGCAGAAATTCCTTGAGGAAGGGCTCCACGCCGAAGTTGGTCAGCGCCGACCCGAAGAACACCGGCGAGAGTTCGCCGTGATGTACGGCGTCCAGGTCGAACTCCTCCGCCGCGCCGTCCAGCAGTTCAATGTCGTCAGCCAGCTGGCGGTGCTTGCCGGCCCCGATCAGGCCGTCCAGTTCGGGGCTGCCCAGTTCCGCCTCAATCTCCTCCACCATCTTGACGCCGTTGGCGCGGCCGTCGCCCTCGAAGGCCAGCACTCGGCGGGCGCTGCGGTCAAACACGCCCTTGAACTCCTTGCCGCAGCCGATGGGCCAGTTCATCGGGTAGGTTTTGATGCCCAGAATCTCCTCAATGTTTTCCATCAGTTCAAAGGGGTCGCGGGCTTCCCGGTCCATCTTGTTGATGAAGGTGAAGATGGGGATGTGCCGCAGCGTACAGACCTTGAACAGCTTGATGGTCTGCGCCTCCACGCCCTTGGCGGCGTCGATGACCATCACGGCGGAATCGGCGGCCATCAGGGTGCGGTAGGTATCCTCGCTGAAATCCTGGTGGCCGGGGGTATCCAGGATGTTGATGCATTTGCCCTGGTAGTTGAACTGCAGCACCGAGGAAGTCACCGAGATGCCGCGCTGCTTTTCAATATCCATCCAGTCAGAGACCGCGTGCTTGGCGCTCTGCTTGCCCTTGACGGAACCGGCGGTCTGGATAGCGCCGCCGTAGAGCAGCAGTTTCTCCGTCAGGGTGGTTTTGCCGGCGTCGGGGTGCGATATGATCGCAAAGGTGCGCCGGCTCTCGATTTGTTCGCGCATGGAAGGCATAAACGTACTCCTTTATATACACACTTTCTTTATAATACATGGTTTGCCTGCGGATTGCAAGAGGAAGATAGCCCTCACTCAGGGCGGTGTGCAGCCGCGCTTGAGAACAAAGCAGGGAAGCGGCGCGGCGGCGTTCCAGTTGGCAAACTCGCAGACCAGCACGGTGTACTGCGCCAGGGGCAGCGCGCGGAGGAAGGCCAGCACGGCCTGCTTCTCCTCACTGCCGATAACCTTGCCGCTGTAGAGCACCGCCGCCAGCACCCCGCCGGGGCGCAGCAGATCCAGGGCCGCCCGCAGGGCCGCCAGGCTGCCGCCCGGGGTGGAATGGACTGTGTGGTCAGCGCCGGGCAGCCAGCCGAAGTTGAAAAGGATCCCGTCCGCCGTGCCGGGGGCGGCCAGATCGCCCAGGCGGGCGTGGTCGTGCAGAAGCGCGCGGCCCACCCCGCCCCAGCCCGCAGCCTCCAGGCGGCGGTTGGTGGCCTTTACGGCGGCGGGCTGGATGTCAACCGCCAGCACCCGGCCATTTTTGCCTGCCAAGGCGCATAAGAATAGGGTGTCATGCCCGTTGCCGCAGGTGGCGTCGATGTAAAAGCCGCCGGTAGGGCAGTGGGCGCGCAGGAATTCATGGCAGAACGCCACGGCGCTCAGGTCGGGGACCTGCCGCCTGCACCAGACTGCCCCGGCGGGGGCAAAGCCGAATTTGCGGGCCAGCGCGCGGGCGGCCTCGCTGCCGGGCGGAAGCAGGGTGAAACAACTCTCGGCTTGGCGATCAAAACCGCCGCCGCAGCGCAGCACCTCCTTGAGCAGATAGCTGCCGTACCCCCGGCCTCGCCAGGCGGGGGCGATCTCCAAGCGTTCCAGCTGCCCGCCGCGGAGGACTGCCTCCCCGATGGGTTCCCGCTCTTTATACAGCGTATAAACAGCTCCGCTGCGTTCCACGCGCATCCCGCGCACCTCCCTTCCGCCTTACAGTATTGTACGGCAGGGTAGGGGGCTTTGTCAAACGATGCCAAGGCCGTTCAGGCAGGACACTGCGGTTTCACATTCTTTTCACGCGGTAAAGAAACCTATTTCACAATTTAAGGGTATACTGTGCTCAGAACAAAGGCAAAGGGACCGGGAAAGCCCCGATCCACTCTGCAAGAAAGGAAGATCGCCATGAATAACGAATTTGATTATTCCGGCCTTTACAATAGTCCGAGCGGCCAAGGCGGCGCCCAGCAGCCCGCCCAACCCCAGCAGCCTCAAGCGGGAACGTCTGACCAGCCTCAAGCCGACCAGACTCCGCCGACCCAGCCCCAGAGCGGCTACCCCAATGTGGGAAGCAGCGGCATCAACACCGCCAACACCGCCCCCACTGACTATAGCCAGCCCCAGGGCGCCACCGGCTACACCAGCAGCTTTGGCGGCAGTAGCCAGGGCGGCTATAACGGTTACACCTACGCCAGTGCGCCCCAGCAGCCCGAAGCGCCCAAGAAGAAGCGCGGCGGCGTGAAAAAAGTCGGTATGCGCCTGCTGGCGGGGATCTGCTGCGTGGCGCTGGGCTTCGGCGGCGGCATGGCGGGCGCGGTGGTCGCGGCCCGTAGCGGCCTGACCGGCAACCAGGTTGTGGTGCAGCAAGTCACCCGGTCGGAAAACACCGAGGCTTCCACCTTGGGCAGCACCGGCGGCACCAGCCTGAGCCTTCAGGAGGTGGCGGTCATCGTCAAACCCAGCGTGGTGGCCATCACCACCGAGCAGATGGTCAGCGCCAACACCTGGTTTGGCGGTAGCTATGTGCAGAGCGGTGCCGGCTCCGGCGTTATCATCAGTGAGGATGGCTATATTCTCACCTGCGCCCACGTCGTCAGCGGTGCCTCCAACATCAAGGTGCAGCTCAGCGACGATACCGAGTACACCGCCACGCTCATCGGCAGCGATTCCAGCGCGGACATCGCGGTGCTCAAAGTGGAAGCCACCGGCCTGACCCCCGCGGTCCTGGGCGACAGCGACGCTCTGGCGGTGGGCGAAACCGCCATCGCGGTGGGCAACCCGCTGGGAACGCTGGGCGGCACCGTTACCGACGGCATCGTCAGCGCCCTCAACCGTGAGGTCGAGGTGGAGAGCAACCAGATGACGCTGATCCAGACCAACGCTTCCATCAGCCCGGGCAACTCCGGCGGCGGCCTCTTCAACGGCAACGGGGAACTGATCGGCATCGTCAACGCCAAGAGCGGCTACAGCGAAGCCGAGGGCCTTGGGTTCGCCATCCCCGTCAACACCGCCATGGACATCGCGCAGGATCTGATCAGCACCGGCTATGTCAAGCGGGCGGTGCTGGGGATCACCGTCATCACGGTGGATTCCAACAATCTGCAGCAGTACGGCCTGTCCGTCCCCGGCGTGTATATCGCGGAGGTGAACGCCGGCTCGGGCGCCGAGGCGGCGGGGCTGCAGACCGGGGACCGCATCCTCTCCATCGGCGACGTGGCGGTCAGCGATTCCAGCGATGTGACCGGCTATCTCAAGGACAAGGAAGTCGGGGATACCGTGACGATGCAGATCGACCGCGACGGCAAAATGCTCAGCGTAGATGTCACCCTGGGCGAGAGCAGCGGAAACTAACCTGACCGGAAGGATTTCACCCATACGAAGCAGCAGGAGCCGCCCCCCGTGAGGGGGGCGGCTCCTGCTTCCGTTTGCGTCAAAACACGCTCAAAAACCGTGTTTCTCGATGAGTTTGCGGCCCATCAGAACGCCCATGACGCTGGCCATCATCAGGCCGCGGGTCCAGCCGGAGGAATCCCCCAGGCAGTGCAGGCCGGTGATGTTGGTCTCCAGGTCGGCATCCATCTTTACCTTGTTGGAGTAGAATTTCAACTCAGGCGAGTAGAGCAGCGTCTCAGGGCTGGCGAAGCCCGGCACCACCTCGTCCATCATCCGGATAAATTCAATGATATTCACCATGGCGCGGTAGGGCATGGCGGCGGTGATGTCGCCCGCCACCGCGTCCTTCAGGGTGGGGCGCACGTTGGCGCGGGCCAACTCCTTGGTCCAGGTGCGCTTGCCGTCCAAAATATCCCCGTAGCGCTGCACCATGATATGGCCCGCGCCCAGCATATTGGTCAGTTCGCCCACCTTCTGGGCGTAGGCGATGGGCTGGTTGAACGGTTCGGTGAAATTGTGGCTCACCAGGATCGCCAGATTGGTGTTGTCAGACTTTTTCTCTTTGAAGCTGTGGCCGTTGACCACCGCCAGGTCATTGTCGTAATTCTCCTGCGCCACAAAGCCGCCGGGGTTCTGGCAGAAGGTGCGCACCTTGTTGCGCCAGGGCGCAGGGTAGCCGATCAGCTTGCCCTCATACAGCACCTTGTTGATGACCTCCATCACCTCGTTGCGGCACTCCACCCGCACGCCGATATCGACAGTGCCGGGCTTGTGGGCGATGTGATGCTCAGCGCAGAGCTTTTCCAGCCAATCGGCGCCGCGCCGGCCGGTGGCAATGACCACCTGCCTGCCAAAGACCTCCCGCGTTTCGCCCTTCCGGCTGATGCGCACCCCCTTGCAGGTGCTGCCATCCAGCAGGATGTTGTCACATTCAGTCTCAAACAGCATCTCGATGCCCTGGGCAGCCAGATAATTCTGGATGTTCAGGTAAAGCTGCTGGGCTTTCTCGGTACCCAGGTGGCGGATCGGGCAGTCCACCAGCTGCAAACCGGCCTGGATGGCCCGCTTGCGGATATCCTTGATCTCCTGGCCTTCGTACACGCCCTCCACATGGGGATCGGCGCCGAATTCCAGATAGATCTTGTCAGCGTAGTTTATAAGCTCTTGGGCGAAGTCCTCCCCGATCAGATCCGGCAGTTCGCCGCCCACCTGGTAAGAGAGAGACAATTTGCCATCCGAGAATGCGCCCGCACCGGAAAAACCGGTGGTGATGGCGCAGGTCGGCTTGCAGTTGACGCATTGGCCGGTCTTGTCCTTGGGGCAGTGGCGTCTTTCCACCGGCTTACCCTTCTCGATCAGCAGAATCTTGGCCTTGCTGCCCTTGCGCAACAGTTCCAGCGCGGTAAAAATGCCGGCCGGGCCGGCGCCCACAATAATCAGGTCATAGCTTGGGGTCATAGGGATCGATCTTCTCCTTCCGATGGGTCTGTCCCCTCCGGCAGGACCTCGGTACTCTCCGCCTCATATACGATGGAGTCGCGGGCGGCCTGCTCCTCCTCCACCTCATCCAGCAGTTCGCCGGCGGCTGCCAGGGTGGCGTTCAGGGCGCTGCGGGCTACCCGCTCCAGCGCGGCCAACTCCATGGCGGCATACAGCACGCAGCCCAGGTTCAGAGCGCCCTCCACCACCAGCAGTGCGCCGCACACCATCACCATGCTGACGGCGATGTCAAAGGGACGCCAGATGAGCAGAAGGCCCAGCGCCAGCGAAAGCACGCCCAACAGAACCAGCACCCACCACTTGTGGCCCTTCTGCTTGGCCAACTCCACGCCGGAAGCGATCCGGTTAAAGCCATCCACCAGGATAAAGATGCCGAAGACGATGGGCAGGATGCTGGCCACCGTCTGGGGCCGCAGCAGCGTAAAAATCCCCAGCGCCCCGGTGATGACGCCGCCCACCAGCAGAAACGGCGCGGCAAAGCCCTTGCCGTGCAGGCGGGCGTACTGGACCAGGCAGACCACGCCGGTGAGCAGCACCACCGCGCCGAAGGCGTAGCAGATCCAGAGCAGGCTGGTTTCCGGCACGACCAGCAGCATCAGCCCCAGAATCAGGTAGGCGATGCTGAGAAGAAAGGTCCCGGTTTTGATGTGACGCAACATGGTCGGCACCTCCTTAATCGTAAGCGACCAATTCCGGTGCAGGCGTGCGCATCGGTTTGAGAATGGTCTTGTTGCAGTTGAGCATGAAGACCGCGCACAGCAGAGCAGCCACGATCTCCGCGATGGGGAAAGCCCACCACACGGCGTTCACGCTGCCCGTCTTGCTCAACAGCCAGGCGGAGGGGATCAGCACAACCAGCTGGCGGATGACCGACACCCACAAAGCCAGCACGCCGCGACCCAGGGCCTGGAACATGGAGGAACTGATGACGCTGAACCCGGCCAGCAGGAAGGAGACGGAGATGGTGCGCAGCGCCACCTCGCCCAGGGCCAGCATATCCTCGCTGGCGTTGAAGATCCCCAGAAGGGCATCCGGCGCCAGCTGGGCGATGCCGAAGCCCGCCAACATGATGCAGACGGCGGAGATCACCGCCACCTTAAAGACGCCCAGGATACGGTCCGGCTTACGGGCGCCGTAGTTGAAGCTGACGATGGGAACCATGCCGTTGTTGATGCCGAAGACCGGCATGAACACGAAGCTCTGCAATTTGAAATAGACGCCGAACACCGCCACTGCCGTGCTGGAAAAACCGATGAGGATGGAGTTCATGCAGAAAGTCATCACACTGCCGATGGCCTGCATGGCGATGGAGGGAATCCCCACCATGTAGATGCGGCGTATGGTGCGCCCCGAGGGGCGGAACCCCCGCGGGGAAAGCTGGATATCCGGGTTCTTGCGCAGATTCAGCACCAGCCCCACCGCCGCGCCCAGGAACTGCCCGGCCACAGTTGCTACCGCCGCACCCGCCGCGCCCAGGCGTGGCATACCCAGCAGGCCAAAGATGAAGATGGGGTCCAGGATGATGTTGGCGAGCGCGCCTGTCAGCTGGCTGATCATGGCGTAGGCGCTACGGCCCGTTGCCACCAGCAGCTTCTCCAGCATGCACTGCACAAAGCAGCCCAGGCTGAAGATGGTGACGATGGACAGGTAGGCAACGCCATACTCCCGGATCAGCGCGTCGCCGGTCTGGGCATACAGGAAGGCCCGCACCCCCAATAGGCCGAACAGCACAAAGGCCAGGCAGGTGCACACCGATAGGAACAGGCCGTTCATCGCGGAACGGTTGGCTTCCTCCCGGTTGCCCTCCCCCAGGGATTTCGAGAGATGGGCGTTGACGCCGACGGCGGTTCCCACCGCGAAGGCGATCATCAGGTTCTGCACCGGGAAGGCCAGCGAAACGGCGGACAGGGCCGCCTCGTCAACATAGGATACGAAGATGCTGTCCACGATGTTGTACAGCGCCTGCACCAGCATCGAGATCATCATCGGGATCGCAAGGGAAAAGAGCAACGGCGTGATCGACGCTGTACCCATACGGTCAGCGGATAGTGAATCAGACTTTGCCATAGATTATTTTGACGCCTCCATCATGTATTTGGCGGCCTGCACGATCAGGGAAGCGCAGATCTCGCCCCCCATCTGGGTGTTCAGGCACAGGTCGTAGTTTTTGGCCTCGCCCCAGCGGTTCTCGGTGTAATAATTGTAGTAGCTGGCGCGGCCGCGGTCATGCTTGGTCAGGGTCTGCTCAATCACTTTGTCAGACTCGCCCTTCCCCTGGGCCTCGGGGGAGGCCTTCGCCACCTGGACGCGGTAGGCGAGAGGGGCGTACAAAAAGACCCGCAGTACATTGGGGCGGTTCCGCAGCACATAGTCGCCGCAGCGGCCCAGAATGATGCAGGAACCCTCGGAAGCCAGTTCTTTGATCACATTGCTCTGCAAAATGTATACCTGGTCAGACAAGGGCATTGTATTCCCCATCGTGTACAGGCTGTAGATCAGGCTGCCGGTACGACGGTTTTCGCTGGCGGCAATGGCTTCCTCGGTCAGGCCGCTCTTCTTAGCCGCTCGGGTGATCAACTCTTTGTTGTACACAGGGATATCCAACTGTTCAGCGATCATCTTGGCGATCTCCCGCCCGCCAGAAGCAAATTCACGCGCGATCGTAATAACCATAGGTTCCATAATGTTCCACCTCGCAAATATAAAAGTTGACTGGCAGGCGGCCCCCGACCGCAGCGCCAAGCATTACCTATAGTATACCGGCAAACTGCGCAAAATGCAAGAAAAAATGTTGAAATGCTCCCGCATCATCGGCAGATTTGCCATAGAATAAGGGAAAAAGTCATACGAAAGCGGCGCTTGGCAGGGGCCGTCGCCCTTCCGCTTGGGCGCGCTCCGCTTTCCGCACCGCTTGGCGGCGGAGCGAAGGCGTCCGCAGAAAAACCGATGACCCTGGGCCAGAAAAATCCCCCTCCGCCTGCATAAACCGCCGTCCGGTGCGCCACACTATGGGCGTACACAAATCAACGGAGCCGCCGCCGGGAGCAACGGGCCGGAAAAGGGCGCGGGCCCCCGGCGGCGGCCCTAGTAAAGGACGGGGGAGACAACGTGAAAGCGTTTTTTAAGGAGAAAGGTCTGTATTTGTTTTGTCTGGCGTTGGTGTTTGCCGCCACAGTCACCGGCATTGTGGCGATCCGCAGTGTGGTGCGCAATGTGGCGGATCTGACCCAGGCCCGCAAGGATGCATTGGAGGAGGAAAGCAGATGGAATTCCCCGGACACCGCCATAAACAATCCAGTTACCGATCTGCCGCAGAGCACATCGACGCCCTCTGCGCCGCCATCCGAATCGGCGTCGTCCTCTGGTGCGGCTTCGCAGTCTGCCGAAGCATCTGCCGAGCCCGGAGCCTCTGCCGCACCGTCGGCGCAGCAGGCCGCCTTGCCAAAGCTGCCTACCGATTCTGAGCCGATCAACCCTTTCAGCGGCGATGAACTGGTCTACAGCGAGACCCTGGGCGACTGGCGCACCCACGATGGCGCCGACTATGCCGTGACCTTGGGCGAGGCCGTGCCGGCCGTCAAGGCTGGCACCGTGCTGGCCGTCTATGAGGACGCCCTGTGGGGGCAGGTGGTGGAGATCGCAGACAAGGGCGGCGCCCTGTGGAAATACTGCGGCCTGACGGATGTTTCCGTCAAAGTGGACGACGCCGTCCAGACCGGCGACACCCTGGGGAAGGCGGCTGTGATTCCCGCTGAGAGCCTGCTGGACAGCCACCTCCACCTGGAAGTCACCCGCGGCGAGGAATGGATTGACCCGGAGACGATGAAATAGCAGAGGAAACTGCAAAAGAGGGGGAGCGCCCGGGCAGCGCTCCCCCTCAGATTTTATGCTGCGGCTGATTCCCGGCCCCTCACTGTTCCGCCCGCAGCATGCGGGTGGCGTTGAGGACAGCCAGAACCATGACGCCCACGTCGGCAAAGACAGCCCACCACATGTTGGCAATGCCCAGCGCGCCGAAGAGAAGGCAGATGGCTTTGACGCCCAGCGCAAAGACGATATTCTCGTACACGATTCGCATGCACTTGCGGGCAATCCGCATCGAAAGGCTGATCTTGGCCGGGTCGTCGTCCATCAGCACCACGTCGGCGGCCTCGATGGCGGCGTCGCTGCCCAGCGCGCCCATGGCGATGCCGATATCGGCCCGCATCAACACCGGCGCATCGTTGATGCCGTCGCCGGCAAAGGCCAGGTGCTTATCCTGGGGCATATCCGCCAGCAGCTTCTCCACCCACTGCACCTTGTCGGCGGGGAGCAGCCCGGCGTGAACCTCATCGATCCCCAGGCTGCCCGCCACCTGTTCGGCCACGGCGGAGCTGTCGCCGGTGAGCATCACGGTGCGCACACCCTGGGCCTGCAGCCCGGCGATGGCGGCGCGGGCAGTAGGCTTCTCCTCGTCAGAGATGAGCACCGCGCCTAGGAAAGCGCCATCCCGCGCCACATACACCACGGTACCCGCGCCCTGGGCGGGCATATAGTCGATGCCGTTGGTCTCCATCAGGCGGGCATTGCCGGCCAGCACCACTTGGCCGTCCACCAGGGCACGCACGCCCTGCCCGGCAACCTCCTGAGCGTCGGTGGCGCGGGCGGCATCCAGGCCGGGGGCAGCCTCCCGCAGGCTCTTGCTGATGGGGTGGCTGGAATAGCTCTCGGCCAGGGCGGCGGCCTCCAGCACCTCTCGCTCGGTGCAGCCGTCGGCGGGGGTCACGCGGGTCACGGCAAAGACGCCCTTGGTCAGGGTGCCGGTCTTGTCAAACACAACCGCGCCGGTGTGAGCCAGCGCCTCCAGGTAGTTGCCGCCCTTGACCAGGATCCCGCTGCGGGACGCGCCGCCGATGCCGCCGAAGAAGGTCAGCGGGATCGAGATGACCAGCGCGCAGGGGCAGGAGATAACCAGGAAGGTCAGCGCGCGCATCACCCAGTCCACCCAGACCGCCGGCTGGGCGGGGCCGAGGATCAGCGGCGGCAGGATCGCCAGCACCAGCGCGCCGATGCAGACGGCGGGGGTGTAGTAGCGGGCAAACTTGGTGATAAAGTTCTCCACTTTGGCCTTTTTCAGGCTGGAATTCTCCACCAGTTCCAGGATTTTGGCCACAGTGGATTCCTCATAGGGTCTGGTGGTGCGGATGCGCAGCAGGCCGTCGCCGTTCACGCAGCCGCTGATGACCTCGTCGCCGACGCGCACGGTGCGGGGGCGGCTCTCGCCGGTGAGGGCGGCGGTGTTCAGGCTGCTCTCGCCGCTGAGAACCTCGCCGTCCAGCGGCACTCTCTCGCCGGGCTTGACGACGATGGCCGCGCCCACCGGCACCGCATCCGGGTCAACGACCTCCAGCGAACCGTCCGCCTTCTCCAGGTTAGCGCTGTCGGGGCGGATGTCCATCAGTTCGGTGATGCTGCGGCGGCTCTTGCCGACGGCGTAACTCTGGAACAGCTCGCCCACCTGGTAGAACACCATAACGGCCACGCCCTCGCTGTATTCCCCGCAGGCCATCGCGCCCACGGTAGCCACCGCCATCAGGAAGTTTTCGTCAAAAACCTCGCCGTTGCGGATGCCCAGGAAGGCTTTTTTCAGGATATCGTGGCCGATGACCAGGTAGGGGACCAGCCACAGCGCCAGCTGCAGGAACCAGGGCAGTTCGGCCAGGCGGGTCAGCAAAGCGACGCACAAAGCCAGCACTGCCGCGGCAAGGATACGCTGCAATGTTTTCTTTTGCTTTTTTGTCATAGGGAAAGTTTCTCCTGATAAAAGCGGCTCCCCGGAAGGGAAGCCAAGGGGTTGATCTGCTCTTTACAGCTCGATCTCGAAATCGGGCTCCACCTTTTTGGCAACCTTCACGACCTCGTCCAGCACGGTGTCAAAGCGGTCATCGTCCGCCTCCAGCATCATTTTCTGGGTCATAAAGCTGACGCTGGCGTCGGTCACGCCGGGAACCTGCTTGGCGGCGGTCTCAATCTTGGCGGCGCAGTTGGCGCAGTCGACTTCGATCTTGAATTTCTTTTTCATGGAAAACACTCCTACTATAAAAATAAACTTGGGATACTTGGCGGCGGCCCCTATTCCTCAACATGCTCCATGCCCAGCGAGATGATGCTGCGCACATGGTCGTCATCCAAAGAATAGTAGACGGCTTTGCCCTCCCGCCGGAACTTGACCAGCTTGCTGGCTTTCAGCAACCGCAGCTGGTGGCTTACCGAACTTTGAGAGAGGTTGAGCAGCCGGGCGATATCGCCCACGCACAACTCGCTCTCAAAAAGGGCGTACAGGATCTTGATTCGGGTAGAATCCCCGAACACCCGGAACAGTTCGGCCAGGTCATACAGGACCTCGTCGTCGGGCAGTTCATCCCGCAGCTTTGCTACGGTGGCAGGCTGGCAGCAGGGGGCCAGCGGGATGCCGTCCGCCATTTCCGGCGCGGTCTGCAAGGTCATATCTTCCATGGCAAACCTCCTTGTAAAAATTATCATATGAAGAATTGTTCATATGTTGGCGTTATAATACACCCTATGACAGCGAATGTCAATAGGGTGGCGAAAAAAATTATCATTTTCTGGGGAGTGCTTGGGAAGTTTCACCCCTCCGGCGGCACAAAGCCCGGCTCCCCCGGCAAAATCACGCCGCTGGCGGCCAGCATTTTGCGGAATTCCTCCTCGCTCAGTTCAAACACCACCTCGCGGACCATAGCGGTCTCATGGACCAAGATCTGCCAGGGCGCGCCGTCCGGCTGCTGCAAAAAGAGGACGCCTGAAACCTGCCCCAGCGTCCGCACGCCCTCGTCCGCCCAGAACGCGGGGGAGGGGGTGACATAATAGTGGTCCACCATCCGTCCGTCGGCAAAGTCATGCTCGATGACGGCGGGGAGTTCCCCCTCGGTTTGTTCGGCCCTGTACTGCAGGTGCAGGTTGGTGAAATCGGCGGCGGTCAATGCCATGGCGAAACTCCTTTATCTTCCTTTTTTTATAATTGTACAACAAAACGGCCCCGGTCGCAAGACCGGGGCCGTGGCTTTGGGAAGATCAGATGCGCAGGGAAGCGCCCTCGCCGTCGTTGCTGCCTTCGTCGAACTCATAGTCGTTGCCGGGCAGGATCGCGTTCAGCAGGATACCGGCGATGGCCGCGATGGCCAGGCCGGACAGATTGATGGAGACGCCGGCCACCGCGAAGGTGATGCCGTCTACCGAGTTGAAGCCCAGGGCCGACACCAGAATGACCGCCGCGATGATCAGGTTGCGGGAGTTGGTGAAGTCCACCCGGTTCTCCACCACGTTGCGGATGCCGATGGCCGAGATCATGCCGTACAGCACAAAGCTGATGCCGCCGATGATGGCCGCCGGGATGGTGTTGATGAGCGCTTCAAACTTGGGGCAGAAGCTCAGAATCACCGCGAACACCGCCGCAATGCGGATCACCAGGGGGTCATAGATCTTGGTCAGGGCCAGCACGCCGGTGTTCTCGCCGTAGGTGGTGTTGGCGGGGCCGCCGAACAGGCCGGCCATGGTGGTGGCCAGGCCGTCGCCCAGCAGGGTGCGGTTGAGGCCGGGGTCACGGATATAGTTCTTGCCGGTGGTGGCGCTGATGGCCGCCACATCCCCGATGTGCTCCATCATAGTCGCCAGCGCAATAGGCATGATGGTGAACAGGGCGCTGATGAACGCAGGGCTTCCGTCAATGGCAAAAAGACCCATGGCCTCCCTGCGCAGCGGCAGGCCCAGCAGATCCGCCTGGTTGATGGCGGTGAAGTCCACCGCACCCATAACCAGCGCCGCCAAATAAGAGACCACAACGCCCAGCAGAATGGGCAGGATCTTGACCATGCCCTTGCCCCAGATGTTGCAGACGATGACCACCGCCAGCGCAATGAAGGCCAGCAGCCAGTTGGTGGCACAGTTGGAGATGGCGCTGGGGGCCAGGATCAGGCCGATGGAGATGATGATGGGGCCAGTGACGACCGGCGGGAAGAATTTCATGATCTTGCGGATGCCGAAGGTGGAAATCAGCGCGCTGACCAGCACATACAGCAGGCCGCTGAAGGCCACGCCCGCACAGGCGTAGGGCAGCATCTCGGCGTTGGCGATGGTCTGCTCGCCGTTCGCGTCCAGAAGCTTGGGGGCCACGATGGCGAAGCCGCCCAGGTAGGCGAAGCTGGAGCCCAGGAAGGCGGGAACCTTGCGCTTGGTGATAAGATGGAACAGCAGCGTACCCAGGCCGGCGCACAGCAGCGTGGTGGAGACGCTCAGGCCCGTCAGCAACGGAACCAGCACGGTGGCGCCGAACATGGCGAACATGTGCTGGGCGCCCAAAATCAACATTTTGGGCGTACCCAGTTGGCGGGCGTCATAGATGCCCTGCGAGTAATCGATCTTTTCGCTCATATACATCCTCCTCTATTGGTAGAACACCGAACCGCCGGCGGCAGCCCGCGAAAAAGGGGGCTGCGTGCGCGTAGCCCCCTTGCTCTAACATAACAGTTTAGCATAACGGCGGGGAAAAAGCAAGGAAAAACCTGCCTTCCGGCAAGTTTTTTGCACAGGCGGCAAGGAAAATCCCGGCTGCGGCTATTTCCTTTCGCGGCAGGATGTGGTATACTGGAACAAACCCTCTTGGCATTGCTGCATTGAAAATTGAGAAGGAGCGGATCTCTATGTTACAACCTGGCATCACCGGGCAGGCGGCCGTGCGAGCCACCACCGAAAACACCGCCGCCGCCATGGGCAGCGGCGAACTGCAGGTGCTGGCAACCCCCGCCGTGGCGGCCCTGGTGGAGAAAGCCTGCTGGCAGAGCGTGGCCGGCGCGCTGGATCCCGGCTGCGGCACGGTGGGAACCCATTTGGACCTGCATCACACGGCCCCGACCCCGGTGGGGATGGTGGCGCGCTGCCGCTGTGAACTGACGGCGGTGGAGGGGCGGCGGCTGGTGTTCACCGCCGTTGTCTGCGATGAAAAGGGGGAGATCGCCCACGCCACCCATGAGCGGTTTATTGTGGAGAACGCCCGCTTCCAGCAGAAGGCGGAAAGCAAAAAAGAGGAGACCTTGTGAAGGGAGTACCGGAAGCAAAAGCCGCGTGCGATCCCGGGCAGCGGGCATAGGAGGCCTTTGCGGCCAAGCTCGGCTCCGCCGCCGAAAGCCCTGCGCGGCGGATGCCGGGAAGAATTTTTCCCCGGAGGTATTTTCAAAACGATGGGACCGGCGCCCCGCAGGGGGACGCCGGTCCCGGCTCAATAGATCGCCTCGGCGCGCCAGTGGGCCAAACGGTGGACGGTTTCGTCATCCTCCACCCAGCCCTCCACATCGCTCACCTTGGCGCCGGGGGCATAGGCCTGCATAATGCCGGGGCTTTTGCCATCCAAAAAGGCTTTGGCCTGCTTCTGGCGGCTGGGCGCGGTGCGGTGCAGGAATTCACCGTCCTCGGGCGGATGCACCGACCCCGGTGCGCCGCCCGCCGGGCCTACCTGGCGCAGGTCGGCTGCGTCCTCGCCGCGGGCCGTGTTCAGTTCCTTCATAGGCTCACCTCCCTGCTGTTAGCATGGCGGCGCGGCGGCAAAATATGCGCTACCAAAAACCGCCAAATTGTGCTATACTATGCCAGTGACCCCGGGGATGTTCCCCGATCCTAACACCAAGGAGCGTGACCCATGGAAATTAAGATCAACCAGGTGATCCTGCATCTGCTGGACTCCGGCGCCTCGGAGCCGGTTTTGTCTGATAAGCCGATGGAACTGGACGCCGATCTCTTTGACTATTTCACCACCTGCCTGGAAAAGGCTTTCGCGGCGGACGACGGCAAAGCCTGCCGTTTCCTGCCGGACTCTGCCTTTAAGCAGGAGATGGACCAAAACGGCGATTTTATTGATCTTTCCCGCCGGATTGCGGGGGTGATCTTTGAGCAGCTGGTGCAGTATCCGGCCATCCCGGCGGGGGATCTGGCCGTGGTGGATTTTGAGGCGGAGGGGGTGCCCCACTACGGAGTCCTCAAACTCAACTACCGCCCCGGCTACACCCATAAAACCGATCTGCTGGGCAACGGCCTCTGCAGCAGCATGGTCCCCCAGCGCACCCTGCTGCCCGGCACGCCCAAGGCCGACGAGGCCGCCCTCATCGACCGGGTCAACGGCACGGTGCGCCTGCTGGAAAAGCGGTTCACCCTGGACGAAAAGAAGGATTTTTACCTCTCCACGCGGGTGTTCGGCTGCACCCAGGCTATGGCGGAGAAGGCCAAGCTGAAAGCCGTCTGCGAGACGGCGGTGGCCGCCGTGCAGCAGGCGTACCCCGAACCGGAGGCGTTGGAGGATGTGCCTCCCTTTGACGGAGGCACCGAGACGGCGGTGGAACTGCTGGTGCGCAACCAGGCGGTGGAGAATACCATCGCCGTGGAGGACGTGCGCAGCCGCATTGAGGAATGTTACCCTCTGGCTGCCCCGGTGTTTGAGCAGGCATTGGCGGAGACCGGCGTGGCCCGGGACGATCGGGTGACGGTCAGCCCCGCCCGCATCCGCAAGATGGAGAGCCGCAACTTCAAGACAGAGTCCGGCATCGAGATCAAAATCCCCGCCGAACTCTGCAACTCCGACGAGGCGGTGGAGTTTATCCACTCCGCCACCGGCGGCCTGAGCCTGCTCATCAAGGACGTGCTTGTGTAATAAAAAGGACGCGTCGCCCGGAGGGGAAGCCCCCGCCGGGCGGCGCGTTTTATGCCGGGGCGGGGGCGCAGCTGACCTGCGCCGGGAAGGCCCGGCGGCCCCGGCTGCCGGCGCTGCGGCCATCGATCGGCACAGCGCCAGCAGCCAGGCGGAAAATCGCCGCAGCATCTGGGCGCACGTTCTCTCTGCGGCAAAGCGGAAGTCTGTGTAAAAACGCTTTACAGCGTACCTTTTTGCCGCATCCGCATCAACCGGTTGGGAAAACCTTGCAGCGCCGCCGCCCCCGCCGCGTGGGGAAGCTCACTCCTCCCCGCTTGCCGTGCTGTGGAACAGGCTCTCCCAGGTGCGGCGGCCCAACAGGCCGTCCGCCGTCAGGCCGTGAACCACCTGGTAGGCCTGCACGGCGCGCCGAGTGGCTTCGCCAAAGCGGCCGTCGGCCACCAGGTCGGGTACCAGGGCCTTCAGCTGCTGCTGGGCCGCCTTGACGGCGGCGCCCTGTTGGCCGCTGCGCATCGTGATGCCCGGCCAGATCTCGCCGCCGCCCTGCTCGGCGGCATAGGCGGCGTAGAGTGCGTCCCAGGTGTTGCGGCCCACCGCGCCGTCCCGGCTCAGGCCAGCCACCGTCTGGAAGTTGCGCACCGAACTGGCGGTGCCGCTGCCGAACCGGCCGTCCACCGTCAGCCCCCCGATGGAGGGCCAGCGGCTGTGCAGGCCGTTGAGCCACCGCTGCACTAGGGCAACGTCGGGGCCGCTGGAACCGCTGCGCAGAACCGAGCCGTTATAAACAGGTTGTGCTGCCATAAAAAATCCCCCTTTCACCATCATGCTATGGCGAAAGGGGGAGAAGGGTGACAGCGAAGCCCGCCCGCGCGGCGGCGTTCCTTCGTTTACTCGTACAGCGGGAAGCGGGCGGTCAGGTCGGCCACACGGGCGGCGATCTCCGCTTTCTTTCCCTCAAAGTCAAAGATACAGTCGGCAATGCAGTCCGCGATGATCTTCATCTCGGCGGGACCCATGCCGCGGGTGGTCACGGCGGGGGTTCCCACGCGGACGCCGCTGGTCACGAAGGGGCTGCGCTTCTCACCGGGAACGGTGTTCTTGTTGGCGGTGATGTGAACCTCGTCCAGGTTGTGCTCCAACTCCTTGCCGGTGCAGTCCTCGTCGGAGAGGTCGATGAGCATCAGATGGTTGTCCGTCCCACCGGAAACCAGCTTCACCCCTCGGGCGGTCAGTTCACCGGCCAGGACCTGGGCATTCTCGACGATGTTGCGGGCGTATTCCTTGAACTCGGGGCGCAGGGCCTCCCCGAAGCAGACCGCCTTGGCGGCGATCACATGCTCCAGCGGGCCGCCCTGAGTGCCGGGGAAGATGGCGGAGTTGATCCGCTTGATGAGGTAGGCGTTGTTGGTCAGGATCAGACCGCCGCGGGGGCCGCGCAGCGTCTTGTGGGTGGTGGTGGTCACAACATCGGCGTAGGGAACGGGGTTCTGATGAACGCCGCCAGCCACCAGGCCCGCAATGTGGGCCATATCCACCATCAGCATCGCGCCGTAGCCGTGGGCGATCTCGGCCAGTTTCTCAAAGTCGATGGCGCGGGGGTAGGCGGAAGCGCCCGCCACCAGCAGCTTGGGGCGCACCTTGGAGACCTGCTTGGCCAGGCCGTCGTAGTCGATGCGGCCCTCCTCGTTGACGCCGTAGCTGACGAAGTTGTAGTTCTTGCCGCTCATATTTACGGGGGAGCCGTGGGTCAGATGGCCGCCCTGGGAGAGGTCCATCCCCATCACGGTATCGCCCACGTTCAGCAGGGCAAAATAGACCGCCAGGTTGGCCTGAGCGCCGCTGTGGGGCTGCACGTTGGCGTACTTGGCACCAAACAGTCGGCAGGCGCGCTCGATGGCGATGTTCTCCACCTCGTCCACATACTGGCAGCCGCCGTAGTAGCGGTGGCCGGGGTAGCCCTCGGCGTATTTATTGGTGAGCACGCTTCCCATGGCCGCCATAACGGAGGGGGAAACGATGTTCTCGCTGGCGATCAGTTCAATGTTCTGCTTCTGGCGGGTCAGCTCCCGGCCCATGGCCGCGCCCAGTTCCGGGTCGGCGGCCTCCACAAAGCCGATGGTGTCGATCATGTCTTTGTACATAGCGTTTACCTCACGGTTATAAAAAAGCTAGGGCAACACCGCATAATTCAAAG
>CAZIVF010000016.1:6738-27822 GCA_964542725.1 uncultured Subdoligranulum sp. | reverse complement strand
GCCGCCGGGTACCCTGCCGCAAAATGGCGCATACGCCCGCCTTTTTTCGCATATGGTGTGGCAGAAGCATCTATGTGAGGGAGGCAGGCGTATGAAAGGCGATCCCGAGGAGCGGGCAGTGGAGGTAGGGCGGTACATCGCGCGCAGCGGCGCGACGGTGCGCGCGGCGGCAGCAGTGTTCGGCGTGAGCAAGAGCACCATCTGGAAAGACCAGGCGCGGCTGCGTCACCGCGACCCCGGCCTGTGGGCCGAGGTGCAGGAAGTGGTGCAGCGCAACAAATCCGAACGGCACCTGCGCGGCGGCGAGGCAACGCGGCAGAAGTATCTGCACCGGAAAAAATAGCCCGCAAAATGCAACTTTTTTGTTGCGCGGCGGCGAGGCGCACGGTATAATAAAGGGTAATAAAACGGTTTTTCGGAAAGGTCGTGAATCTACTTGAAACGCAAGGATTACATCAGCTGGGATGAATATTTTATGGGGATCGCCCTTTTGACGGCGATGCGCTCTAAGGACGACAGCAGCCAGGTGGGCGCCTGTATCGTCAGCCCGGAGAACAAGATTTTATCGCTGGGGTACAACGGCATGCCCATCGGCTGCAGTGACGACGATATGCCCTGGGAGCGGGAGGGCGACGAGCTGGAGACTAAATACATGTACGTCTGCCATGCGGAGCTGAACGCTATCCTGAACAGCGCCAGCCATGACCTGCGCGGCTCCCGCGTGTATGTGACGCTGTTCCCCTGCAACGAGTGCGCCAAGGCCATCATCCAAAGCGGCATTAAGGAGATCATCTATCTCTCTGACAAGTATCACGATACCCACGCCAGCATTGCAGCCCGGCGGCTGTTCAACATGACCGGCGTGAAGTACCGCGCCTACCATCCCAATGGGCGGGAGATCCGCTTTGAGGTGTGAGGCCCGGCAGCGTGGCCTGCGGCACAAGACTGTGAAGTGAAAAATTGGGGGGGGAAGTTACCATGGAGACCGCTATCATTGGCATTGCGGGCGGCAGCGGCAGCGGCAAGACCACGCTGACCAACCGCCTTTGGAAGCAGTTCGGCCCGGACGAGGTCAGCGTCATCAACCACGACAGTTACTATAAGCGCCACGACGAACTGCCCTATGAGGAGCGCTGCAAACTGAACTATGACCATCCGGATAGCTTTGACACCGCCCTGCTGGTGGAACACCTGCAGGAGCTTCGCGCCGGACGCCCGGTGGAGGTGCCTGTTTACGACTACACCATCCACAACCGCAGCGACAAAACCGTGACGGTCTACCCCGCCCCGGTGGTTATTGTGGAGGGGATCTTGATTTTTTCCTCCCAGGATCTATGCGATCTGATGGATATGAAGGTCTATGTGGATACCGATGCCGATGTGCGCATTTTGCGGCGCATCATGCGGGATGTCAAACAGCGGGGCCGCACGCTGGACAGTGTGGTGGAGCAGTACCTGACCACCGTGAAGCCGATGCACGAGCAGTTTGTGGAGCCAAGCAAACGCAAGGCGGACCTGATCGTGCCGGAGGGGGGCCGCAACCAGGTGGCGCTGCAGCTGCTGATCAAATGGGTGGCGACCCATCTGGGGAAGTAAAATTGCTTTCCCCCGGGGCAGAAACAGAAGGCAGGGTGTTCCCCCGCGGGGAATCCCCTGCCTTTTTTCTGTGCCCCTTCTGCCGGCAGATCTATCAAAACAGTCCGGCGCTCATTGTGGAGCGCCGGACTTACTTGCTTTTAGCAGGATGCAAAACGGATTACCAGAGGTTGACGACCTCGTTGTACAGCCCTTCATAACTCTTGGCGGAGTTGGCCCAGCTGAAATCGCACTCCATGGCGCGCTTGACCAGAACGGGCCAGCCTTCCTTCTGCCAGTAGCCTTCCTTGGCGCGCCAGCAGGCCTCATACAACTCATGGGCGTTGTAGTTGGCAAAGGTAAAGCCGTTGCCGAAGCCGTCGCCGGAGTCATGGATGGAGTCCTTCAGGCCGCCGGTCTCGCGGACGACGGGGATGGTGCCGTAACGGCAGGAGACCATCTGCGCCAGGCCGCAGGGTTCAGAACGGGAGGGCATGAGGAAGATATCGGCGCCGGCGTAGATCTCCTGCGCCAGCTTGGCGTTGAAGCCGATATACACGCTGACGCGACCCGGGTTGCGGGCGGCCAGCTCGTTGAAGAAATTCTCGTACTGGGCCTCGCCGGAGCCGAGGATGACCAACTCGATGCCCTGCTGCAGCAGCCCTTCGGCGATGGCCTGCACCAGATCCACGCCCTTGTGGCCCACCAGGCGAGTGACCATTGCCATGACCGGGCTGCCATCCTTCTGCAGGCCCAGCTGATCCTGCAGAGCGGCCTTGCAGACGGGCTTGCCCTCCGCCACGGTCTCGGCATCATAGTTCTTGGCGATATCGGGGTCGGTGGCGGGATTAAAGACATCCACGTCGATGCCGTTCAGGATGCCGCACAGCTTATACTGCTTCTGGCGCAGCAGGCCGTCCAGGCCGTGGCTGAACCAGGGATCCAGGATCTCCTGGGCGTAGGTGGGGCTGACGGTGGTGACTTTATCGGCGGTCTCGATGGCGCCCTTCATAAAGTTGGCGCAGCCGTCGTACTCCACCACATGGGCGTCACGGGCGCCGATGCCGCAGGTATCCTCCAGGATATCCAGACCATACTTGCCCTGATAGGCGATGTTGTGGATGGTGAACACCGTCTTGATCTTGTTGAACTTATCCAGATGGCGGTAGTACAGGTTCAGGTAGACGGGGGTCAGCGCGGTCTGCCAGTCGTTGCAGTTGATGATCTCCGGCTCAAAGTCGGTGTAGAACAGCATCTCGAGAATGGCGCGGGCAAAGAAGGCGAAGCGCTCGCCGTCATCGTAGAAGCCGTAGAGGCCACTGCGCTTAAAGTAATACTCGTTGTCGATGAAATAGAAGACAACGCCATCCCGTTCTGCCTTGAACAGGCCGCAGTACTGGCTGCGCCAACCCACCGGAACACTGAAGTTGGTGACATATTCCAGCGTATCCTTGAATTTCAGGTCGCCGTACAGTGGCATGACAACGCGGCAGTCAATGCCATCCCGAACAAGGGCCTTGGGCAGCGCGCCGGCCACATCGGCCAGGCCGCCGGATTTGGCAAAGGGAGCGGCTTCGCTGGAAGCATATAAAATTTTCATGGTATCCTCCTGATCTGGTTTCAGAAAAACGGGAAAAAAGCGGGAGAGACGTCTCTCCCGCTTCCCCATCCAAGCCAGCCGCCGGGGAGATGATGACGACCGGCCCTATGAGACTAACGGATCCGCTGAATCAATCCCGCCCAGCGGGCTTGGCGCGCATCCTGCCGGCTGCGCCGTACCGCCGACGCCGAGAAAATGCGCTTTTCCCTTCGCCATTGGAACGACTCCCCCAGCAATCTGCGCAGGATCGATTCAGAGCCTCTTAAACGGTGTGACCCTTGGCAACAAAGACCGGGAAGGTCTCGGTGCCGGTGAGCTTCTTGTCGGCGGTGATGTGGACGTTCTTGTCGCTGACGACATACTCCACATCGCAGCCCGTCTCCACCACGCTATCCTGCATCAGGACACAGTTCCTGACAACGGCACCTTTCTTGACCTGGCAGCCGCGGAAGAGAACGCTGTTCTCGACGACGCCCTCAATGACGCAGCCGTCGGCCACGACGCTGTTCTTGACGGAGCTGCCCTCAATATAGCGGGTGGGGTTATCGTCACGGATCTTGGTGTAGATCGGGTTGGAGGGATCAAACAGCTGGTCCATGCTGCCGTCCTTCAGCAGACGCATATTCTCGTCGAAGTAGCTCTTCATATCAGAGACGCGGGAGACATAGCCTGTGAACTCATAGGCCTGCACATTCAGCAGGTTGAGGTTGCGGGCCAGAATGTCGCGCTCAAAGTAGACGAGGCCGCGGACGGCGGCGTCGCGCACCAGCTGGATCAGGCTCTCGCGCTCAATGATGTAGATATTCAGCGAGAGATTCTGCTCGCCGGGGCGGTAATCGTTGGAGAGCAGTTCCACCACACGGCCGTTATCGATCTTGATGGTGTAGTTGTCGTTGCGGGCACCCTCAGGGATCTCGGCCACGTTGTAGACCATCGTAACGTCGGCGCCGGAATCGATATGCGCACGGATCAGCTTATTGAAATCAAAGTTCATCGCGGTGTAGGAATCAGAGAGGATCACATAGCGCTCCTTCTGGTCCACCAGCCAGTTCAGGATGCTGTCCAGCGCGTCGACACGACCGGAATAAATCTTGACGCTGCGCTCCGCGAAGGGCGGCACGATGTTCAGGCCGCCGCGCTTGCGGGTCAGGTCCCACTCACGGCCGGCGCCCAGGTGATCCATCAGGGAGTGGTAGTTTTTCCGCACGATGACCGAGATGTTGTCAATGCCGGAGTTGGCCATGTTGGACAGCACGAAGTCGATCAAGCGGTAACGGCCGCCGAACGGGATAGAGGCCATCGAGCGCTCCGCAACCAGTTCGGGGACAAGGTTATCATAGGTATTGGCGAAAATGACGCCGAGAGCGTTTGCGTTGTTGCTTACCATTGTTCCTCACCATCCTTCACATCATTGGAAATCATAGCCTTGGGGCCGACAGTGGCGCCCTTGCCGATCTTCACGCCGGAACCGACAGTGGCCACATCGCCGGGTTCGTCAATGTTCAGGCCGCCCTCGGGCATAACGCCCACCTTGGCGCCCTCCTCGATGACAACATTCTCGGCCACGATGCAGTGGCTGACGCTGGCGCCCGCCTTGATGACGGTGCCGCCCATTACAACGGCGGCCTCCACGGTGGCGCCCTTCTCGACCACAACGCCGGGGAAGAGGATAGAGTTCTTGACGGTGCCGTCGATCTTGCAGCCCTCGGTGATCATCGAGTTGACGATGACCGCGCCGTCCCCGATCTTCTGGCAGGGCTGGCCGGAGTTGCGGGAATAGATCTTCCAGTCCTCATCAAACAGGTTAATGCCGGAGTGGCTGGGATCCAGGACCTCCATGTTGGCCTGCCACAGGCTGGAGATGGTTCCCACGTCCTTCCAGTAGCCGCTGAAATGGTAGGCGTACATACGCCGACCGTCTCGCAGCAGGTTGGGGATGACATTCTTGCCGAAATCGTTCTCAGAGTTGGGGTCAGCCTCGTCCTCGGTCAGGTACTTTTTCAGCACATCCCAGTTGAAGATGTAGATACCCATGGAAGCCAGATTGGACTTGGGGGTCTTCGGCTTCTCCTGGAACTCGCTGATCTTGTCGTTCTCGTCGCTGACCATCAGGCCGAAGCGGGAAGCCTCGCTCCAAGGCACCTCCATAACGGCGACGGAAAACTCGGCGTTCTTCTCCTTGTGGAAACGGAGGAAGTCGGCATAGTCCTGCTTGCAGATCTGGTCGCCCGAGAGAATAATAACATACTTCGGGTCATACCGGTCAATGAAGGAAAGGTTCTGGTAGATGGCGTTGGCAGTACCCTTATACCAGTCGGAGCCGGAGGCCTGCTGGTAGGGGGGCAGCACATGGACGCCGCCGTACAGGCGGTCCAGGTCCCAGGGCTGGCCGTTGCCAACATACTCGTTGAGCACCAGCGGCTGGTACTGGGTCAGGATACCGACAGTGTCGATATCAGAGTTGACGCAGTTGGAAAGCGGAAAGTCGATAATACGATACTTTCCGCCAAACGGAACTGCGGGCTTGGCGAGCTTTTGGGTCAGCGCGTAGAGGCGCGAACCCTGGCCGCCGGCCAGAATCATTGCGATCATTTCTTTTGCCATAATATTTCTCCCCTTAAATTCGGCTTTTACGCCATTGGTTTACGAATGATATTCCTCACGCCTCGGCCTTTTTGGCCTTGGTCGCTTTGGCTTTGGATGTCTTGGCCGCCGCCTTTTTGGCGGGGGCTTTTGGGGCCGCGGCGGACGCCTTCGCGCTCTTGGCGGGCTTCGCAGCCTTGGCGGGTTCGGCCTCACTCTCCGCTTTCTTGGCGCGCGGCTTGCGGGCGGCAGGTACCTGGAAATACAGCGTGGAGAGCGGCGGCAGGTTCAGCGCGATGTGATTGTCGAAACCGTGCATTGGGCCTTTCTTGCTGCGCACTGTGCCGTTGGTCACGCCGGAGCCGCCGTACTTCGCATCGTCGGAGTTGAGCAGTTCCTTATAGCTGCCGGGGTTAGGCACGCCCATCTCGTAGCCTTCCCGCAGGACGGGGTTGAAGTTGCAGACCACCAGGATCATCTTGCCCGCCGCGTCGCGGCGCAGGAAAGCGATCACACTCTGCTGGCTGTCATCCGGCACGATCCACTGGAAGCCTTCCCAGCTGTAATCCACCTGCCACAGGGCGGGGGTATCGCGGTAGAAGTGGTTCAGGTCTTTGACGTAGCTTTGCAGCTGCCGATGCTTATCATAGCCCAGCAGCATCCAATCCAGCGGTTTGGCCTCGTTCCATTCAATGAACTGGCCGAACTCCTGCCCCATAAAGAGCAGCTTCTTGCCGGGGTGGGCCATCATGTAGCCATAGAAGGTGCGCAGGTTGGCAAACTTGGTCTCATAGTCGCCGGGCATCTTATTGATCAGGCTGCACTTGCCGTGGACCACCTCGTCGTGGCTGATGGGCAGGACAAAGTTCTCGCTGAAGGCGTAGAAAAAGCTGAATGTGACCTTGTCGTGGTTGCCCGCGCGGAAGAGCGGGTCGGTCTTCATGTAGCTGAGCATATCGTTCATCCAGCCCATGTTCCACTTGAAGTTGAAGCCCAGGCCGCCGTCCGACGCAGGCTTTGTGACCAGCGGCCAGGCGGTGGATTCCTCCGCGATCATCATCTTATGGGGGTGGCGACCCAGCACGGCGCCATTGAGCTTCTGCAGGAACGCGATGGCCTCCAGGTTTTCCTTGCCGCCCTTGACGTTCTGCTCCCACTCGCCGTCCCGGCGGTTGTAATCCAGGTAGAGCATGCTGGCCACCGCATCGACGCGCAGGCCGTCCACATGGTATTGCTCAATCCAGAACAGTGCGCTGGAAATTAGGAAGCTCTGCACCTCGTTCATGCCGTAGTTGAAGACCATGGTCCCCCATTCCTTGTGCTCGCCGCGGCGGGGGTTGGGGTCCTCATAGCAGGGTGCGCCGTCAAACATGTACAGGCCGTAGCCGTCCTTGGGGAAGTGGGCGGGGACCCAGTCCAGGATCACGCCGACGCCCGCCTGGTGCATCTTGTCCACGAATTCCATAAAATCGTGGGGAGTGCCATAACGGCTGGTGGGGGCGAAATAGCCGGTACACTGGTAGCCCCAGGAGCCGTCAAACGGGAACTCGGTGATGGGCAGCAGTTCCACATGGGTGTAGCCCATCTCCTTGATATAGGGTACGAGCTCATCGGCCAGTTCAGAATAGTTGTAAGGCACATTATTTTCGGGGTCCTTCATCTTCCAGCTGCCGGCCTGCAGCTCATAAATGGACATCGGCCCGTTGATGACGTCCTTCTTTTTTTGTTCGGCGTCCCAGGCCGCGTCACCCCACTGGTAGCCGCCGATCTCATAGACCTTGCTGCCGTTGGCAGGGCGGGTCTCTGTGTGGAAAGCATAAGGGTCCGCCTTATGGCGCTGCTCCCCCGCCGGCGTGGTGACGCAATATTTGTACACGTCGAACTGCTTGATGCCGGGAATGAACGTTTCCCAGATGCCGTCAGTTACCAGCTGCATCGGATTTGCCTCCGGCTCCCAGCTGTTGAAATCACCGACGACCGAAACCGCTTTGGCGTGCGGCGCCCAGACGCGGAACACCGCGCCGGCTGCCCCGCCCTGCTCCTGCAGGTGCGCGCCAAAATAGCGGTAGGCTTCCTGATTGTTGCCCTGCCTGAACAGGTAGATGGGCAAATCAGACTGCTTTGGCGCCGTTTCGTTTTGTTTCACCTTGATCTCCCCTTTTGTGCGGCAGACCGGGCGCTGCCGACAGAGCGGAACCCCCCGCCCTTGCCGTCTCAAGCAGCCCCACGGCCTGCCTTTGTATTCGCTACTTCTATATTACCTGTTTTGCGCGCGAATTTCAAGGTTTTTCTGTAATAAACCGCTAAAAATTTCGTAAGCGTTTTTTTCGTTTTGTGCAAATTCGCCATACTTCGCGCCTTTTCCTTGTGGCATACAACGAAAAAAGCCCATACAAGGTACTTTTTACACCTTGTATGGGCTTCGTTCAAAGCGGCTTACGCGCCGAATATCTTCCAGGGGTTCTGCCCCACATAGACAGTGCGGCGGTTCCAGGCGGCGTGGGTGCGCAGATAGTCCGCCCAGGCGGAATAGCCGGAAGCGTTGAAATGGACGCCGTCGTTGGTGGCGTACTCGTCCATCTGGCTGCCGTCCGCCTGGTCAAGGACCTCCCTTATGTTGACAAAGTAGCAGCCCTTGCGCAGCGCCAGGTTGGCAAGCAGATTGTTGACCGTCTCGATGCGGGCGTTGTCCAGGCCGGGCTTGCTCTCCACCACAGTCTCCTGCACGCCGGGGATCGCCTGAATATAGTAGGCCACATCCGGATGGAGCTGCTCCCGCAGCATATCGATGAGGTGTTCATAGTAGACTAAGAATCCTTCCTCGGTCCCCAGGCTCACCAGATTGTTGGTGCCGACCAGGATGTAGACCGCGTCGGGCTGAGTGGCCACGATGGCTTCCATCGGCGTCTCCTGCGCGCCGGTGACTGCGTTGGACATCTGCACGTTGTTGACGAAGGAGTTGACGCTGGCGCTGACGTAGGTGCAGTATTGGGCGTTCAGGATGCCGGTGGCATACAGGCCCAAGCCGGATGCGATGCTGTCCCCCACAAAGGTGACGGTATCAAAATAACTGTCGCTGACAGTCCCCAGGGCGGGCAGCGCGGTCATACGGTGGTCCGTGTTGAGATATTCCAGGTCGATGGTAGCCTCCACCGGCACGGCGGTATCCCAAACGGCATTTTCGATGGCGGGCAGGATGCGCTGCGGGTCCTGCCCCACAGGCGTCGGCGTGGGCGATGGCGTGGGCGCGGTCTCCGCCGTGGCGGGAATCACGGTGGCCTGGGGCGACGCGCTGGCGGGGGCGGCGGCCTGCGCCGCCTCGGGGCGGAACCAGTACAGGCCCGCGCCCACGCAGAGCAGCGCCAGCAAGATAACGATCACGATGACCGCGCGGCGGCGACGGCGGCGGCCGACGGTCTCGCGGCGGTAGGTGTAGAAATCAGCCATGGGGTTCTCCTTTGGTCGGCGCGCCGGAGGGCGGGCCGCATCCCTTCCAGCCGCCGGCCGCAGCGCGGCGGCGGAAGTGCGAATGATCTTTTGGCCGGCCGTGCCGGCACAAAAACGCAGCGGCAGGGCCCTGTATTATTATACCCCCTTCCCCCGGCAGGCGCAAGGGGCCGGACGCATCTTTTACTTTTGCGGCGGGGTTGACGCTTCCCCTCCGCTCCTTTATAATAGAAGCAAGAAACCATACGAAGAGCAACTTATTGATTTGGAACGGAGGCACCCCATGGCATGGATAATCGTATCAGACAGTTCCTGTGAGATACGGGAACTGGAGCACCCCGCCCCGGGTGTGCAGTTCGCGCTGGTTCCCTTCAAGATTCGCGTGGGTGAACGGGAATTTGTGGATCTGCCCACCCTGAACACCCAGCAGATGCTTCAGGCGATGACCGACTTCAACGGCGCCAGCACCACCGCCTGCCCCAGCCCGGAGGAATGGGCGGAATACTTCCTGCAGGGCGACGACGTGCTTGCGCTGACCATCAGCAGTAATCTTTCCGGCAGCTACAACGCAGCCCAAGCCGCCCGGGCCATGGTGCTGGAGAGCCACCCCGAGAAGAACATCTTTATTTTAGACACCCTCAGCGACGCCGGCGCGCTGGCGGACGCCATCTACCTGGCGAACCGCCTGATCGGCGAAGGAAAGAGTTTCGGGGAGGTCTGCGCCGCCGTCAAGGCCTTCAACGACGCAGGGCATATCCTGTTCGCCCTGGCCAGCTTTGACAACCTGGCGAAGGCAGGCCGAGTGAGCAAGGTGGTGGGCTTTATCGCCGGGCGGCTGAACATGCGGGTTCTGGGCCGCCGCACCGCGGACGGCAAGATCGACTTTTTCTTCAAAACGCGCGGGGAGACCCGGGTTCTGGCGAAGATTCTGGAGCAGATGCACGAGGATGGCTTTGACGGCAGTCGCCCGGTCTTCATCAGCCAGTGCAACAACGAGAATGCCGCCCGCCTGTTGGAGCACGGCATCCACGCCAAATGGCCTGACGCGCTGGTCCGCATTGTCCCCTGCGCCGGACTGTGCAGTTTCTACGCCCAGGATCAGGGCGTCATCCTCACCTATTGAGCGGGGTTGACTTTGCCAAAAGCGGCGGGCGTCCGCCCTTTGGGGACAGTTCTCTCAAGCATCAGGAGCGTCGGTTTTCTGGCGCTCCTCTTTTTTGCGCATCCTTTCCAGGTGGGCGGCCTTCTGGCGACGCCAGCGGGATACATTGTCCTTGGTGGCAGGCTCCGTGCAGCGGGCAAAGTTCCAGTGCAGGCCGTCGCGGCGGTTCAGCTTGAACCGGACGTACCAGGGGCCGCAGGCGGGGCAGGTACTCTCGGTATAATAGCCAGTGTTGCCGCACTTGAGCCAGAGTTCGTCGTGTGCCAGCGACGCGCCGCAGACGGGGCAGTTCACGCGGTTCAAGCGGGGGTCGTTTTTGTAGGCGTCGTGATCCAGCAGGCCGAACCAGGTGCGGATATCCCGCGCCTCCATATCGTCGCCCAGCAGCGCCTCCACCAGCAATTCTTCGTCGGTGGGGTAGGCCGCCAACCCCTCGGCCAAGGGCAGTTTGCGGCAGATCTTGACGGTATAGAGCGCGTCATCCAGCGCGTTGTGGAAGGGCTCGTCCTGGGGGATGCCCAGCCGCTCCACGACGCTTTTCAGGGTCAGGCCCTCCCCCTCCTTGCGGGGGTAGGTCTGCAGGAACAGCCTTTGCAGGTCATACCAGCGCGGCGGCCAATTTTCGTCCAGGCCCACAAGGTAGAGGTTCTGCTTGAGCACCGGCACATCGTCCATGCCCCACTCAGCCAGTTCGGCATCGGGGCCGGCCCAGTCCAAAAATTTCTGCAGGCCCTGGCGCATCGGCACGCCCGCATCCAGATCCCCCTGGGAGAGGCCGGTGACTTGGGCGATGTGGCGCTGCAGTTTGCGGAAGATGCGGGGTTTGAGGGCGATCTCGAAGGTATCCAGCACGTCGCCGCGCTCGTTGATTTTGGCGGCGCCGATCTGGATAATCTCCCCCCGGCAGGTCAGTTCGGCGCCGTGGTAGCGGAAGGTCCAGGGCTTGTAGCCGATGTTCCACTCCAGGTCAAATACGATCAGATTCAATGCGGATCCCCCTGTTCCAAAATAAACTTTTCCACCGCCAGGCCCACGCCGTCGTGGTCATTGTCGGCAGTTACATAGTCGGCGGCCATCCGCACTTGAGGCACGGCGTTGCCCATCGCCACGCCCAGGCCCGCGAATTGGATCATCGGCAGATCGTTCCAGCCGTCGCCGCAGGCCATCAGATCCTTGGGGAACAGCCCCATGGTGCGCAGCAGCAGCGCCAGCGAGGCGGACTTCTCCACCCCCAGCGGCATCGTCTCGATGAAGAAGGGCGCGGAACGGTAGATGGAAAGCCTGCCCGCAAATTCCTGCTGCATCAATTCCTCCACATGGGGCATATCCACCGGGTCGCCAACCAGCAGCAGCTTGTTGATGGGCCAATCCACCTCGGCGGCCAGGTCGTCCACCTGGCGCACAGGAATCTTGTTGATGCGGGCCTCCTCCTGCACATAGGGGTTGGAGGCCTGCTCGGTCACGATCCCCTGGGAATCATAGGTCAGAGCCACCACATTCCAGTAGCGGGCAAAGGTACACACGGTCGGGATGATCTCCGGCGGGAAGGCGTGCTGGACCAGCGCATGGCCGGTCTTGCAGTCGATGATCTTGCCGCCGTTGTAACTCAAAATGCAGCCGCCCCGGCTGGCCAGTTCCAGTTCCTGGGCCAGCGGCTGGATCCCCACAGTGGGCCGCCCGCTGGCCAGCACAATGGTGGTGCCTGCGTCGGCGGCGGTCAGCAGCGCCGCCTTGGTTCGCGGGGTGATGACCTTCTCGCTGTTTGTCAGCGTACCATCCAGATCAAGAGCAAGAACTTTGTAGGACATGGCGCTCCCCTTTTTCTCTGTTTGCAATAGGATGATTCTATTGTACCGCAAAACAGGGCGCTGTGCAACGGTAGATTTTTTCGATTAGTAATAACTAACGTATTGACAACAGATTTTCCGGTGTGGTAAGATATTTCCACCATAAGGGAGTAGTCGGCGTGGGAGGCATCCGCGCAACTTAGTCAACACGATGGGTTGAGCCCTGGCTTTGTTTTAATTGACGAGACTTATTCGGTACAGGGGTGTATTCCCTGCCGGGTAGGTCTCGCTTTTTTTGGTCCGGGCGATCCTTTCGGGAGCAGGAGGAATCGGTATGGGTTTGGGAGATCTTGTCATCATTGCCGTCAGCCTTTCTATGGATGCTTTTGCGGTGTCCATCTGCAAGGGGCTTTCGGTCAGCCGGGTTCGGCTGCGGCACGCTTTGGTCTGCGGGCTGTGGTTCGGGGCGTTTCAGTCCCTTATGCCCTCCTTGGGGTACTTGCTGGGCAGCCAATTTTCTGATATTTTATCCCAGGTGGGCTGCTGGGTGGCCTTTATCCTGCTGGCCGTCATCGGCGTGAACATGGTGAAGGAAAGCTTTGATAAGCACGAGGAACTGGACGACGATTTCAGTGCCAAGGCGATGCTGCCTCTGGCGGTGGCCACCAGCATCGACGCGCTGGCGGTAGGGGTCGGCTTTGCGGCGATCCGGGTGCGGATCGTGCCGGCGGTGCTGCTGATCGGCTGCATCACCTGCGTTTTGTCGGCCATCGGCGTCAAGGTGGGCGCGCTGTTCGGCACCCGCTACCGCGCCCCCGCCGAGCGCATCGGCGGCATCGTGTTGGTGCTGATGGGGCTGAAAACTCTGCTGGGCGGGTTGGGTATCATTTGAAGCGCGCAAAACCCACGGGAATCCCGCAAGGCAGCGCGCTTTTGGCCCCAGCCGCCGATACAACGGAAGCCCCCGTTCGGGGCCGGTGAACGCCGGGCCGAACGGGGGCTTACTCTCTGTATTGCTGTACCGCTTACTCTGCATCCTTCTTGGCGGCGGTCTTCTTGGCCGGGGCCTTCTTGGCCGCAGGCTTCTTGGCGGCGGGGGCCTTCTCCTCGGAGAGCTTCGCGGCAGGCTCCTCCTCCTTGGCAGCGGGCTTTTCCTCCGCCTTGGCAGCCGCCTTTTTGGCCGGCGCCTTCTTGGCGGCGGACTTGCGGGCGGCGGTCTTCTTGGCCGGGGCCTTCTCCTCCGCGGGAGCGGCAGCCGCCGGGTTCTCCTCAGCGGCGGCCTCCGCCTTCACCTTGGCAGCAGCCGCCTTGGCGCTGGACTTGGGCTTGCGGGTGACTGCCTTGATGGTCCAGAACTGGTTATCGCCGCCGACATCGCCCCAGATCTGCAGGGCGGCGCCGTTTTCGGTGTTCATGTCCACCACGTCCAGGCACTTGCCGGCCAGGTTGGACTTAATCTTGACCCGGCCGTCGTTCATCGGCTCCACCACCCACAGCTGGCTGCTGGCATTGGCGCCCTCCCACTGATGGACGCGGGTGCCGTTACCCACGCCGCCGTAGATCAGATCCAGCATTTTGCCGGTGAAGCGGTTCTTGATGCGGTAAACCCCCTCGCCCGCGCGGACAAAGCCCCACTGCTGCCACTCGGCGTTGACGTCATCCCAGAGCTGGATCTTGGCGCCGTTGTCCATGTTGTAATCGGCCACCTCGACCACCTTGCCGTTGGCGGCGCTGATGGTATAGAACTTGTCCTCGGTGATCATGGTCTGTGCAACTTTTTTTGATGCCATACTTTTCCCTCCTAAAGGAAATTTTTCATGGTCCGCCGGCAAAACGTCGGCGGGCCGGGCGGGCAAAACGCCCACAAAATTGCGTTCTTTCTTCTCCTAAAACCACAACATATGCCGTGGCTATGTGCCTTATTATACCCACTTTTTGGCATTTAGTCAAGTTTTGTGTGTTCTAGCGGCAATTTGTACAAAAATGCCGGTGCGGCGCGGAACCGCATCGGCATTTTCATGGTATTTGGGGGCGTCAGGGGCCGTTTTCCGCACAGCGGCGCGGCTCAGCTGTTCTCCTCAAAGTTGCCGGTGTAAAGGCGGTAATACTTGCCCTTGGCGGCGATCAGTTCATCGTGGGTGCCGCGCTCAATGATGCGGCCCTGCTCCAGCACAATGATGCAGTCGGCGTTGCGCACGGTGGACAGACGGTGCGCGATGACAAAGGTGGTGCGGCCATACATCAGGCCGTCCATGCCCCGCTGCACCAACGATTCGGTGCGGGTATCGATGGAGGAGGTGGCCTCGTCCAGGATCATCACCGGCGGGTCGGCCACGGCGGCTCGGGCGATGGCCAGCAGCTGCCGCTGGCCCTGGCTCAGATTGGCGCCGTCGCCGGTGAGCATGGTGTTGTAGCCCTCGGGCAGATGGCTGATAAAGCCGTCGGCGTTGGCCAGCTTGGCGGCGGCCATACATTCCTCGTTGCTGGCGCTCAGACGGCCATAGCGGATATTCTCCATCACCGTGCCGGTGAACAGGTGGGTATCCTGCAGCACGATGCCGAGGGAGGAGCGCAGGGCGTCCTTCTCGATGGATTTGATGTCCAGGCCGTCGTAGGCGATGGAACCGTTCTGAATATCGTAGAAGCGGTTGATCAGGTTGGTGATGGTGGTCTTGCCGGCGCCGGTGGAGCCGACGAAAGCGATCTTCTGGCCGGGGCGGCCATAGAGGTTGATGCCGTGCAGCACGATCTTCTCCGGGTCATAGCCAAAGTCCACGTTGTTGAACTTGATATCGCCCTTCAGTTCGGTGTAGCTGGCGCGACCGTTGCCCTCGTCCTTCTTCCAGGCCCAGGTGCCGGTGGCCTCGCCGGCCTCGGTGACGGTATCGTCCGCCAGGTATTTGGCGTGGACCAGGGTGACTTTGCCCTCATTGGCCTCGGGCTCTTCGTCCAGCAGCGCAAAGACGCGCTGGCCGCCCGCCAGTGCCATGATGATGGAGTTGAACTGCATCGAGATCTGGCTGATCGGCATATTGAAGCTCTTGTTGTAGGTCAGGAAGCTGGCCAGGCGGCCCAGCGTCAGGCCGGTGATGCCGGAGAGCGCCAATGCGCCGCCGATCATGGCGCAGAAGACGTAGCTCAGGTTGCCAAGCTGCGAGTTGCAGGGACCGCCCAGGTTGGAGAACATGTTGGCGCGGTCGGCACTGACGAACAGCTTATCATTCAGCTCGTCAAAGCGCTGGATGGCCTCCTCCTCATGGCAGAAGACCTTGACCACCTTTTGGCCGGTCATCATCTCCTCAATATAGCCGTTCACCGCGCCCAGATCGGACTGCTGGGCCACAAAATACTTGCTGGAGTTGCCGGTGAGGTAGCGGGTGACAAGCAGCATGATCCCCACCATGACCAGCGTGACGCAGGTCAGCGGGATGCTCAGCACGAACATCAGCACAATGGTGCTGACCACCGTGATGGAACTGTTGATGAGTTGGGGGATGGACTGGCTGATCATCTGGCGCAGCGTATCGATATCGTTGGTGTAGATGGACATGATATCGCCGTGGGCGTGGGTGTCAAAGTAGCGGATGGGCAGCGTCTGCATATGAGTGAACATTTCGTCCCGCAGCTTTTTCAGCGTACCCTGGGTGATGATCGCCATCAGCCGCGCCTGGGCAAAGGAGGCCGCTACGCCTAGGGCGTAGAAGCAGGCCACCCTGGCGATAGCCCCCACCAGGCCGGAAAAATCGGTGCTGCGCTCGGAGAGCATGGGGAGAATGTAGCCGTCGATCAGGGTCTGCATAAACCAGGTTCCCCGCAGATTGCACAGCACGTTGACAAAAATGCAGGCGATGGCGATGATGTAAGGGATCTTATAATATTTAAGCACGTACCCGATGATGCGCTTGAAAACCCCCATGGGGTTCTCGATCTTAGGGCGCGGGCCTTTGGGGCCGCGCGGGCCGGGGCCGTTCACCACTTTTGCTTTCTCAGCCATTGTCGGCGCCTCCCTTCTCGTCAAAATCGCCGCCGCCTTGGGTCTGGCTGTGGTAGACTTCCTGATAGATGGCGTTGCCTGCCAGCAGTTCGGCGGGTGTGCCGTAGCCGGCGACCTTACCGTCGTCCAGCACCAGCACATGGTCGGCGTTCTCAACGCTGGAGATGCGCTGGGCGATGATGAAGACGGTGGTGCCGGGGATCTTCTCGGCAAAGCTGCGGCGGATCTTGGCGTCGGTGGCGGTATCCACCGCCGAGGTGGAATCGTCTAGGATCAGGATCTTGGGCTTTTTCAGCAGGGCGCGGGCGATGCAGAGCCGCTGCTTCTGGCCGCCCGACACGTTGGTGCCGCCCTGCTCGATGCGGGTGTTCAAACCGTCTGGGAAACGTTCGATGAACTCATCGGCACAGGCCTGGCGGCAGGCGTCCATCAGTTCTTCCTCGGTGGCCGCCTTGTTGCCCCAGCGGAGGTTGTCTGCGATGGTGCCGCTGAACAGTTCGTTCTTCTGCAGCACCATCGCCACGCTGTTGCGCAGCGTCTCCAGATCGTAGCGGCGCACATCGACGCCGCCCACCTCCACGCTGCCGTCCGTCACGTCATACAGGCGGGGCAGCAGCTGCACCAGGCTGGACTTGGCGCTGCCGGTACCGCCCAGAATGCCCACCGTCTCGCCGGAGGCGATGGTCAGGTCGATATCGTTAAGCACCTGCTTGCCGCCTTCTTTATAGGCAAAGCAGGCGTGGTTAAACCGGACGCTGCCATCCTTGACTTCCCTGACGGGATCGGGGCCGTTTTTCAGGTTGCTCTCCTCGTCCAGCACTTCCGCCACGCGGCGGGCGGAAGCCGCCGACATAGTGACCATGACAAAGATCATCGACATCATCATCAGGCTCGTCAGGATGTTCATGCAGTAGGTCAGCATGCTCATCAGTTCGCCGGTGGTGAATTCCGTCGCGCCGGACAGCACGATCATCCGTGCGCCCATCCAGGAGATCAGCAGGATACAGGCATAAACCGTCCCCTGCATCAGGGGGTTGTTGAAGGTGAGGATCTTCTCCGCCCGGAGCAGCAGATCCTGCACGTTGCCGGAAGCCTTGCGGAACTTTTCACTCTCATAATCCTCCCGCACATAGGCCTTGACGACGCGGATAGCGGAGACGTTCTCCTGCACCGATTCGTTCAGATCGTCATATTTGCGGAAAGCCTCGGTGAAATACTTGGTGGCGTGGCTCATAATGAAGAGCAGGCACCCGCCCAGGAAAAGCACCGCCACCAGGTAGATGGAGGCCAGCCGGGCGTTGATAAGAAACGCCATGACCATGGCGATAATCATGCTGGCCGGGGCGCGCACGAACATGCGCAGGATCATCTGGTAGGCGTTCTGCAGGTTGGTCACGTCGGTGGTCATCCGGGTGACAAGGCCGGCAGTGGAATATTTATCGATGTTGGAAAAGCTGAAGGTCTGGATATTGCGGTACATAGCGCGGCGCAGATTGCGCGCGAAGCCGGTGGATGCCCGCGCGCCGAACATGCCGCCCATGACACCGAAGAACAGCCCCAGCGCGGCGGCCACCACCATGTAGGCGCCGATGCGGTAGATGTGGGCCATATTGCCGGCGGTGACGCCATCGTCAATGATGGAAGCCATCAGACGGGGAATGACCATCTCCATCACCACCTCGCCGATCATCATCAGCGGCGTAAGGATGGAGACCAGCCGGAAACCCTTAGTCTGTTTGCAGAGCGTATTGAGCATGGTTGTTTATGATCCTTCCTTTCGTTCCATTGTTTTCAGGTTGTCCAGCAGGCGGGCAACCAGTTCGTAGGCCGCGTCCAGCTGTTCGGGCGGGATTCCGTAGCGAAGTTCCGCCTCATAGCGCTGGATACATTCATGCAGGGCATCGTTGCAGGCCAACCCCTTGTCCGTGGGAGCCAGGCGCTTAAGGCGGGCATCCGACTCCACCGCACACCGGGTGATAAATGCGGACTGCTCCATTGCCTGCAGCAACACCGTCACGCTGGAGCGGCGGATACGGAACCGCGTTTCGATATCCCGCTGGTAGACGGGCTTTCCCTCGGCGTTGCAGCGCACGATGTAGTTCAGCACCATACCGCGCACGCCGGTCAGTTCAGGGCTGACCTCGGCGGCAATGGCATTGTCTAACCCTCGCCGGATTGCGTTGGAAATATAATGGAACGCCGCGCCGATGGGGTCCTCCCTGCTTGGCATTTTTTCCGTTTGTCTCACCTCTTTTTTGTTTCATCGCAAATTGTTAGCCTGTAAACAGTTAGATTATAAACATTTTATCCCGTTCTGTCAATAGGTCCTGGCAGTTATTCCGCCGCTGGGCAAACAACCAGGCCCGCCGGGGCGGGCCTGGTTGGACGGCAGAAGCGCGAAATGCAGCGGCTTTTGCCGGATGTATTATAGAAGGATGGGTATTTTTTACCCGCCGAGGGCGGGCAGGCCGCACTGCGCCCGCAGTTCAGCGTCGCTGGCAAAGGCGTACAGGAAGAAAAGCGCCGCCGCCAGCGACAGATAGAACGCCCCCGGCAGCCTGTGGGCGGCCGGATACCGCGCCCCGCGCAGCAGCTTCCAGGCAAAACGGAAGCTGAAGAGGATGACCGCCAGCACAAACAGGTTCCTTACGCTGGCGAAGGAGAAGACCGACCCCTCCGCCCAGCCGAAACTGCGCAGCAGCGCTTCCCTCAGCCATTGGAGGCGCTACGGGATCACGGTGGCGAAGGCCAGGTAGCCCTGGCTGAAAAAGACATATTCCTTGGCGAAGATTTCGGTGTTGATCAGGCAGCCCGCCAACCCGGTCAGATCAGAGGCCAAAGCCGTGCAGAAGCGGCAGATCCGCCGGCCCGCCGAGTGGGCGGCGGGGCGGACGCTGCCTCTGCGCCGGTCCTTCGCGGCCTTGTTTTCCGTTGGCAGACGCGGTCACTCGGGCGCTTTCATACTTTCCACCATCGAGACACGGCGCAGCCGCCGGCCCATGATGAAATTGATGACGGCGCCGAACAGCATCGTCAGCACCAGCGCGTAGACAAAGCTGAGCGGGGCGATATCCCGCCCGAACATGACGGCATCCACCTCAACGGTGACGATGATGAAGCGGTGCAGCCAGATTCCCAGCACCAGGCCGAACAGCGCGCCGAGGAAGGTCAGGGTCACGCTCTCCCGGTTGACGTAAGAATCCACCTCCCGGTCATAGAAGCCCAGCACCTTGATGGTGGCGATCTCCTTGATGCGCTCGGCAATGTTGATATTGGAAAGGTTGTACAGCACCACAAAGGCCAGCGCCGCCGCGCAGACGATGATGAGCAGCACCACCGAATTGATGGAGTTGAGCATGTTCAGCACGCTGGTCATCTGGTCGGTGGTGAAACTGACGCCGGCCACCGCATCCATCGCCAACAGCCGGGCCGAAATGCCATCCTGCACCGATTGGGAGGTATCCGGCAGCTGGGTCAGGATGGTGTTCCAAGACGGAGCCGTGCCAAAGCCCGCCTCGTAGGTAGCAGCGCTCATGTAGGCGTAGTTGTAGACGTAGTGTTCGCAGACGCCGGTGACGGTGAAGTCTGCCTGCACGCCGTCAGCGTTTTCCAGGGTGACGGTATCCCCCGCCTGCACCCCCATGGCGGTGGCAAACTTCTCGGTAAGGACCACGCCCTCCTCCCCCAGAGGGGTGGCGACGCCGGAAATTCTTTCATGCAGATCGGCAAAGGAGGCAAATGCGGCGACATCCTGTGGGACCAGCAAATAGCATTCCACGGAGGCGCCGTCGGGGGTGTGCTGGCTGAGTTTCTCGGTAGCGGTGGCCAGCGAGGCGTCAAACTCACTGCCGAACAGGTATTCGTACACCTCCCCCTCGGCGGTATCCTCCGGATGGGCGACGGCGGTGGTCAGGTCATAATGATAGATGCGGCCAAACTGATTGGAAACGATGGCATCCAGCGAATCCGCAATGCCAAAACCTGTAACCAGCAGCGCCGTACAGCCCGCCACGCCGATGACTGTCATCCAGAAGCGCTTTTTGTACCGCAGCAGATTGCGGCAGGTGACTTTCCAGGTGAAGGGCAGGCGGCGCCACAGCGGGCCGATATGCTCCAAAAAGATCCGCTTGCCCGCCTTGGGCGCGCGGGGCAGCATCAGGGACGCCGGCGCCTCCGCCAAGGAGTTGCGGCAGGCCAGGGCGGTGATTCCCACCGTGAGGGTGATGAGCGTGCCGCCCGCGAAGAGCGCCTTATCCAGCAGCCAGGGTGCATGGATAACCGGCATATAGTACATCATCTCGTATGCGGACCAGATGATGGTGGGGAAGGCGTAGAAGCCCACTGCCAGACCGAACACGGTACCCGCCGCCGCCGCGATGAGGGCGTACCAGAGGTACTTTTTCATGATCTCGCCCCTGGTGTAGCCCAGGGCTTTCATGGTGCCGATCTGCAGGCGCTCCTCCTCGATCATGCGGGTCATGGTGGTGGAAACCACCAGCGCCGCCACCAGGAAGAAAAACACCGGGAAGATCGTGGTGATGGCCTGCAGCTTGGCCACGTTGGCGTCAAAGGAGGAAAAACTGACGTTGTAGCCGCGATCCCAGACATACCATTCCGGGTATTGGAGGCTGCCCAGCTCCCGCTCGGCGTCCTCCAGTTCCCTGCGGGCATCTTCCAGCTTCCGCTCCGCCTCGGCCTTGGCATCGGCGTATTCTATCTCGCCGTCCAGCAGCTTCTGCTTGTTCTCGGCAATGATCCGGCGGGCATCATCCAGTTCCAGGCGGGCATCCGCCAGCTTCCGCCGGGCCTCGGCAATCTGCCGCTCGGCATCCTCCAGCTCCCGCTGCTTGTCCGCCAGGGTCGTCCAGCCCTCCTCCAGGGTCTTCCGGGTCTCCTCCAGCTGGCGCTTGCCCTCGTACAGCTGCGCGCCGGCGGC
>CAZIVF010000016.1:0-6638 GCA_964542725.1 uncultured Subdoligranulum sp. | reverse complement strand
CGTCGTCCAGCTGGACCTTGGCGGCAGCCAGCTGGGTCTCGCCATCCTCGATCTGCGCAAGCGCGGCGTCGTACTGAGCCTTGCCCTCCTCATACTGGCGCTGGCCCTCGTCCAGTTGGAGTTTGGCCTCCCCCAGCTGGGCCTCGCCATCCTTAAACTGCCGCCATCCCTCGTCCCAGGCGGCCTGGCCTTCCTCCAGCTGGCGGCGGGCGGCGGCTATTTGCTCTATGCCGTCCGCAATCAGCGCCTCATTATCCCGCAGTTGGGTCACACCGTCGGCATATTCTTCCTCGCCGTCCTGGTATTCCCGCTCGCCATCCTCCAACTCTTGGCGGCCATCTGCCAGTTCCCTGGCGGCGTCGGCCAATTCCTCGTCCGCCTCGGCCTTGGCGTCATAGTATTCGGCCCAGGCGTCGTCCAGTTCAGCGCGGGCCTCCGCCAGAATACCGTCGTATCGGGCCTGGCAGCGCAGATCTTCTATCCCTTCCACCCGCTCTGCCAGGGCGTCCACCGCGGCCTGGTAGTCCTCCTCCAGGCTGAAGAGATCCCGCGCACCGGCGGCAGTAAGGTAGATCTCGGTATAAGCCTCATAGGCGAACGCTTCCGGCAGGATGTAGAACACCAGGCTGACGGTGCCGTTGCCGACGCTGGCCGGTTCCCGTTCAAAGCTGAAATAGTTCACGTCATGGACGGTACCCACCACCGTGAACTCGGTGATGGCCAGCTTCTCGTCCAAATTCTCGTTATCGTCCCCCACCAGGAAGGTGGAGCCGACGGCGAAGGCCCGGTTCATCTCATTGGCGCCGGCCTCCACCACGCACTCGCCGGGGGCAGCAGGCAGACGGCCCTCCACCAGGGTCAGCCGGTTGATGCCGTCCTCGGGCGGAAGGCTGTGGGCGCGGGCTACCACGGTATCCGCCTCCCCCGCCTTTACCAGCAGGTCGGCGGAGTAGGCGGGCTGCACCGCCTCCACTCCCTCCACGGCGGCCAGCGCCGCCGCATCCTCGTCGGTCAGGCCCAAGGTGGAGAGAATCCGTAGATCATAGAAGTTCCCGGCGTCCATGTACTCTTCCATCGAGTTTTTCATGTCCACCGGCGTGGCGGAAAGCCCGGCCAGGAACCCCACCCCCAGCGCCACGATGGAGAAGATCGCCAGGAACCGGCTGCGGGTGCTGCGGAAGGTTCGCAGTATATTTTTACGATATGTACGGGGCATTTACCATTCGATCCTTTCCACAGGGGTTGGGGCAGGGTTGGTCGTCATCTCCACCACGCGGCCGCTGTTGATACGGATCACCCGGTCGGCCATGGCCGCCAGGGCGCTGTTGTGGGTGATAACGATGACGGTGCGGCCCTTTTGGCGGCAGGTCTGCTGCAAAAGCGCCAGCACCTGCTTGCCGGTCTTGTAGTCCAGCGCGCCGGTGGGTTCGTCACAGAGAAGGATCTTGGGGTTCTTTGCCAGGGCGCGGGCGATGGAGACGCGCTGCTGCTCCCCGCCGGAAAGTTGGGCCGGGAAGTTATTTTTGCGGTGGGCCAGGCCCACTTCCTCCAGCACGGTGTCGGCATCCAGCGGCTCGCGGCAGATCTCGGCGGCCAGTTCCACATTCTCCCGCGCGGTGAGGTTCTGCACCAGGTTGTAAAACTGGAATACAAAACCCACGTCATACCGGCGGTACTCCGTCAGGCGCTTTTGGTCAAAATCGCTGACTTTCTCACCATCCAGCAGGATAGTCCCCTCGTCACAGGTATCCATGCCGCCCAGCATGTTCAGCACGGTGGTCTTGCCCGCACCGGAAGGGCCGAGGATGATGCAGAACTCCCCCTTCTCGATCTCGAAGGTGACATGGTCGGCGGCGGCGATGCGGCTGCCGCCCATCTGGTAATATTTACATACACCGTCAAAAGTGACAAAGGCAGTCTTTGCCATGAGCAGTTTCCCTCCGTTGGCCTATTTTTCATTATACTGAGTTATTGTAACATATTTTGGTGTGAAAGTAATGAAATTTTTCAAAATATTCGCTCCCCGGATAAAAAATCCAGGGCGGGGTTGGCCGTCGAAAGCGTCAAAACGAACCGCCGCCGGGCGTCTGCCGGCGGCGGTTTCCTCAGGGGAATTTTATTTGCCGGCCCGCGCGAGGCGGCTGGCGGGTGCGGGAACGCACCCTGTTCCTGCTGGCGCTGGCGGGCGGCAGCCCCGGCGTTTGGGCGGGGATGTATCTTTTTCGCCACAAGACCCGGCACGGCAGGTTTGTGGCGGGCATCCCCGCCATCCTGCTGGCCCAGGCGGCCTGCCTGTATTGGCTGCTGGGGCGGTAAACGCGCCTATTCCTCGGCGGTGGGGTCGTAGGAGCCGGTGGTATCCAGCACGATGGTGGAACCGCGCCGGACGGCGGTACCCGCCAGCGGGTATTGGCTGGCAACCCGTTCCCCCTCCCCGTGGGGGCTGCCGGTCAGGGTGTACTCGCTCAATTTCTGCACCGCCGCCGCGGCGCGCCATCCGGTGACATCCGGCACAGTGGTGAAGTATTTCTGCTGCTCCTCCTCGGTATACTGCGGCTCGATCCCCAGGTAGGGCAGGCTCTTGGCCAGGACCTCGGCACAGACGGGCGCGGAGAGCGAGCCGCCGCTGGTGGTCCAACTATGCGGCTCATCCAGGCATACCAGCACCGCCAGCTTAGGGTCGTCGATGGGCGCCACCGCCACAAAACTGGCGATGCGGGCCTTGGCGTCCTCACTGTCCAGCTTTTGGCTGGTACCGCTTTTGCCGCCCACCCGGTAACCGGGCAAGGCGGCGTTTTTGCCGGTGCCGGTGGTAACAACCCCCTCCATCAGGGTGCGCATGGCGGCCGAGGTCTCCTCGCTGATGACCCTGCGCTGCACCGTCGGCGCAACGGTCTGGGTCACGGTGCCATCCGGGGCGGTGATCTGCTGCACCACATAAGGCTTCATCAGATTCCCGCCGTTGACCACCGCGCACACCGCCGTGAGCATCTGCAGATAGCTGACCTTGCTGCTCTGCCCGAAGGCGCAGCTGGCCAGTTCCACCGGCCCCGGGCGGTGCGGGATTTTGGACCCTTTTCCGGGCCGGGGCTGCGGGGACCGGTCATTCCGGGTGGCCCCCGCCTTTCCCGCAGGGCGGTCAGTCCCTCCCGGCCAGTCCGAAGCCCCGCGCAGGCGGGCCTTGCAGCGTGCAGTGCCAAGGTTTGTTCACGGTTCCAGATTGACTGGCACAGGGGCGTCGATGGTCATTGAGCGGGGGGTAACGCGGCAGTCCACGGCGCGCACCTCCACCCCGGAGGCGGCGGCCTCCCGCAGGGCCTCGCCAAAGGCAGGATGGGTGGCCCAGTTGGGGCAAAACAGGCTGACCCCCTTCATCTGGATGACCACCAGCACACAGCAGCGCCAGCCCTGGCGGGCGTAGCCGGTCAGGGCCCGTACATGCTTGAGGCCCCGCAGCGTGGGGGCATCGGGGAATTTTGCCACGCCCTCCTCCTCCAGGGTACAGCCCTTGACCTCCACCAGCAGTGGGCGGCCCCGCTGCTCCGCATAAAAGTCAAAGCGGGAATCTCCCAGGGTGTGCTCCGCCTTCAAGCGGGCCAGCGGGCCAAGGCCGCCGGCGGTCAGCCATTCCCCCGCCGCATGGTTGGGAGCCGCAGAGTCCATGTTGATGAGCAGCGGCCCGCGCGGGGTCTGCTTTTCCACCGCCACCAGGTCACAAGGGGTGCTGCGCCGGGGATTCCCGCTGTATTCCAGAAAGACCTCGGCGCCGGGGACCAGCAGCTCGGCGCAGCGGCCGGTATTTTTGACGTGCGCCCGCACCGGTGTGCCATCCGGCAGGCTGACCTGCGCAATAAAGCGGTTGGGCCGGGCGCGGAAAACCGCTTTTTGGATATGACGATATTCCATGGCCGCCCCTCACGCCCCCTCCCCGGGCAGCAGGTCAGTGGGGATGCCGATGCCCGCCACGGTGAGCCGCCCGGTGCAGGCCGGGCCGTCGGCCCGCACCAGGCCGGGCTTGGCGCAGCTGAAAGTGACCGTCTGTGCCGCGCGGATGGCCACCCCCAGGATCTCCCCCGTATCCCCGTGGAGACCTGACGGGATATCGCAGCTGACGATGGGAACCCCCGCCGCGTTGGCGGCCTCTATGGCGGCGCGGAAATCCCCGCCCACCTCGCGGCAGAGTCCCACGCCGAACAGGGCGTCCACCAGGCAGTCGCTCTGCGCCCAACCCGGCGCGGCGGAGCGCCAGGGTTCCACGCTGCCGCCCGCCTGCGCCAAGCGCGCGGCCATGGCGCGGGCGTCTCCTGTCATTTTTTCTGCGCTGCCCACCAGGATCGTGCGCACCGCCACGCCGCGCCCCAGAAGCTGCCGGGCGCAGGCCAGGCCGTCGCCGCCATTGTTGCCGGGGCCGCACAGCACGGTGACGCGGGGCGCGTTTTTCTGCGGCAGATGCGCCAGCACGGCCTCCGTCACCGCTGCGGCGGCCCGCTCCATCAGCAGCAGCGAGGGGATCCCCCGCTCCTGTATGGCGATACGGTCCATTTCCTTCATTTGCGCCATTGTGGCAAAGATCATCGCCTTGCTCCTCCGCTGCCTGTTTTTTAATAGTAGTATAAGCCAAAGAGCGGGCTTTTTCAACGGGCGCGCCGGATAAAACGCAGCAAAACGCACCGCAGATCCCACGATCTGCGGTGCGCCTGTGTTTCCTGCCGGGTTATGCCCCGCTCCCCTGCATAAACTGCACATATTCGTCGCAGACAGACGCGCTGGGGCCGTCCGCCCGCTTCTCGCCGTGGTCGATCCAGACGGCGCGCTGGCACAGTTCTTTGACCTGGTCAATATCGTGGCTCACGAAGAGCAGCGTAGTTCCACCCGCCAGAAGTTCCTGCATCCGTTTGTGGCATTTCTGCTGGAACATAAAGTCCCCTACAGAGAGAATCTCGTCACAGAGCAAAATGTCCGCCTTCACCTCGGTTGCGATGGCGAAGGCCAGGCGGGCCACCATGCCGGAAGAGAAGTTTTTGACAGGCACGTCAATGAAATCCCAAAGTTCCGCAAAGTCGACGATGTTATTGAAATGGCTGTTCATGTAGTCCCGGTCATGGCCCAGGACGGCACCGTTCAAAAACACATTTTCCCTGGCGGTGAGGTCGGGGTCAAAGCCGGCGCCCAGTTCGATCAGCGGCGCGATATCGCCGTTCACCCGCACGCTGCCGAGCGTGGGGTACATGACCCCCGCGATAACCTTGAGCATCGTGCTTTTGCCGCTGCCGTTGCGCCCGATCAGCGCCAAGGATTCCCCCGGCTGCACGGAAAAGGAGACATGCTTCAGCGCGTAAAACTCATTGAACAGAAGCCGGTGCTTCGCCAGTTTTACAACGTACTCCTTGAGCGTTTCGGTCTTCTCCGTCGCCAGATTAAACCGCATGGATACGTCGTTCACATCTATAATTGGTGCCATGGATGTTCCCTCGCTCCCCTCAGATATACAGAATAAAGTTCCGCTGCAGTTTCCGGAAGGCCAGCAGCCCCAGCGCAAAGGCCACGCCGGCGCTGGCGATACAGGCAAACCAGGTGTTGGGGCCAGGGATGTTCCCGTACATGACCAGATTGCGGAACAGGTTGATGTAGTGATACAGCGGGTTGAGTTTAATGAGCGGGATGATCTGATCCGGCAGCGCTTCAAGAGGGTAGAAAAGCGGGGTGGCGTACATCCAGCCCATGGTCAGAACGCCGTAAAGATGGCGCATATCCCGGAAGTAAACCGCGAGAGCGGACAGCAGCAGCGCCATGCCGCAGCTGAACAGGAACAGGAAAGCCAGCGGCAGCCAGAACAGAAGGATCGTCCAGTAGAACGTGGCCCTGGTAAAGAGCATGACCAGCACGATGGCGGCCAGGCTGAAAGCCATGGTGACAAAGCAGGAAACCGCACGGCTGAGCGGGAAGATGAATTTGGGGATGTAGACCTTTTTGATGAGCGACGCATTCTGGATGATGGAGTCCATGCCCATCGTGGTGGTCTCATTAAAGAAGGTAAACAGCGTGTTGCCGCAGATCAGATAGAGCGGGAAGTTGGGGATATTGCTGCGGAACATATAGGAAAAGATGATGCTCTGCAGGATCATCATCAGCAGCGGGTTCAGGATGCTCCAGACATACCCCAGGAAGCTGCGGCGGTATTTCACCTTCAGGTCCCGGCTGACCAGTTCATGGATCAGCGGTTTATACTTTATAAAATGCTCCCAAGAGCGCTTTAATTGGTTTTCCGATGGGTTGGACATAGAAACCTCACACTTTCCAATCAAATTTGATCCGTGGGTCAAACTCTCAATTCAGAGGCAAGAGATACCCTGCCACATAATGAGATTAGTATACCCATTTCCGCTTTTTTTGTCAACAATGGGGGAGCTCCCCCGCCGGGAACGCCGGCAGGGAAGCGGGCGGACGTTTTTCTAAAAAAGGTCCGGAAACAGGCAATGGAGGGAGAATTATGGGACTTTTGATCTGGTATAATAAAAATGCCCTGAATACCGCTGCCGCAGTGTGAACCACTGCGGCAGCAATACGCCTTTTCATACGCAAAAAGCTATATGTTTCAATCCACTGCATACAAAATGCAGACCAGCGGATATATCTTA
>CAZIVF010000015.1:26370-27999 GCA_964542725.1 uncultured Subdoligranulum sp. | reverse complement strand
ACAAGCGACAAAATACAGTGACCAGAAGCCGCACAAAACCACGATATATTGGGTTTTATCAAAAGAAAAACGCCCATATACAGGAAAGGAAGGCGGCTTGTAAGGCAGAGAGTCCCGGCCTACAGCAGATCAAACTGAACGGGCGTGGTGAACAGGCGTTGGGCTTCGGCGCGATCTTCTGTCTGGCCCAAGGCCCACATCAGCTTGGTGACAACCGCTTCGGGGGTCATGTCCCTCGCCTCCAGCACGCCGGGCAGTTCCCGGGCGATACGCCCCACCTCGTAGACGGAGAGGTCGCTGCCCTCATGCTGCACCTGGGTGGAGAAAACCGCCAGCCGGCCGCTGGCCAGCCAGCCCCGCACGGCGCGCAGCAGGGGGCCGTCCTCCCCGCCCGGCAGGCCGCCCACGCCGAACCCCTCAATCACAAGGGCCTGGTAGTGCTCTTTCAGCGCGTCAAACAGGCAGGCATCCATGCCGGGCAGCAGCCGCAGCACAAACACCGAGGGATTCAGCCGGGTATAGAACTGCACCGGCCCCGGGGCGGCCGGCCGGGGAACATAGCGGATCAGCCGCTCATCGCGGAAGACGGCGGTCTCCGGGTAGTCGATGCTGGAGAAAGCGTTGAAGCTCTTGCTGCGCACCTTGCGGGCGCGGGTTCCCAGGATAATCTTGCTGTCGAAGACGATCTGCACCCCCCAGGCCTCCGGCGCGGCGGCATAGGCGAATGCCTGCAGCAGATTGTTGCGGGCGTCGGTATCCCGGTTATAGATGGATTTCTGGCTGCCCGTCAGCACGATAGGTTTGGCGGTGTTCTGTATCATGTAGCTGAGGGCGGCGGCGGTGTAGGCCATGGTGTCGGTGCCATGGGCGATGACAAAACCGTCATACCTGCCATAGTTGCGGCGGATCGCCTCCACCATCCCCACCCACTGTGCGGGGCCGATGTTGGTGGAATCCAGATCGTACAGCTGCCAGGTATCGATGCGGCACATCCCTCCCAGTTCCGGCACAAACCGGAGCAGCTCTTCCGCCGTGATGGCGGGCGCCAGGCCGCCCTTCGCAGTGGGTTTGCAGGCGATGGTACCGCCGGTGGCCAGCAGCAGAATCTTTTTCATAGGAAGCTCCTTTTTTTGCTTGGTTTGCTTGGATCGAGCCGCTTTTTTGGGCAGTGCAGAGCCGGGGCGTTCCCCGTCAGCCCGGCGCGCGGCGTCAGAGACGGCTTTTGATCCAGTGATCGAGAAAGGCCATCTGCTCCCCCGTGTGGAACCAATGCTCGCCGTTCTCCATGACCGTCAAGGTGGCCTTGGTTTGCTCTGCAAGGGCGCGCACCGTATCCAGGGAGGTCAAATGATCCTTCTCGCCGCACAGGATGTGGGTCGGTATAGTGGTCTGCCTCCCCGGCGTTTCCGCCTTTACCGTGTATATACAAGATTGCTTCCTGCATGGGAAGTTCCTCCTCCTCGCTCGCTTTCCTGCCGCCGGACAGTCCCCGGCTTCGCTTGCCCCGGGGCAGCGCGCGGCAGCTCTTCCGGTGCGCTGCCGCCGGTTCCGCTGTACACCGCCCTTTTTGTTTCATTATAACAAATACTTGCGCGGTATTCCAGCCGTTTCTTCTCTTTCGCTGCGGGG